>JAYRRO010000124.1:0-9946 GCA_041910095.1 Dehalococcoidia bacterium
AGCTGCTTGAAGCGTTCCAGGTTCGCGAGGATGTCGGCCTCGATATCGGCGATGTGGGCTTCGAGGCCATAGGCACCGTAGCGCGCGCGAAGGTCATCGAGGGCGTGGCCGGCGACGAAGCGCGCCACGTCGCGGTCGAGGGCTTCGATGGCTTCGTGGCCGCGGGCATCGAGAGCGCGGATCTCGCGCAGGGTGGCGGCGACCTTCTCCTCCACGGCCTCGCTGCGCTTCTGGAGGGTCTGGCGGAGTTCGGCGGGCAGCCCGGCGATGACCTCCGGCGGGATGGGGCGGCCGTCCTGGCCAAGGGGAAGGATGGCGAATCCCATGGGGGTGACGTTGACGGCGAAGCCCTGGAGCGTGGCGTTTCGCTGCATCTCCTCGATGGCGTGGTCTCGCTCCTTTTCGAGCGGTTCGAGGGTGTCGTGGCTGCGCTCCTGGTAGGACTCGCTCTCGAAGGCGCGCGGAATCTCCTTGCGGCAGACATCGGCGAGGCGGGCGAGATCGCGCTGGAGGGCGGCACCGGTGCCGGCCGGGAGCGAGGCAGCGCGCGGCCGCAGGGGGTCGGCGAAGTTGTAGAGGTAGATCCAGTCGGGGGCAGGGGCGCGCTTGCCGGCGAATTCGGAGACGAGAAGGCGGACGGCGGTACTGCGGCCGGACGCGGACTCGCCCGACACCGCGATGTTGTAGCCGTCGGCGGCGATGCCAAGCCCGAAACGGATCGCCTCCTGGGCGCGAGTTTGGCCGCTGACGCTCTCAAGGGGGGCAATGGCGCTCGTGGATTCGGGGAGGAGCCCCGCGTCGAAGCGGGCGCGGAGGGCCTCCGCGGGCAGCCCAGGGATGGGTACCTGAGCTCCGGTTCGTTCTGGCTGGGGGGACATGGCACCTCCGGGACCCGGGACGGGCCGCTCTCCGTTCACCGTAGGCACGTGGGGCGGCACGGTTCAGGGTCGCGCGGCCGGTTCCGGGGGAGCCGGAGGGCCGAAAGCCACGCGGTGGTTAGCCCAGGTACCCGGTGCCGCGGCGGCCTCCCTTGGGGTCGGTGATGACGTTGATCACGGCGACGGTGTCGGCGGCGATCGCCCGTTCGATCGTAGGGCGGATATCGGCGGGCTTGGTAACGCGGGCGGCGAAGCCCCCGACCATTTCGCCCATGCGTTCGTAGTTCACGGGCAGGAGCGCAGCGATCGGCGGTGCGTCGGGGGCGAACATGCGGTCCTGGATGCTATGACCGGCGATGCCGCCGTTGTTGGAGATGACGAAAACGACGTTGGCGCCGACGCGGGCGGCAGTCTCGACCTCCATCGCCGCGGCACCGAAGGCGTAGTCGCCGATGATGGCCACGGCCGGGCGATCCGGCATGGCCAGCTTCGCGCCGAGGGCGTAGGGCACGCCCGTGCCCATGCAGCCCGTGGTTCCCGAGTTGAGGAGCGCGCGCGGGTTGTAAGACGGCAGGACTGCGCGGGCGACGCCCATCGTCATCTCGGCATCGACGCTGACGTTGACATCGCGGGGGATGGCGTCGCGGATCTCGCGGAGGAGCCGGTAATGGTTGATGGGCTCTTCATCGGAGGCCATCTGCTCGGCGATGGCGGCTTCGTTGCGGGTGGCATCGGCGCGAAGGGCATCGACCCAGCCCGAGGAAGCGCTGGCGAGCGGGCGGGGGGCCAGCGCATCGGCGATCGCCTCGGCTCCGAGGGCGCAGTCGGCGACCATGCCGATTTCGACATCGGCGGCGCTCGTCATCTCCTCGGCCACGATGTCGACCTGGGCGATGCGCGTGTTGGCGGCGAAGCGCGGGGCACGGCCGAACTGGAAGATCCAGTTGAAGCGCCCACCCACCATGAGGACGGCATCCGCGCCGGAGAGCGCCGATGAGCGCGCGGCGTTCATGCACATGGGGTTGTCGTCGGCGATGACGCCCCGGGCGGTGGGCGAGGCGACGTAGGGGATGCCCAGGTTGACCAGCCGGGTGAGCGGCTCTGTGGCATCGGCCCAACCGCCGCCCTTGCCGATGAGGATGAGCGGCCTCTGCGCACCGGCGAGCATGGCGGCGATGGCCTCGGCGGCTTTGGGGTCCGGGTGGGGGCGGGTGATGGCGGGAGAGGTGTCGCGGTAGCGGATCTCGGACTCCTCGACGCGACGGCGGACGACCTGGCCGGGGAAGTCGAGATAGACGCCGCCGGGGCGGCCGTTGACAGCCTTGCCGAGAGCCAGGTGCACGAGCTCGGGGATGCGGGCCGTGCTATCGACCTGGGCGGTCCACTTGGCTCCGGGGCGGGCGAAGGCGACCTGGTCGGCTTCCTGGAAGCCACCCAGCCCGCGCGAGGCGCCATCGACGGAGCCGCCCAGGACGACGAGGGGCATCGCGCTCTCGGTGGCGACGTGAAGGCCGGTGACGGTGTTGATCATGCCGGGGCCGGAGCCCGCGACGACGACACCGGGCTTCTTCGTGATGTACCCCCAGGCGGAGGCGGCGAAGCAGGCAGACTCTTCGTGACGGCAGTTGACAACCTTGATCCCGGCTTCTTGCATGCCGGCCATCGCTTCAATCATCGGGCCCGCGACGACGCCGAAGGCGACATCGATGCCCGCGCGCCTGAGCTGCCGTCCGACGAGCTGGCCGCCGTTCACTTCCGACATCGTTTCCTCCGCACCCGGTGTGGGGCGGCTAGATAGTACCGGCTTCCTTCATAGCGGCGATCTTGTCCCAGTCGTAGCCGAGAGCGAGGAGGACCTCCTCGGTGTGCTGGCCGAGTTCCGGCGCAGTTCGCTGCGCGCCCACCTGGTTCCTGGACATACGGATGGGGGAATTGACGACGCGCACCGGCCCGAGGCTGGGGTGCGGGAGGGTGACGATGTACTCGTTCTCGAGCACCTGAGGCTCCTTCGACACGGCCAGGTAGTCGTGAACGGGGCCGGAGGGCACGTCGGCGGCCTTCAGGCGGCGGAGGTTCTCCTCGCGGGGGCGGAGCCGGAAGGCACGGTCGAGCTCGGCGAGGAGTTCGAGGCGGTTGACCTGGCGGTCACGAGCCGTGAGGAAGCGAGCGTCGGAGAGGAGCTCGGGACACTCGAGGGCCTGGCAGAGGTTCGGCCACCACTTCGGATCGAGGATGCCGATGGTGAGGTAGAGACCGTCGGCGCTGGGGAAGTAGGTGAACACGGGGTTCTGGCGTTGCGGGCTCGGGCCCTGCCGTTCGCCCCGCAGGAAACCGGTGAGTTGCAGGGCCTGCAGGGCGACCTGGGAGCCGAGGAGGGACACATCAACGTGCTGGCCGATGCCCTGGCGTTCCTTCGCCACGACCGCGGAGCAGATACCGAGGGCGAAGACCATCGCGCCCACCTGGTCGGCGAGGCCTGAGAGGGTGGACTGGGGCGGCTCATCGGGGCCGCCGCCCTGGTTGGACATGATGCCGCCCATGCCCTGCCCGATGATGTCGAACGAGGGATCGAAGGCGTGCGGGCCCCTCGGGCCGAAGCCGGAGGCGGAGGCAGTGATGATGGCGGGATTGATCTTCACCAGGGAGTCGTAATCGAGGCCGTAGCGGGCCATGGTGCCGGGCCGGAAGTTATCGGCGACGACATCGACCTCGGGAATGAGCCGGTAGACGATCTCGCGGCCATCGGGCTTTCGAAGGTCGACGGTGAGGCTGCGTTTGTTGCGATTGTGGGCTTCAAAGTAGGAGCACCAGCCATCGGGCTGGAGGCCGAGAGAGCGGCCGAGATCGCCGCGCGCGGGCTCTTCGACCTTGAGGACGTCGGCTCCGAGGTCCGAGAGCATGACGGTCGCGTAGGGGCCCTGCTGATAGCGGGTGAAATCGAGGATGCGGATTCCGTCGAGTGGCCCGGGCATGGCGGTTTCCTCCGGGGGTGTGCGTGGCGCGCATTCTACGCATGCGGAGGAACTGCGGGCATCCGGGGCGAGCAATCGGTTCGCGAAGGGCTGGTACCATCGACCGGAGCGAGGGAGGGCCGATGCGAATCGTGCTGGACCCCGGGGACGTGGTGGCGGTCATCGACGTCGGTTCGAACTCCGTGCGGCTTCTGCTCGCGCGGGAGTTGAGCGCGAGCGCGTTCGAAGTCATGGATGAGGAGCGCTTCGACGCCCGGCTCGGAGAAGGGCAGCGCAACGGCGTCTTGAGCGAAGCGGCGATGGAGCGCGGCCTCCATGCGATCCGGGTGGCACACGCCATCGCGAGCGCGGCCGGGCCGGCGACCACGATCGTGGCCAACACCGAGGCGCTGCGCCGGGCATCGAACGCGGACGACTTCGTGGAGGCGGTTCGCGAGCAGACGGGCCTGCAGCTGCGCGTGCTGTCAGCGGACCAGGAGGGGTACGCGAGTTTCCTGGGAGCGATTAATAGCACGGGAATGCGCGACGGCTACATGGTCGACATTGGCGGTGGGTCGCTGGAGGTGATGCGGGTGGCGGACGGCGTGCTGGCGGAAAGCCAGTCGGTGCCGCTCGGGGCAATCTACGCGACGGAGAAGTACCTCGGTGGCGACCCGCCGTCGGCGAAGGAGGTCCGTTCGTTGCGGAAGGCGGTGCGCGAGCAGATCCGGGTGCAGCCGGGAGCGGGCACGCTCGTGGGCATCGGCGGCGCGGTCCGCAACCTCGGGCGAATCGACCGGCTGCGGCGGAAGTACCCGTTGCGGCGGCTGCACGGGCTGGTGGTGACGCGCGCGGGGCTTCATCGCCTGTCCGACACGCTGGCGGGGGCGACGACGGAGCAGCGGCGCCGGATTCCCGGCGTGAGCGCGAATCGCGCGGACATCCTCCCGGCGGCGGCGGTGGTGATCGATGAAGTGATGGCGATGACGGGCGCGAAGACGCTGACGGTGGCCGGGCAGGGGCTTCGCGAAGGGCTCGTGTGGCAGCAGATCCGGGGCGAAGGCGCCGTGCTCCCGGACGTGCGCGCGGCGAGCGTGAGCGGCCTGCAGCGCGCGAACGGTGTGGACGAGCTGGCGGCCGAGCCGGTCGTGGCCGTGGCGGGGCGGCTCTTCGAGGCGACCCGGGGACTGCACGGGCTGGGGGGTGAGTGGCTGGAGCTGCTGTGCGTGGCGGCGCGGCTGGCCGGCATCGGGATGCACGTCGACTGGTACAACCGGGACCGTCATGCGGAGTACCTCGTGCACAGCGGCGACCTTCACGGGTTCAGCCACCGGGAGATCGTGCTGCTCGGCGCGATCGTCCGGTGGGCGAACTCGGGCACGCCCGACCTCTCGCCCTACGCCGCGATCGTCGAAGGCGACGACGCGCGGGCCGTGGGTGTGCTCACGGCGCTGCTGGGAGCGGCGGGCGCCGTGAGAAGGCGGAGGCCGTCGCCCGTGCTGCACTTCTCGGCCGAGGCGACGCCTCGCGGGCTGGACCTGCGAGTCGGGGGGAGCGAGAGCGTGGAGGCGGAGCTGACGGCGCTGGCGCGGCACCAGAAGCGGCTGGAGGCGGCGTTGCGCGTGCCGGTGCACATCGCCGGGGAACGCCCGGGCTAGTTCGTCTTCCCGGCGATCGCGCGGAGGGCCGAGGGCTGGACCAGCCACTCGAGGCGCCCGGCGCCGACCTGCGGACCGCCGGTGAAGGTCACGAGTGCGGCGCCACCCTTCTTGAAGCCGGTATTGAGCACGCCCTCGTCGCCGGTCACGAGGAGCGAGAGCAGGGCCGTCAGGTGGGGTTCGTGGCCAACGAGGGCGATGCGGTCGCCGCCGCGGCGGGCGAGGGCGCGGACGAGCGCGGCGTGGTCGCCGGTGGCGAGGCTCTCCTCGATGTGCAGGCCGGCCAGGCCATTCGCCTCGACGACGATGTCGGCGGTCTGCATGGCGCGTGTGTAGGGGCTGGAGATAACGAGCGCGGGTGCGAACAGCAGCTTCAGGCCCGCGGCGGCGGCGAGGAATCGTTGGCGGCCCGCGGGCGTGAGCGGCCGCTTCGAGTCATCGGGCCAGGCGGGGCCGCGCTCGCCGGCGACGGCGTGACGGACGAGACAGAGCTGCATCTCAGGGGGTCCCGGGGATGGGTTCGATGCCCACAAGGCTGACGGAGGCGATCTTCCACTGGCCCATGATCTGCTTCCAGACGAGGCCGAGCGTGGCCTTGCCGAGGGAGGATTCGAAGGTGGCGTGGAAGAGTTCGCCCCCATCGGGCTGGGGGCCGAACTGGAGCAGGTTGTAGCCCCTGATGTTGGGCATGTTGGCGATGGAGAGGCCGACGCCGCCCTGGGGGGCCATCTGCATCATCTGCGCGAGGGCCTCGGGGGTGATATCGCCCATGAGCTGGGCAAGGTTGCCGGACATGACGGCCTGGGCGGTGCGCTCCATCGCCTCGCGGGCGGAACCGGGGCCGGTGGTCACGCGGGGCGCTCCGCGAGGTCGGCGATCTGCCACTTGCCGCCGGTCTCCTCCCAGCGGCTCCAGATGGTGCGGCTGGTGGCGCCGGTGTAGGTGATCTCAGCTTCGTTGTTGCCGAGGTCCTTCACTTCGAAGGAGGTGGCGGTGATGGGGTTCGCGGCGATGCCCATGACTTTGGACATGGCGGCGGGGGTGAAATCGCCCATGAGCCCGGCCATATTTCCGCTCACGACGTCTTGGGCGTGGCGAACGCGGGTTTCCTCAAGCGTAGCCATGGAGTCCTCCTGCCTGGGCGGGCCTGCCGCCGGTGAACGCGGCGAGCATACGTGCGGGCGCGCGAAGGCGGCAAGGAGCGCGCTAGCATTCGGTATGGAGACGGTGAATTCGCTCGCGAGGCTGGCCGCGGCGGCATCGGCGTGCCGGCGGTGCGAGCGGGTGCGCCCGGGGAGTGCTGTGCTGGGGCCGGGCAACGGTGTCCCGGGCGCGCGGTGGCTGTTCGTGGGCGAGGCACCGGGGCGCAGGGGCGCCGGGCGGACCCGGATTCCATTTCTTGGGGACGAATCCGGCCGGCGGTTCGAGCTGTTGCTGGAGGCGGCCGGGTTTCGCCGGGACGAGATTTTCGTGACCAACGCGGTGCTCTGCCTGCCGCTTGATGGCGTGGGGCGGAACCGCAGGCCCGCGGCCGCGGAGCTGCGGGCGTGCGCCCCGCTGCTAGCCGCGACACTGGACCTCGTGGCCCCGGCGGTGGTGGTGGCGCTGGGCGCGACGGCGCTGGCGGCGCTGGACGCGATCGAGCGGCACGGGCTGCGGCTGCGGGATGCCGTAGGGATGCGGGTGCCGTGGCGGGGGACGGTGCTGGTGCCGCTCTACCATCCTTCGCGGCAGGCGGAATTGCATCGCCCGTGGGAGCGGCAGCTGGCGGACTGGCGGGCGCTCACCGGGGAGTGAGTCAGCGATTGGCCCAGGCGATGCGCTCGTCGACGTGGCGCTCCATCGTGTGGGTGACGGGGACGAAGCCGTGGCGGAGCCAGAAAGGGGCGCCGCTTGGGTTCGCGCTCGCGAAGTGAAGGGTGCACGTCTGGTATCCCTGTTCGCGGGCCCAGCGCATGGAGTGCTCGAGGAGTTCGGTGCCGACGCCGGCACTGCGGGCCGCGGGATCAACCACGCCTTCGAAGAGATAGACATCGCTGCCGTGGGAGACGATGAAGGGAGTGAACCCGGGGCGAAGAAAGGTCTGCATGCCGGCGGTCTGGCCATTGCGGCTGGCGATGAAGTACGGGCTGCTCGCGTCCTGGAGCGCCTTGAGGTTGAACGCGCGGGCCGCGGGTTGGGCTTCCCGGACGATGGGCCAGAACATGGGTGAAGCGGCGTGATGGAGGTCGAGGGTATGGGCGAGCGCCATGACGACCTCGATGTCCTCCGAGGTTGCCGTGCTGACGGTGATGCCGGGGACCTCGCCGATCATGACGGGGCCGGTGCCGCGGGTGGCGGCGGTGAGGTGGCGCCCGAAGCCAAGGGTCAGCCACGCGTCCTGAAGGGGCGCATCGCCGGCCACGATCTCGACGCGATGAACGAAGAAGCCATCGCCCACGGCCCGGGCGGCGACTTCGGCGTAGAGGAGGCGGAGGACCTCAGTGGGGTCTTCGCCCGCCTCGAGGGCGTGGCCCTGGTAGCCCATCGAAAGGGAGTGGGGCGGCGTCCACTGCGCCATCATGGTGTCGGGCGCGAAGAGCTGGCGGTCGGCGAGGAGAAAGGCGATGAGGCGCCCGGCGCGCGTAGCGGCGAAGGCGTAGTCGGCGGAACGGGCGGCGCCGTCGAGGATTTCGGCCCAGAGGCCGGCGTCGAGGAGCTTTTCCGAGAGCATGGGCAGCCGCGCGCGGTCGGCCTGGTGACGGGCCGCGAGCAGGCCCGCGGCGGCCGGTGCGTCATCGGGGGTGAAGGGCCGAAGGGCGATGCCAGGCATGGGATGGCTCCCCGGGCGGAAGTAGATGAATCCTATAGCGAAAATAAGGGGATTGCCGAGGTAAAGAATTGTTACGGCCATGTTTCGGGCTTTGTTACAATCAAATGAACAAGTCAGTGGAGGCCCCCGAACCATGACCGTGATCGAGCACCCGACCGTCTCACAGGCGAGCGCGCACCTGTATGAGGCGCTTTCGCACCATTTCGGCCCGTTGGACCTGAGCGCGACGGACCCGGTCGTGCGGGCGATTAGCGAATACGGCCAGCGTTGCCGCGAGCACGACGAGGCGGGCATGGCGACGGCGAGCGCGCATGTGTACGAGGCGCTCACGCACCACTTCGGCCCCCGCGACTTCGGCGCAAACGACCCGGTGATGCAGGCGCTGAGCGAGTACGGCCAGGCCTGCAAGGAAGCGGGCCCGAAGAAGTAGGAGCGCCGCCGAGACACGGAACGAAGAAGGCGCGTCCGACGGACGCGCCTTTCGTGTGCCCGGCCGGTGGTGCCGTCAGGCCTCGGGGGCTTCCTCGCGGACGATGGCGGCGAGGCGCTCCAGGGTGTTGAGCTTCTCCTCACGGGTGCCGCCTTCGATCTGGACGGCGAGGGTGTTGATACCGGCGTCCCGGTGCGTGCGGACGCGGTCGCGGATCATGCGCTCGGTGCCGATGAGGTTGGTCTTGAGGACCATTTCGTCGGGGACGGCGGCGGCGGCTTCCTCGCGCTTGCCTTCGAGCCAGAGGCGCTGCACGTAGCGGGCCTCTTCGTCGTAGCCGGCGCGCTTGTAGGCGTCGTTGTAGAAGTTGTGCTGGGCGGAACCCATGGCGCCGAGGGTGAAGGCGAGCCCGGGGCGGCGCGGTGGGATGAGCTTCTCGACATCATCGGAGAACTGGACGACGCCCGCGGCGACCTGGAGCGTGATGTCCTTCAGGGAGCGGCCGGCTTTCGCGGCGCCCGCGGCGATGTGGTTGGTGAACACGTCGGCGTGCTCGGGGATGAAGGAGGTGCCGAACCAGCCGTCGGCGAGTTCGCCGGTGAGGCCGAGACCCTTCGGGCTGAGGGTGGCGAGGTAGATAGGGAATTCGGTGGGTTTGGCGCCGCTGCGGAGAGCCTTGCCTTCGCCGCCGGGGAGGGGGAGGGTGAAGTACTTGCCGTTATAGGCGGCACGTTCGCCGCGGCTGATGATGCGGACGATCTCGATCGTTTCGCGCAGGCGCTGCTGGGTGCCCTTGAAGGGGACGCCGTGCCAGCCTTCGACCACCTGCGGGCCGCTCGCGCCGAGACCGCAGATGAAGCGTCCCTTCGACATCGCGTTGAGGGCCATCGAGATCATGGCGATGTTCGCGGGGGAGCGGCTGGCGACCTGCATGATGCCGGTGGCGAGCTTCGCGCGCTTCGTGAAGGCGGCGAGGTAGCCGACGGGCGTGGCGGCGTCGTAGCCCCAGGTCTCGGCGGTGGTGATGACGTCGACGCCGGCCGCTTCGGCATCGGCGGCGAACCGCGCGCCGCCCTCCCAGTCGTCGTCGCCGGTGGGGCGGAATCCAATCGCGAGTCGCATGAGGCAGTCCCCGGTTCTCGGTTCCCGGGCCCAGGTGGGGTGGCCGGGTCGCGAAGGACGATACCGGTGCGCCGGGGGCGCGTCCATCGATGGCG
>JAYRRO010000125.1:0-8074 GCA_041910095.1 Dehalococcoidia bacterium
AACCACGACTACCGGGCGTTCTATGAGGATGAGATCGCCCACCGGCGGCGCGCGGGGTACCCGCCCTTCGCGCGGCTCGCGCGGCTGGTGCACCGCGACACGAATCGCGAGCGGGGGCTGGAGGAGGCGGGGCGCATCGCGGCGGAGCTGCGCATGCTCCGGGACGCGGCGGGACGCGCCGAGCCGGATGTCCTGGGGCCGATGGCTGCGTTCATCCCCCGCGTCCGGGGGGAGTACCGCTTCCAGGTGCTGCTGCGTGGGCGGCACCCTGCACGCCTGCTCGAAAGCGTGCGCCTCGGGGAGCGCTGGGGCGTGGACATCGACCCGGCGAGCCTGCTTTAGTCGCGAAGGCGTGCGGTGGCGTGGTTAACTTGGCCATCACGCCCCGGGGGACGCCGATGTCCGCGCTCGCCATGCTCCGTTCGCGCGCCGCACCCGTCCTGCGGCCCGTCCGGCGCGGCCTTGGAACCATCGGACGGATTCGACGGAAGGCACGCTACTTCCGAGACGGCATCGAGGGCATCTGCATGGAGCTGCGGACCACGATCGATTGCGGCCCGATCCTGCGCGAGTTCGGGGCGCACGTGGGTGAGGGGGCGACCATCTACGGCCCGCTGCACGTGATGAACGCCGGCGGGGACTTTTCGCGGCTCTGGATTGGTGACCGGGTGTACCTCGGCACGAACATCCTCATCGACCTCGCGGACGATGTTCGCATCGGCCACGACGTGTCCATCGGGATGCGATCGAACCTCATTACGAGCTTCGATGTAGGCCCCGGGCCGCTGAGCGAGAAGCGCCCGCGGCAGCAGGGGCCGATCACGATCGCGGAGGGGGCGTACCTGGGCACGGCGACTACGGTGCTGCACGGGGTGACCATCGGAGAACAGGCGACGGTAGGAGCCCACTGCCTGGTGCGAAAGGCAGTACCGGCCCACACGACGTTCGTCAGCCCGGAGGGGCGGCTGGCCGAACCGGCGGGCTGATTCAGGCCCGGGCCAGGGTCTGTTCGTAGACCTCGGCCATGGCTTCGAGGATGGTGTCGGCGAGGCCCAGGGTGGCTTCGACGGCCTCGACGGCGTCCTCCGCGCTGAGCCCGGCTTCGGCGGCAATCTGCGAGGCGGTCTCCTCGAGGGAGCGGCGCATGGCGTTGAAGGTCTGCACGGCGGCGGTCAGGCCCACGCCGCTGGTCACCAGGGTGCGGCCGTACTCGCGACCGAGGGTGTGCGCGTCCTCGGTGAAGCGTTCGCCCTTTGTATTGGAAGCGACGTAGCGGGCGAAGAGGTCGACGAGCTGGCGGCCGAGTCGGCGCATACGGTCGCGAGCCTCGTCATCAAGGCCGGCGAAGGCGGTGGTGGCCGACCCACCGCCCTGCCGCCCCCGGCTGATGCGGCGCTTGATGCGGCCAATGGCGATGTCGCTGATGCGGTCGGTGTCGCGGGAGGGGGCGGCACCGGCGTGGGCGGTGACGAGCTGGCGGAGGTCCTCCTCGAGGATGCGGCGATGGCCGCCACGGGTGCGATAGGAGCGGACATCGCCAGCATCGGCCCAGCGCCGGATGGTGGATTCGCTGACGCCGAGAAGTTCGCTCGCGGAGCCGAGGGTGAGCCAGTTCTGGACGGGCGCGCGGCCGGAGTCGGGCATGAGCGGCGAACCTCCCAAAGTTGGCCAAGCATGGCCGATTCTGACATCGCGCGTCAACGACGGAGGCCGCCCGACGTACTCGGGCGGCCTCCGGGAGAGCGCAGTGGGGGGAAATTCAGGCTTCGGCCAAGGCTCCCTCGGGTTGGCCGGCCGCTGCTGCTTCGACGCGGCCCAGGCGGAGCGGCAGGTTCGAGAACCAGTAGGCCCCTCCGACGAAGGCCGCGCCGCCGACGATGTTGCCCAGGGTGACCGGCACCAGGTTGTGGACGAAGCCGCCCCAGGTGATCGCCGCCCCGTGCTCCTGGAAGAGGCCCACGGCGAGCAGTGTCATGTTCGCCACGCTGTGTTCGAAGCCGGCGCCAATGAAGGCGAACAGGCACCAGAAGATCATCACGAGGCGGGCCATCTCGGTCTGGGCGCGCATCGCGGACCAGACGGCCAGGCAGACGAGCCAGTTGCAGAGGATGCCTCGCACGAACAGCTCGGAGGCGGGGAGGTGCATCTTCGTTTCGACGGTCTTCTGGACGAAGCCGAGCTGTGGCGCACCGCCGAGCACGCCGCTCTTCGCCACGAGCCAGGCCAGCAGCAGGGAGCCCGCAAGGTTGCCGAGGAAGCTCAGGGCCCAGACGGCGGCGAGGGCAACGGGCGACGACGCCCGCTTGAGGGCGCCGATCATCATCACCATGTTGTTGCCCGTGAAGAGCTCGGACCCGGCGAAGATGACGAGCGAGAGGGCGATCCCGAAGGAGGCGCCCATGACGACCTTCGTGAAGGGCGAACCGGCGGCGGAGAGTGGCGCGCCGATGGCGAAGATGAGGATGATACCGAAGCCGACGTAGGCGCCGGCCAGGGCGGAGAGGATGAAGTAGCCCGATGGCGACTCGCGCAGGTAGCGCGCCTTCTTCGCCGCCGCGCCCGCGACGGCCTCGACAGTGTCCCCTGTCATGCTGTTGCCACCTCCCGCGGCGTTTCCGGATCGATGAGGCGCATCATGGAAAGCGGCACCGTCTGCTGGAACCGCTGGCGCACGAGTGCTTCGACGAGGACGGGCAGGTCCTCCCAGTGGACGTTGGTGAGGATGCGGGCGGCGAGGCGGGCATCCTCTCCGAGCTTGCCGCCGACGTACACATCGGCGGACTCATCGACACGGTCCCCGAGGCGGATGTTGGCGCCCTGGAGGCCGATGTCGCCGACGTGGTGCTTGCCGCAGGCGTGCACGCAGCCGGAGACGTGGATGCGCGTGCCCCGGGGCACCTGCACGCCCTTCCGTTCGAGATCGGTGGCGAGCTGGAATGCGTGCTTCTTGGTATCGATGAGCGAGAAGTGGCAGTAGTCGTTGCCGGTGCAGGCCACGAGGTTTCGCCACACGGACGAGGGATTCGGCTTCAGTTCCTGGAGGAGCGGATCCAGGAGCAAGGCCGAGAGGCTGGCATCGGGCACGCCCATGATCACCAGGTTCTGGTCCACGGTGATGCGGACTTCGCCACTGCCGTGCTCCTCGGCGAGATCCGCGACGCGTTCGAGCTGCTCGGCGCGGATCCGCCCGACGGGGACGTGGAGGCCCACGTAACTGAGGCCGACCTGGCGCTGCGGGTGGATGCCGAGGTGGTCGCCCGCGAGCTGGAGGCGCTCATCGATGCCGGCGCGTTCGAGGGTGGTCCCCAACTCCGCTTCGATGGCGCTCCGCAGGCGGTCCTCGCCCCATTCGGCGATGAGCCACTTGAGGCGGGCGCGCGTGCGCACTTCGCGCGGCCCGTTGTCGCGGAAGACCCGCAGCAGCGCGAGGAAGAAGGGGACGACCTGTTCGGGGCGGACGAACACGTCCAGCGGCGTGGCGAGGCGCGGGCTCGTGCCTCCCAGCGCGCCCCCCACGAGGACGTTGAAGCCCGCGACACTGCGGCCCGCGTTGTCGCGCGTGGCCGGGACGAAGCCGGCATCCTGGGTCTGGGCGTGGCCGCAGTCGTCGCGGCAGCCGGCGACGGAGACGTTCAGCTTGCGGGGAAGGTTGCTGTACTCCTTGCGGGCGATGAGGAGGGCATCGCTGATTGCCCGGACGAGCGGCGTCGAATCGAAGAGCTCCATGCCGTCGGCACCGGCGAGCGGGCAACCGATGACGTTGCGAACGTTGTCCATGCCCGTCTGGGTGGAGTGCAGGCCGGCGTCGGACAGGCGGGAGAGGAGCCCGGGAATGTCCTTCAGGCGGAGCCCGCGAAGCTGGACGTTCTGGCGGGTCGTGAGGTCGATCTCGTTGTGGCCGAGGTCGCGGCTAAGGGCGGCGATGGCTCGCAGCTGGTTGGCGCGCAGCATGCCGCCGCTGACGCGCAGCCGCAGCATGAACGTCCCCGGGCGCTGGGGCCGGTGGAAGACGCCGTACCATTTCATGCGGTTGATGTCGTCTTCGGGGATCTGGTCGATGGGGACGTCCTCCGCCGCATAGCGAAGGAGGTCCGGCCAGATATCGAGGCCGTCCTTTTCGGCCTTCATGAGTTCGAACTTGTTTGCCACGTGCACCTCCCTTGGGAGAGACGGTGCCATCCGTTCGAGTCAGCCGAATTACCGGCGGATGAACAGCAGTTTGCCGGGAGGTTTCCCGCGGGTTTCGGGCGGCGTCCCCGGATGGGGCACGCCCGGGGTTGCACTTCCGCAGCGCCGCCTCGGCCGGGTGCCAGGCACAGGCGCACGCGGGCTGACAATTCGCGCGCGGGCCGTATCCTGTGCCAGTGCATTCCCCGACGCACCTGAGCCCTTCGTGAGCGAGACCCCGGCCGAGCGGAGTGCGGCCCGGCCCGGCGTGCTCGCGGCGGTGCTGAGCCACCCGATCGCGGCGCGTCTCGCGTTCCCTCTCGCGCTGGCGGCGATTGTGCTCATCGGAGCGGCGCTGCGGTTCCACGGCCTGGGCTGGGACCAGCCGGCGGGCGCGAACGCACCGCTGCAGATGCACCCCGACGAGCGCTTCCTTTCTATTGTGACCGACAAGATCGAGTGGCCCTCGGGCGTGGGCGAGTACTTCGATACCGGCAGGAGCCCGCTCAATCCTTATAACGCACCGGACACGCCGTCATTCGTCTACGGGACGGTGCCCATCTTCGTAGCGAAGGCGGTGAGCACCTGGGCCGGGGACGATGCCGCGGGGCCGGGCAATGGCTACGACACGACGGTGGTCTGGGGACGGCGGCTGACGGCGGCGTTCGATACGGCCACGATTCTCGTCGTGGCCGGCATCGCGACGGTGTTGTTCGGACGGCGCGCGGGACTGCTGGCGGCGCTGCTCTACGCACTGGCGGTGTTGCCCACGCAGCTCTCGCACTTCTGGGCGGCCGACCCCTACCTGGTGTTTTTCGGGGGGCTGACGACGCTCTTCGCGGTACTGTTCGTGCGAGCGCGAGGCGATCGCATGGCGTGGCTCACAGGGGCCGCGATGGGCACGGCGATGGGGCTGGCGATGGCATCGAAGGTGAACGCGCTGCTCTTCTATCCCGTGATCCCGACGGCGGCGTTGATCCGGATCGGGATCCGCGATATCCCGCGGCTGGGGCTGACGTGGCGCGGGAGCCGGGCGATCGCCGGGCACTGGATGACGGACGTCTCCGTCGTGTGCTTCGCGACGGCGATGGCGATCTTCGCCTTCAGGGTGGCGCAGCCATACGCGTTCACGGGCCCGAACTTCTGGGACATGTCGATTAACCCGTACTGGAAGACGGACGTCTTCGAGGGCGAGTGGATGCGCCAGAAAGGCGAGATCAACTTCCCGCCGTTCGTGCAGTTCGCGGGCCGGTCGCCGGTTCTCTATCCGCTGGAGAACATGCTGCGGTACGGGCTGGGCCCGGCATTGGGGATCGCGGCGTGGGGTTCGGCCGCCGTGGGGGCGGTGCTCATCTTCCGAAAGCGCGACCTCGCGTTCGTGCTGCCGGTGTCGCTGGCGGCGGGGATATTCGGGGTGCAGGGCATCCGCTTCGTGACCTATCTGCGGTATTTCGCGCCGGCGTACCCGCTGCTGTGCGTGATGGCGGGATGGGGCTGCGCGAACCTCCTGCGGTGGGCCATGCAGGGCGGGCTGACACAGCTGGCGCTGCCGCGCGTCGCGGGCCGGGGAGTGCCGGCGATGCCGGCGCGGTGGCTGCGGGTCGCGGCGGGTGCGGCGTCCGCGGCGGTCGTGCTCTCGACGGCGTGGTGGGCATTTGCCTTCCAGAACGTTTACTCATCGGAACACCCGCGCATCGCGGCGAGCCGGTGGATTTACGAGAACGTCCCGGCCGGGTCGAAGATCACGACCGAGCTGTGGGACGACTCCATCCCCTACGCAATCCCCGGGTACGGTTTCGGTTACCAGTTCGTGGAGACAACGCCCTACGACACCGATTCGCTGCAAAAGGTGCGCGACCTCGTGGTCGGGCGGACGCAGCCGGCACCGGCGTCGGTGGGGCTGGCCGGTGCGGATTATGTTGCGATTACTTCCAATCGGGTGCGCGGTTCGGTGCCGCGGCTCGAACGAGAGTACCCGGCGACCATCCGCTACTACCAATTATTGGCGTCCGGCGAGCTGGGCTTCGACCTCGTGGCCCACTTCGAGGTGCGCCCCTCGTTCCTGGGCATCCGGTACGACGACTCAGCGGCGGAGGAGTCGTTCACGGTCTATGACCACCCGGAGGTCTGGATCTACAAGAAGTCGGAACGCTTCAACGCCGATCGGGCACTTGCCCTCCTGAACGAGGCACACCCGGAACGGGCGGTGGACCTGCTGCCACGGCAGGGCCGCACGAACGGGCTGCAGTTCACGGCCGAGCAGCGGGCAATCCAGGAAGGCGGCGGAACGTTCAGGGATGCGTTTGACCAGGGCGGGACGACCAGCCACAACCTGCCGTGGCTGTGGTGGCTGCTCTGGCTGGAGGCCGGGGCCTTGGCGGCGCTGCCGTTCACGTCCTGGCTCTTCCGCGCGATGCCCGACCGCGGATATGGCGTTTCCAAGCTGGCGGGACTGATCGGGACATCGTTCGGGACATGGCTGGTGGTGGCGTGGGGCGCGGCGCACTTTTCGGGGGGGCTGGCGTGGGCTGTGTTCGGCGCGGCCCTCACGGCTGGCGGGCTGGCGGCGTATGCCCGGCGGCGGACACTGCTCGCCGAGGCGAGGGGCCGCTGGCGAGCCTGGCTGACCCTGGAGGCTGTCTTTCTGGCCGCGTTCTTCGCGTTCCTGTGGCTGCGGTATGCGAACCCGGACACCTGGCACAGCCCGCAGGGAGGCGAGAAGCCGGTCGAGCTGGCGTACCTGACGGCGGTGGCGCGTTCGACCATCCTCCCGCCGTTCGACCCGTGGCTCGCGGGCGGGACGATGAACTATTACTACATGGGCTGGTGGTTCCTCGCGGTGCCGATGCGCGCGCTGCGGATCGTGCCGGAGGTGGCGTTCAATCTCGGCGTGCCGACGTTCGCATCGCTGGCGGCGGTCACGGCGGCATCCACGGTGTACAACCTTGTCGGGCTTTCGGCGCGGGCGCGGCAACGCGCGGGCGGGGGGACGGGCCGGCGATCGGTCCGCCCGGCACTGATTGCGGCCGCGTTCGGGGCGATCCTGCTCATCGGCATCGGCAACCTGGACGGCGCGCACCAGATGGTCGAGCGCTGGCAGAGCCTCAACACATGGGGCGAGAGCTGGGGCCGGGAGAGCCCGGTGCCGGTGGTGGGCGAACCGGTGCGATGGCTCGCGCGGTTCCTTGGCGGGACCGCTGGCGCGGTGGGCGACTTCTTCCAATGGACTGCCGGGGGGAAAGCGTTGCCGCCGTTCGACTGGTGGCGGAGTTCGCGCGTGCACATCGGGCAGTTCGACATCACGGAGTTCCCGTACTGGTCGGCGCTGTTCGCGGACCTGCATCCGCACCTGATGGGGCTGTCGTTCTTCGGGAGCGTGATCGCGCTGGCGTCGGCGCTGATTGTGAGCGCGGCGCGCGGCGGGCTGCGGCGGCAGACCTGGGCGCTCGCGGTGGCGATGGGGTTGATGCTCGGCCTCGTGCGGACCGTGCATACCTGGGACTTCCCGACGGCGGTCCTGCTCACGGCCGCGGCGATCGCCGCCGGTCAGTTGCTGGCCCCCGGACGATGGCAGCTACGCTGGTGGGACGGCGCCGGTCAGCTCGCGGTCGCCGCAGTGGTGCTAATGGTGGTATTCGCGCCCTACACCCGCCACTTCGAGGTCTTCCAGAGCGGCATCATGAAGGCGCCGGAGACGACGAAGCCGAACCAGTACGCCGCGCACTTCGGCGTGTTTCTGGCGTTCACGGTGGCCTTCATCGCCGTGCGGTATTGGGAGGAGCTGCGGTCGCGCGCCGGGAGGCCGGGGCGCAACATCGTGCTGGCGACGGTGGCGGGCCGCGCGGAGATCGTGGCGCTCGGTGTGTTCCTGCTGGGGCTGACGACGCTCACCTGGCGGATTGGCTGG
>JAYRRO010000126.1:0-11674 GCA_041910095.1 Dehalococcoidia bacterium
AGGGCGCGGGCGACGACCTTGGCCCCACGGTCATGGCCGTCGAGGCCGGGCTTGGCGATGAGGACGCGGATCTTGGCGGCGGTTGGAGCACTCATGTCTACCGCTTTCAATACCGGGAGTTGACGGAAGATGCAAGCCGGAGCCCCGTCTCACGCGCGCGGCATGATCGTCGCCAGCTCACAGCGGAAGCCCGGGAGCACGTCCTCGCCGTCGAGCGCACCAGTGGCCTGGATGCGGGCGACGGTGCCATCGGCGCGATAGACCATGGCCGTGCGCGTCGCAGGCTGCAGCACCCACACCAGGTGCACACCCGCCCCAAGGTATTCCTCCACCTTGCGGTCGATCCCTTCACTGGAGTCGCTTCCGGAAACGGATTCGATGACCAGTTCGGGCGGCACGGAGAGGAAGCCCTCGGGCGACTCGCCTGACGGGAGCCGCTGGTAGGAGATGAAGCCGCCATCGGGCCGCGGCACGCGCTCCGGCCGGCCGCTGAAGATGCGCAGGCCCGTATCGAACGGGAGCACCCGGCCAATCGCCTGCCTCCGGAGGTACATGCCGATCTCGAAGGCGATTGCCCACGCGATCTCCTGGGACTTGAACCCCATGCACCTCTCCTTCAGGACGCCGTCGTCGAGCTCGAACGCCTCCGCATCGGGCAGGCGTTCGAACTCTTCAGCGCTGTAAAGCCGCTCAGCGAGATGTGTCATGGTCCCAGTATAAGCGCCGCCGATTAGCGCTGGACGAGTTGCAGGTTCACACCGTGCGTGCTCTTCATCGACACGAAGGCGAGACCGCCGCGAGGGTCGCTGACTCGGGCGCCGGCCGCGCGTAGCTTCTCCACGGCCGCCGCGATGTTGTCAACGGCGATGGAAAGCAGGAACTGCCCCTCGCCGCGCTCCTTCGCGAACGCCGCGACGGCGCCCTCCTCGCCGATGGCCTGGATTATCTCGATATCCGCCTCGCCGCTGTCCGCGACGGAGAGGAAGGCATTCTTCAGGCCCATCGCCGGCATTTCGCCGCCGCGCGACGCGTCAGCCTTGAGACCGAAGTTCTGTTCGAAGGTCGCGACGCCGGTGGCAAGGTCCTTCACCACGATGCCGATGTGGTCGATCTTCTGGAAGGTCACGCGGGGGGCTCCTGGGGGATGGCGTTGTATTGGATGAAGGCGAATGGCACGCCGGCGGTCCCGCTTTTCACCGTGGCGATTTTCGCTCCGGGCTGAACGGCCGCGTGGGGCTCGCCGCACTCGTAGCCTTTCGCCCGGATCGCGGCGACTGCGGCATCGATATCCGGCACGGCGAGCACGATTCCGCCGATGCGGCCCTTCACTTCGTCGTACGGCTGCACCTCGCCCGGGCCCGCGAACTCGAGCACGACTTCGTCCAGCTTCGCGAATTCGAGGTGCGCGCGCGTGCCCGGCCGCGACATCGTCCGCTTGATGGGGAAGCCGAAATGGTCGCTGAACAGCTGCGCCGTTGCCGCGCTGTCGTTCGAGGCGATGACGATGTGGTCGATGTTCGTGGCGTTCGCGCCCATCAGTGGTGCTCGCCTTCGATGGGGGTCGCGAACTCGACCAGCACGCCGTGGTTCGACTTCGGGTGGCAGAAGCCGATCATGCCCGCCAGGCCCGGGCGCGGCTTCTCATCGATGAGGGTGATGCCCTTCGCCCTCGCGCCGTCGAGTTCGGCGGCGACGTCGTCCGATTCGAAGCAGAGGTGGTGCATGCCCTCGCCCCGTGATTCGAGGAACTTCGCGACGCCCGTGTCGTTGCGGGTCGGTTCGAGGAGCTCGATCTCCGAGTTGCCGATCTTGAGCAGCACGCCGCGGACGCCCTGGTCCTCGATCACACGGTCGGCGGTGACTTCGAGGCCGAGTGCGTCGCGGTAGAACTTCAGGGCTTCATCGGCGCTCTTCACGACGACTCCGACGTGGTGGACCTTCTTGATCATCGGGCTGTCCTTTCGCTGACGGCCACGCGGGGCCGGGGGTGTTGTTTCGGGTGCTCAGGCTGGCCGTGCGTCCTCGGCGACGGATGCGGGGCCTTCGTGGCGGGCGCCGGCCATGCCCGCCAGCCGCGCCGCGATGTCGTGCCAGTGCTCCCGGTCGTGGTCGATGACGGAGACCGCGAGCAGCGCGCGGCGCGACCCTTCGTGCGTGAGGTCGTAGTCGGAGACGAGGTCGATCTCCTCCAGCAGCCGGTGGCGGCCTCCCGTGAGCTGGTGCATCACGCTGCTGAAGTCGATGTCCCGCTTGCGCTCGACGTGGTCGCGGTTCCACTCGTCGAGCTTGTCGTTGTTGAAGTCGTAGAGCGCCGGGCGGCGCCCTTCGCGGATGTCGCGGAAGGCCGTGACTACCTCCGCTTCCCACGACGAGATATGGCCCACGATGTCCTTGAGCGACCAGTCGCCGCTGAAGGGCCGATCGATGTCGCGGATGCGGCACGTTTCGATGTTGCGCATGAGCTGTTTGCGTTCGACCTCGAGGTCGTGCAGCAGCCGCCGTCGTTCGTCGGCGAAGGCGCGGGCGTCGTCGTCCACGGGGCCCTCCTTAGATGACAACCTGGGGCTGGTATTCGCCCCAGACCTTGCGCAGGCGATGGCTGATCTCGCCGAGCGTGACGCGCGCTTCCACGCAATCGACCATGAGCGGGATGAGGTTGTCCGTGCCGCGGGCGGCGTTCTCAAGGCGCGCGAGGAGCGCCTCTGCCTTTGCCCCGTCCCGGTTCGCGCGGAGCGCGCGAAGCTTCTCGGCCTGGCGCTGCCCGATCGTCGGGTCGAGCTTCAGCGTCTCGACGCGCTCTTCGGGCGTCTTGAATTCGTTCACGCCGACGATCACGCGCTCTTTGTCCTCGATCTGCCGCTGATAGCGGTAGGCCGACTCCTGGATCTCGCGCTGCTGGAAGCCGTGTTCCAGCGCCGCGAGCGCGCCGCCCATCGCATCGATCGTGTTGAGATACTCGACCGCCTCGGCCTCAAGCCGGTTGGTGAGGTCCTCGATCAGGTAGCTCCCGCCGAGCGCGTCCGCGACATCACCCACACCGTTCTCATAGGCGATGATCTGCTGCGTGCGGAGCGCGATCTGCACCGCCTTCTCCGTCGGCAGGCCGAGCGCTTCGTCCATGGAGTTGGTATGGAGCGACTGCGTGCCGCCCAGCACGGCCGCGAGCGCCTGGACGGTCGTGCGGACGATGTTGTTCTCGGGTTGCTGCGCGGTGAGCGTGGCGCCGCCGGTCTGCGTGTGGAAGCGGAGCATCTGCGAACGCGTGCTCTTCGCGTTGAAGCGGTCCTTCATGATCTTCGCCCACAGGCGGCGGGCCGCCCGGAACTTCGCCACTTCCTCGAGGAAGTTGTTGTGGCAGGCGAAGAAGAAGCTCAGGCGCCCGGCGAAATCGTCGACGTCCTGCCCGGCGCTCAGTGCCGCGTTCACGTATTCGATGCCGTCGGCGAGCGTGAACGCGATCTCCTGCGCCGCCGTGCTCCCGGCTTCGCGGATGTGGTAGCCGGAGATGGAGATCGTGTTCCAGTCAGGCACGTTGTCCTGGCAGTACTTGAAGGTGTCCGTGATCAGCCGCATCGAAGGCTTCGGCGGGTAGATGTACGTCCCGCGCGTGATGTACTCCTTCAGGATGTCGTTCTGAATCGTGCCCCCGAGCTTGTTCGTGGCCACGCCCTGCTGCTTGCCCACGGCCACGTACAACGCGAGCAGCACGCCCGCCGTCGCATTGATCGTCATGGAGGTGGTGACCTTGTCCAGCGGGATCTCGCTGAACAGCGTCAGCATGTCCTCGATTGAATCGATCGCGACGCCCACCTTGCCCACTTCGCCCGCTGCCATCGGGTCGTCGGAGTCGTAGCCAATCTGCGTGGGGAGGTCGAAGGCGACGGAGAGGCCCGTCTGGCCCGCCGAAAGGAGGTAGCGGTATCGCTGGTTCGATTCCTCGGCCGTGCCGAAGCCTGCATACTGGCGCATCGTCCAGAAGCGGCCGCGGTACATGGTTGGCTGGATGCCGCGGGTGAAGGGGTATTCGCCCGGAAAGCCGAGGTCTCGCACCGCGTCGAAGTCCCGCAGGTCCTCGGGGGCGTACACCGGCTCGATGGGCATCTTGCCCGTCGTTTCGAAGACCTTCTGGCGCTCCTTCGCGCGCTCGATGGCCTTGCCATACGTTCCCTGCAGCCATTCGGTCTTGCTGTTCGACATCCGGCACTCCCCCTCAGGCACACGCGGCGGCGCGGCGTTCCTTCGTAATCGACGAAAGTATAGGCGCGACGGCGCGTCTCAGGCACGCGGCGGAAGATTCGCCTGCTGAACCAGTTTCCGGGGCGCGACTAGCCGGTAGCTCTCCAGCACGAGCCCGCCGATCTCGTCCCAGTCGACATAGCCACGGTCGACGCGCACGGCGACCCAGCCCGCCTTCCCCATATACGGTGGGATGGAGAAGCGCTCCGGGTCAGCACTCACAAGGATGTCCTGGACCCCGGGCGGCACCTTCGCCTGCACCGAGACCATGTCGTCGCCGTGGTGATCGTTCAGGACATACACGAAATTCTTGCCCGCGACCGCGAACGACCCGTGGTGGCCCGGCCGCGCTTCCACCGCCGGCAGCAGGAGGCAGAGCCGTCCCAACTCGGCGAAGGCGTGGGCAGCACTCGCCGCGAGCTGCCCGATGCGCGCCTCACCCGCCGCATCCACGGTCGCGGTCGTGAGGGCATGAGCCGCCAGCGCGGGCGGCTCGAACCCGGGCCCTTCGGCCAGCATCGCCAGCTTCCGAGGCGCCACACGCCGGTAGGCGGCAACGAGCAGCGCGGCCGCCTGCTCCCAGTCTGTCTCCTCGTCGAGTTGCAGCCCGACCCAGCCGTTCGCGCCTGAGTAAGGCGGGACGAAGAAGCGGTCCGGGCCGGTCTCGACGAGAAGCGCCTGCTCGGTGGGGTCGGAGGGCACGGTAACCGCCCGCGCGAGATGGGTCGGCTGGGCGAACATCTTGCCTTTTTCGCCCGCGCGCCACGTGGGCTGGCCCCACGCTTCCTTTTCCACCGCGCCGGGCAGCCCCATGCAAATCGCGCGCACGCGGGCGAGTGCGAGGGTTCGCGGCAAGGTCGTCTCAGCTGCCATGGCGTGCAGCCTCCAGGAAGGTGTTCCGGGTGGGCCGGCGGGCGCGGCCGCGCGAACCCGGGAAGTCGCGCGGGCCGGCGCTCAGTCCTCGACGGCGCGGTGCGGGATCACCAGCACAGGGCGGTCGCTGGCCCGCATGACGGCGTCGGTGGTGCTGCCGAGGGCGAGGCGGACGATGCCGCCGCGTCCGTGGCTGCCCATGACGATGATGTCGCAGCCGTGTTCCTCCGCGTACTGGAGGATCGCGTCCAGCGGCCGCCCGAAGAGCACATCCGCCCGCTCGCCCGTACGCGCCTTCGCCTGCAGATAGGCGATGGCGGACTCGGTCAGCTGCTCAGTGATGAGCCCCATATCGGGGGCCGGCCCGACGCCCGTCCAGCCGCTATCCACGACCGGGTTGATGACGCGCATGAGGTGCACCTCGGCGCCCGCGGCATCGGCGATTTCGCGCGCCGGGGCGAGTGCGACCTCCGACACGTCCGACCCGTCCAGCGTCACGAGAACCCGCCGGATCGCCGCCGCGCGGTCTCCCCGGACGATGAGCACGGGCGTGGCGCCATCGCGCACGAGCGCATCCGCGACGCTGCCGCGCCGGAACCGGGCGAGGCCGCCTTCGCCCTGGGAGGCGAGCACGATGAAGCGCGTGTCTTCCTGGAGGGCCAGGTCGTTCAGCTGCTCCGCGACGTTGCCCATGCGCACTTCGGAGGTGTGCGCGATGCCGGCGAACGGCGGCCGTCCGGCGGCTTTCTCCAGGTAGCCTTCGAGCGCCGTCGCGATGCTCGATGGCCCGCCGCTCGTGTCGATGCCTGCCTTGCGCCAGCCCTCCTCGTCGTAGTCGTAGACGGCGGCCAGGTGGAGCGAAAGACCCAGCACCCGTGCCAGCTCAGCCGCCCATGGCAGGGCGCTTTCGGCGAGGTCGGACTCATCGAGGGGGACGAGGATACGGGGCAAGGGAACCTCCTGGGGACACCGGGGCGTTTCCTGCCAGTGTCGCAGGGAAGCCTATCGCATCTCAATCGCGCGCGTGCGAGAGAGCGCGGCCCGCTCGGTGCCGCCAGGCGCGTTTGGCCCCGAGAATTTGGCCGCTTCCCTGGGGAAACCCGGATTATCGCCACGTTGGGGTTCAGTGACGGCCCGGTGACGACGAAAACCCGTGATGTAACCGCAACCGCGGGACGGGGAGAACGATGCCGGAAGAGCAGGACCGCGAGTCGCTGCTGGGCAGGCTGCAGGAGGCGACCTCCGCCGAGGCCGCCCTGCGACAGCTGCGCCGCCGGTACGAGCAGCTCCAGCTGGAATACGACTCCCTGGCCTCGCGCCTTTCCGGGCTTGAGTCCGCGGCCGGCGTGAGCGCGCTCGGCAGCGGTTCGTCGCTCGCCGATGTCCTTCGCGAGCCCCTTCGCCGCATGCTCGACGAATACACCGCCGCGCGCGCCCAGGCCGATGCCATCATCGAGGGACTTCGCGGGCTCGCACTGACTGAAGGAGCGCCCTCGGCGGCCTTGGAGCCTGCGGCCTCGTCCGCCACCGACGCCGGCTCCTCGCGCGTGTCCGTCCGCGTAGGCGGCAACGATATGGGTGCCCTGCTCGACTTCCAGGAGCGGCTTTCGGGCCTCCCGGGCGTGGCGCGCGTGTCCATCGAGACCGCCGGCTCCGGGGCATCGAGCCTGATGGTAGAGCTTTCCTGACCCTCCGTTTCCCCCCGCCGAACCAGTCTTCTCCGTTCACGAGGCCGTCGACCGGCTCGCCGATGAGGCCACGAAGGCGCCGGTCGACCACGTCTACAACCGGTAGGCCCTACCGGAGCGTGCGGAAGAACGCGCGTACGTCCTCGAGCAGGGCCGCGGGCTGCTCCATCGCCGCGAAGTGTCCGCCGCGTTCGAATTCCGTCCAGCGCTGGACGTTGAATCGCCCTTCAACCCAGCTCGGGCGGGCGCGATAGATCTCCTTCGGGAACATCGCGATGCCGACGGGCACCTCGACCTTCGCCATCATCGCCGCCGGGTCGCGGCGCGCCTCGAAGTACATGCGGGAGGCCCCGGCGGACGAGTTCGGCGCCCAATAGAACATAATGTTCGTGAGCAACTGGTCCTTCGTGTACACGGACTCGATATCGCCGTCGCAGTCGCTCCAGGAGCGGAACTTCTCGACGATCCAGGCCGCCATCCCCGCCGGCGAATCGGCCTGCGCGATCGCGAGCGACATCGGCTTGGTCCCGTGGAGCTGGCTGTACGCCGTCTCTTCGGCCTGGAACTTCGCGCGCGCCTCGGCGACCGGCTGGTCATCCGGCGTGGGGTTGGCCGGCGGGAAGGCGATCACGAAATTCAGGTGGCAGCCCATGATATTCGCCGCGTGGGCGCCGCCCATGCGCGCCGTGATGATGCCCCCCCAGTCTCCGCCCTGGGTGGCGTACCGCGCATAGCCGAGCTCCTTCGTCATCAGCTGGTCGAAGGCGGCGGCGGTGCGCGTGGGGCCCCAGCCGCGCTCCTTCGTCTGCCCCCCGAAGCCGTACCCGGGGAGCCCCGGGATCACGACATCGAAGCTATCCGCCGGGTCGCCACCATGTGAGGCCGGGTCCGTGAGGGCGCCGATCAGGTGATGAAACTCGAAGATGCTGCCCGGCCAGCCATGCACCAGCAGCAGCGGCATCGGGTTCGGACCTTTGCCGCGAACGTGCCAGAAGTGGACGTCCACGCCGTCGATTTCGCAGAGAAAGCCCGGGTACCGATTCAGCTCGGCCTCGCGAGCGCGCCAGTCGTAGCCGGCCCGCCAGTACTCGCAGAGTTCGCGGATGTAGTCGACATCGGCGCCGTACTCCCAGCCCGTGCCGGGGATGGCATCGGGCCAGCGCGTGCGCGCGAGACGCTCGCGGAGGTCATCGAGAACGGCGTCGGGGACGTGGATCGCGTACGGGCGAGGAGGCATGCGCGGCACTATACGCGCCGCCCCCGCGGTTGACCCGTTCCCCGCCCGGGGTACGATAGGACGCGGTCGCCGAGGTAGCTCAGTTGGTAGAGCACCGCACTGAAAATGCGGGTGTCCCCAGTTCAAGTCTGGGCTTCGGCACCACCTTGAGAACATGATGAAAGGCGACGGATCACCGTCGCCTTTCGTGTCTTTCGGAGCGAGGGTGACCGTGACGGGCGGCCCGGACCGAGCGCGGCGGCGCTACTGGCAGCTCCACAGCGTGTAGAAATGGAACCCGAAACGCTGATTCGCAGCCCCGATGAAATACGCGCCCGGGCAGAGGTTCGGTGACGTGAACGAGGCCGTCGTCCCGCGATAAAGATTCTGCCCGCCGAAGGCGTTGACCTCGTAATACAACGAACAGCCGCTCCCTCCGGGGTCGGACACCTGCCAGCTGATGCTGTTTCCGCTGCGCTGCACATTCGTGGGCTGCGAGGGCTCGCGGTCGCACGTGCCCTGGGACGGGCGCGTGGGCGTGGGCGTGGGCGCCGCATTCGAGCTCACGCTCGCGCTCACGATCCGCGTCCCGACCAGCTCGCCGTTCACATATGCCCGGCCTCGATACTGCCGGGCGCCGGTCTCGTCACCGACGGTGAACTGGAGGCAGTCCCCTGTTCCGGTGTCGCCTTCGTTCCAGATGAGGGTAAACGGGCCCCCGTTGTTCGATTTCTCCAGCGTGAACCGGAACGGCACCTGCGGATTCAGCGAATAGCAGAAGGTTTGCCTGTCGCCGGGATGGAAGTTCGTCCCGTTGAGCGTGAGCGCGAAGGTCCACGACACGGGGCAACCGTCGTTGCTCGCCAGCCCCGCCTGGTACGGACACTCGTCGTAGTTGTCGGGGACGCCGTCGTGGTCGCCGTCCGGGTCCGGCGGGCGTGGCGTGGCCGTGGGCGCCGGCGTCGGTGTGGGCATCGCCAACGGTGGCGGCGTGGGTGTTGACGTGGCGATTGGCGGCGCCGTCGGCGTGCGCGTCGCGGTCGCCGTTGGCGTGTCGGGCCTCGGAGATGCGATCGGCGAAAATTGTACCGGCGGTATGGTCGGCACCGACGGGAGCGTCGGCACGTACGGGATGTTGGGGTTCGCGACGCTACAGTTCGGGCAATCCACCGTGAACTCCCGAACACCACCCGGCGCCTTTGTCACCCGCCCATCGGCCTCGTGGACATCGAACGATACCTTGATGCTTTTGCCGCGAGCGCCGGCGAGGTCCAGCTGGCAGTTGCCCGTCACGCGGCCGGAGTTCAGGGCATCGATGCGCCCGCAGATCGCCCACGGGCCGTTTTCCACCAGCTCGGTGGTTCCCACTTTCGCCCCTGGGTACCAGTACGTGATCAGGATGTAGCGAATGGCGGCGGACGGCGTTTTGGCCATGGGCTCGGCCCAGACGGCGAGCGTGGCGGCGTTCGCGGTGACGCGCTCGCCATTGCCCGGCGTCGGTGCGTCCCACCCACCCGCGGAACGCACGTAGCTGGCCTGCTCGCAGGGCCCCTCCAGCGTCCTCGCACAGTTCGAGCTGTCCAACTGCATGCCCGCCGTGTCCGCGAACCGCGTGCACTGGGTCTCTGGGCATTCGTCGTTCTTCTCGAAGGCGTCCTCGCCGTGACGATCGAGCCAATCGCTGTCGACCGTGCCAGTCGCCTTCAGCGCGCCCCCGGTGCCGCAGTGCTTCTTCACCGATTGGACTTTCAGGGTCGTCGATTCGGCGCGGCCTCGGGTGGCGCTGCCCTGGTAGTTCATCGCTTGCCCAGCCGATCCGCCTTCGGCCCAGCGGTGGGTGTGAATGGTCCAGCCATCGATCGTGCGGCCGTCCCAGCTCACCGGCGTTCCGCCATACGGGCTTCCAAATGCCACGGCGCCCTGGCGCAGCTCGACGTGGAGGTGCACGTCCCAGCCGCCACTCCCTCCCGCGGTCCCGAGGGGGAAACCCTCCGGGACGAAGTCGCCTTTCTTGAGCTTTTTGAGTGCGTCTGACGCGCTCGCCATGTGCCAGTAGAGCGAGTAGAGGCCGCCGTCATGTTGGATGGTGACCCAGTACCCCGCGCCACCCTTGAACTCAGCACCCTTGCCCCCGGCCAAATCATCGTCCGGGAAGTGCCGCTCGAACAGCCGCCCGGGCGCCACCGAGAGCACCGTGAAGCCCGAATTGTTCATGTTGAAGTCGATCCCGCTCTGGTTCCCCACGGGCTTCGCGCAGAACAAGTCGCCCGCTCCGGAATGCGGCCCGCTGACGAACTTGATTTCCTTCTCGGTGCTCGCGTACGGGAGTTTCAGAAGCGGCCAGGCCTTCTCCTGCACCACCGCCCACTCGGAGAGGTGGCGGGTCTGCACCGTCGCGCGCCCATTCGCGAAGGTGGCATCGACACGCTGCCAGAAGGCGTTGTCCGTGTCGTAGTACGCCACGTAGATTTCGCCGTCGGAGGCAACGCCCGCGGGGAGGTCCACGGTGACGGGCGCCAGGAACGGGGCCTTCCCTGCCTCGAGCCGATAGACGGGACCCGTGGACCCGCCCGGGAGCGGCGCGGGCGGCTCGACCTGTTCGATCGTCGCGACGACATCCGACTGCAGGGAGCCCGGCGGGAACACGACCCGCGGGCCGCCATTCGGCGCCTCCACGACGCCACCGTCGCCCGCCGTGATGCGATTCGAAGCCAACGCCGCCATGCCATGCTCGCGGTTGAAGAGGACAGCGCCCACCAGGATCGCCACGACGAGCATCCCGGCCGCGGCGCCGATGCCTCCAAGCAGAAGTGCCGGCGCCGGCACTTTCGCCGGGCCGGTCCCGGCGGGGGCCGCCGCGACGCGGAACTCGGTGCCTCCCACGGTGAACGCGCTTCCTGGCGCGATCGTCGCTTCCGCCGCGTGCCGCCCATCGACCGTGATGCCGTTCGACGACGCGCGAGCATCGACGCGAAGACCGTTCGGTGCGAGCGAGAGCGTGCAGTGGGTGCGGGACACGCGCGGGTCTTCGAGGACGATGTCGTTCGTCGCCGCGCGGCCCACCCGCAAAGAGCCTCGGACGATCGCCGAGCAGGGCCGGCCGCCGGCACTCCAGTGCACCGCGAGCCCACGCCCTCCGGCCGTTCGCGAGTGTCCCGCCTGGCCCGGCTCCGCGGCCGAGACCCGGAAGGTGGTTTCGCCGACCAGGAAGAGCGCGCCCTCGGCAAGGGCGGCTCGCTGCACGCGTTGACCTTCGATGAGCACCGGATTGTGCGGGGCCTCCACCGACACGCCCGTGGCCGTCGGCGCCACCACGCAGTGCTGCCGGGACACGCTCGGCGCGTCGAGGATGATGTCGTTCGTCGTGGCGCGGCCGATGGCGAGGGCTCGGTCGAGCGCGCGCGATTGCAGCTGGCCGTTCGCGTGCCACTCGAGGCGCCATGCCGTGCGCGCTTCGCTCATGGGAGCCGAGGATAGGGGACTTGCGCTTCAGGAGGCGGACGGCTCACGGACAGTTGGTGGACAACCCGTCCGCCCCTCCAGGTGCCGGTGGAGAGCCTGTCATGGTCGCCGCACCGCTGGTGGCGGCCGGCGCCCCCCGCCTTAGGGGGATGGGGTGGGGTCGCGGCGGAGGAGGGCGCGGAGGGCGTGGCGCTTCCAG
>JAYRRO010000127.1:0-42019 GCA_041910095.1 Dehalococcoidia bacterium
CCCACAGCTGCTCCCGGCACTGCCGCCGCCCCCGCCGCCGACGCTCCCACATCGCGCGAGGAGCGATTCCTCAAGGACCTCTACGAAGCCTGCCGCATGGCGAACCCGCGGCTCGGAGCCTGGCTCAACGGCTCGTGCCGCGTGGTCGCGATGGACGGGGATGAGCTGGAACTCGGGTTCTTCATGCCGCTCCACATGCAGAAGGTCGATAACGACTGCCGGCCGCTCATCGAAGAGCAGGCCGAGGGCTTGCTCCATCGCCCGGTGAAGCTGAAGGTGAGACTGGTCGAGAAGGAAGAGCAGCCCCGCAAGATGCCGCGGGGCGGACACCTCGCCCGTGCCGCCGAGGCGCTCGGCGCAACACCCGTAACGAAGGAACCGTAGAAGCACATGGCCAAGACCAGCGGGAACAACCGGTACCTGCGCCGCGGCGGCGGTGGCGCCAATCTCCCCCGGCCAGGGGGCGGCGGCGCCAACCCCATGGCCGCTGCCCAAGAAATGCTCGCCAAAGCGCAGGAACAGCTGGCCGAAACCATCATCGAGGGCACGTCCGGCGGCGGCGCCGTCCGCATCCAGATGAACGGCGAACATAAAATCACCGGCCTCGCCATCCAGCCCGAAGTTGTCGACCCCGACGACGTCGAGATGCTCCAGGACCTCATCCTCGCCGCCATCGGCGATGCCCACGAACGCGTCTCGGCGCTGCAATCGGAGTCGTTCGGCGCCATCACCGGCGGCCTGAACATCCCCGGCCTGGGCTAGCACCGTGGCCGAGGGGGCGGGCACGCCCGAGCCCATCGCACGCCTCATCGAGGCGTTCCACCGGCTTCCCGGCATCGGCCCGAAGTCGGCGCAGCGGCTCGCCTACCACATCCTTCGCGTGCCTGCACACGAAGCGGAAGCGCTCGCCTCGGCCATTCGCGACGTGAAGGAGCGGATCCGGTTCTGCTCCGTCTGTCTCAACATCACCGATGCCGACCCCTGCGCCTACTGCACGGACCCCCGGCGTGACTCCTCCGCGATATGCGTCGTCGAGCAGGCCCTCGACATCACCGCCGTTGAACGCGCTGGCGGCTTTCGCGGCCGCTACCACGTCCTCCATGGCGTGCTCAACCCGATCGATGGCGTCGGGCCCGAAGACCTCCACATCAAGGAGCTGGTCACCCGCCTCGCGGACGGCGAGGTGAGAGAAGTGATCATGGCGACGAACCCCAGCCTCGAAGGCGAGGCCACGGCGATGTACATCCATCGTCTGGTCGGGCCCCTGGGGGTGAAGGTCACCCGTCTCGCCCGGGGCCTTCCCAGCGGCGCCGACCTCGAGTACACCGACGACCTGACCCTCTCTCGCGCCTTCGAGGGCCGGCAGGAGATCTGACAGTGGCCGAACGGCCGCGCACCTACACCGCCGAGGGCGTCATCCTCCGCCGCCGCAACATCGGCGAGGCCGACAGCATCTTCACCGTCTACAGCGACCGCGAAGGCAAGTTCGACGCCGTGGCCCGCGGCGTCCGCAAGGCTCGCAGCAAGATGCGCGGCCACCTCGAACCCCTCACCCGCAGCCGATTCCTCATCGCGAAGGGACGCTCGCTCGACGTGTTCGCGCAGGCCGAGACGGTGCACCATTATCGTGCCGTGCGCGAGGACCTGGACCGTGCCGCGACGGCCGTTTACTGCGCCGAGCTCGTTGACCGATTCACCGCGGAGCGCGCGCCTCAGGAGGGCCTGTATTCGCTGCTCCTCGGCATCCTCGACGCCCTGGAGGATGGTTGCGGGATCACGGTCGCGCGGTACTTCGAAGTGCAGTTGCTCGCACTCTCCGGGTACGACCTTGCGCTCGACGCCTGCGCCCTCTGCAACACACCCCTTGCCGCGGAGGACACGCTGCTGTCGCCTTCGGCGGGCGGGCTCGTCTGCCGCCAGTGCCGGCCGCGGGCGGAAGGCGGCCGCATTCTCGGCGTGCGCGCCGTCAAAGTGCTCCGGTACGCCCGTCGCGCCACCCTCGATGCCTTCGCCGCCTTGAAACTGGACGCTGAACTTGACGCGGCGCTGCGAACCGCGCTGGCACTCGTCATTCGCCACACGCTCGAACACGACCTCGCCGCCTCGCGCTTCCTGGAGGACGTGCGGCGGTTGCCCGGTCCCCATCCGCCGCCTTCACCGGACGGCCGTGTAGAATAGCCGTCAGCCCTACCACACCGAGGCGTTCCGTGCCCCTGTACGAGTACTACTGCGAACCCTGCAACGGCATCTTCGAGGAGCTGCGGCCCATGCGCGAAGCCTCGGACCCCGTCCCCTGCCCGGAATGCTATAAGGACGCGAAGCGCATCATGCCCACGTCCTTCTCGGCGTTCACCTTCCGCGAAGGGTATCCGCGCCGCATCCCGGACGACGGCAAGTACTACCACCTCGGCAAGAAGGTCTCGAGCCTCGTCACCGGCGGAGCGCCGAATGAGCACCCCGAGGTCAACAAGAAGGAACCCGAACCCTCGCTCTCCAAGGGCGAAAAGGATGAGCTCCGCGACGCCGTCGAACTCGCGAAAAAGGACGAGCTGGTGGACTCCTACGGCAGCCGCATCGCCCCCGAGACCGTGGTCCAGGCCGTTTCGCAGGGCCGCACGCTCAAGAAAGGCACCCCCGGCCTCTAACCCGCACCACCTGGCACACGAAGAAGGCGCCCTTTGGGGCGCCTTCTAGCATTTCACACCTGGCTCGATCCTGGGTTAGCTTCGCCGCGAGAGCACGTATTCGCCGATATCGGTCAGGCTGCGGCGCGCGTCGGTCGCCGGGAACTGGCTGATCGCCTCGTTCGCGCGGCGGATGTAGCTGCGAGCCATGTCCATCGACACTTCCAGCACCTCCGTCGAGCGCACCATCGCCAGAGCCTCCTGGAGCCGCTCCGCGCGGTCGCGCTTGGCGAGGATGAAGCGCTTCACCGGGTTGTCCTTCGGATATCGCTCCATCAGCAGCATGGCCGGCAGCGTGATCGTGCCTTCGAGGAGGTCACTGCCGCAGGGCTTGCCCATCTCGGTCTCATCGCCCGTGAAATCGAGGATGTCGTCGACGATCTGGAAGGCCATGCCGAGGCTGTACCCGTAGGTGCGCAGGGCCTCGACTTCGCCCTCGCTGCACCCCGCGAGCATCGCGCCGCCCTCGGTCGCGTTGGCGAAGAGCGACGCGGTCTTCCCCGCGATGCGGGCGAGGTAGTTCTGGATGTCCTTGCCCACATCGAACGCCGACGCGTCCTGGTCGAGCTCGCCGCGTGTCATCTTCTGCAGCGCCAGCGCGAACAGCCGCGTGACGGGGAGGCTGCCGGTGCGCGTCACCATCTCCGCCGCATTGGCGAAGATGTAGTCGCCAAGCAGCACCGTCATCGCGTTGTCGAACACGGCGTTGGCGGTCGGCCGGCCGCGCCGCGAAAGCGCGCCATCGACCACGTCGTCGTGCACGAGGCTGGCGGTGTGGAGCAGCTCGATGGCGCCGCCCAGGGGCACGAGCTTGTTCAGGTTGTAGTCGCCGAAGGTGCCGGAGAGCAGCACGAGCGCCGGGCGGAGCCGCTTGCCACGCGACTGCAGCACGTGGTCGAGCATCCGCTTGAGCGGGGGAAGGTCGTCGCGCTTGATGGACTCCAGCATGTCCTCGACGAGGATCATGTCTTCGGCCACCGGCCCGTAGAGCGTGGACAGTTGCATCGTCGTCATGCGGCGTGGACTCCGGCCCGGATTGCAACACGATACAGCCGCTCGGCGTTTCGCGTGGTGAGGGTGGCTACGTCTTCGAAGGAAATCCCCCGCGCCTCGGCGATTGCCTCCGCGGCAGCCTTTACGTTCGCTGGTTCGTTGCGCTGGCCGCGCAGGCGCTGCGGGGGCAGATAGGGGCTGTCGGTTTCGATCACCAGCGACTCGGCCGGCAGTTCGCGCGCGAGCGTCCGATTCGCCTCGTTCTTCGGGTACGTGACCGGGCAGGCGATGGAGACGGCGAAGCCCGCGGTGACATACCGCCGTGCCTGCGCGAGGTTGCCCTGGAAGCAGTGCATGACGCCCGGGACGCGACCCGGCCAGCGTCGCGCCATCTCGCGGGCGAACGGCTCCAGGTGTTCCGCGGCGGCATCTTCGGCCGCGCGCGAGTGGAACGACACCGGCTTGCCGTGCCGCAGCGCGATCTCGAGCTGGGCATCCAACACGCGCCGCTGCTCCGCGGGGCCCGAATGGTCACGGTAGAAGTCCAACCCGATCTCGCCCACCGCCACAACCTCTGGCAGCCCGGCCAGCGCATCCAGTTCGGCCAGCATGGCAGCCGTCACCGTCTTCGCCTCGTGCGGATGGAAGCCAACGGTGGGATGCGCGCCCTCGCGGCCCTGCGCAAACGCAACCGCCGCCTGGTTGGACGCCGCGTCGTAGCCGCAAACGGCCATCGCTGCGACGCCGGTCGCGCGGGCGCGCTCGAAGACCTCCGCGGCGTCGTGCGCGAAGGCTTCGTCCGTGAGGTGGCAATGGGTGTCGAACAGCGTCATGCGCCCGCCACGCCGGCGGGGGCAGTGTCGATCTTGGTGTAGAGCGGCCGCGCCGGGCGCAGCCGCGTGCCCGGGCTGATGGCCTCGAACGCCCAGCCGCGTTCGCCGATGGTGTCGTCGAAGCCGAGATCCTCGTGCAGCGTCGCGGTCGTGAAAGGGATCACCGGGTGGAGCAGCGTCTTGATCGCGTTGATAGCCGAAAGCGCCGTCGCCAGCGTTTGCGCTGCGTGCGCACGGTCGGTTTTCACGGCCTTCCAGGGGGCGCGCTCATCCAGGTAGCGGTTCGCCGCCTGTGCCACGCGCAGCGCCTCTTGCACGGCGTTGCGGAAGTGGCACGCCTCGAACTCGCTTGCGACCGTGCCAAAGGCCGCGGCAGCATCCGCCAGCAGCGCCGAGCTCTCCGGTGCGAGTTCGCCGCTTTCCGGGACGACGCCCTCGAAGTTGCGGTGAATCATCGAGATGACCCGGTTCGCAAGGTTGCCCCACGTGCCGATGAGGACGTCGTTGTTCGCGCGGATGAGGTCGTCTTCGCTGAACACCGAATCCGATGTCTCGGGGAAGATGCTGGTCAGGTAGAAGCGCAGCGTGTCCGGCGCGTAGACGTCGAGCAGGTTCAGCACCCAGGTGCCCGTGCCCGCGGACTTGCTCTGCTTGGCCCCGCTCGCCATGTTCACGTACTGGTTCGCGGGCACGTCGTAGGGCAGATTCAACCCGCCGTAGCCCATCAGCATCGCCGGCCAGATCACCGTGTGGAACGGGATGTTGTCCTTGCCGATGAAGTAGTAGCTCCGCGCGTTCGGGTCCTCCCAGAAGCGTCGCCAGTCCTCGGGGTCACCCTTGCGCTGCGCCCACTCGCGTGTCGCCGAGAGGTAGCCGATGACGGCGTCGAACCAGACATAAATACGCTTCTCATCCCAACCTTCGACGGGCACGGGCACACCCCAGGCGATGTCCCGCGTGATCGCACGGTCGATGAGCCCTTCGTTCAGCATCCCGAGGGTGAAGTTCTGAACGTTCCGGCGCCAGTGGTCCTTCGGTGCGACCCACTCCTTGAGCCCGGCTTCCAGCGCGCTCAGGCGAAGGAAGTAATGCTCCGATTCGCGCACGATGGGCGTCGCGCCCGTCATCCGGCTGCGCGGGTTCAGGAGGTCGATCGCGTCCATCTGCGACCCGCAGTTGTCGCATTGGTCGCCGCGGGCTTCGCCGTACCCGCACTTCGGGCAGGTGCCTTCGACATACCGGTCCGGGAGGAAGCGGTTCGCATCCGGGTCGTAGAGCTGGTCCTGCGTGCGCCGGTAGAGGTAGTCCTTCTCAAGCAGCTTGAGGAAGACCTCCTGCGTCGTCGCGTAGTGGTTCTCCGTGAGCGTGGTCGTGTAGCACTCCCACTGGATGCCGAGCCGCTCCCAGGTTTCGACGATTTTCGCGTGGTAGCGATCGACGATCGCGCGGGGCTCGACGCCCTCCTTGTCGGCCGACACGGTAATCGGCGTCCCATGGCAGTCGGACCCGGAGACCATGACAGTCTCGTTCCCGCGCAGGCGGTGGTAGCGCGCGAAGATGTCGGCCGGCAGGTATGCCCCGGCCACGTGGCCGACGTGCAGGAGGTAATTCGCGTAGGGCCAGGCCACGCAGACGAGGATCCGGTCGGGCAAGAGCGGGCTCACGGGACGATGGGATTGAATCCGCAGTCTATCACAGGGGCCGGGCTGGTTCCCTCAGTCGTCCCACGCTTCGTAAGCGACGGACCGCGGGACGCCGAACCGCTTCGCCGCCTCGGCGGCGGCAGGCGAGCGGCGTGCGCCCGCGCGCTGCATCTCCGCCATGTAGCTTCGAACCGCGGCCGCATCGTTCGACCCCCGGTCGAATCCGCGGGCATCGATGGCGACCGTGACCTCGCCTCGTACGGTGGCGAAGTGCCGCGCGAGCTCCGACGCCCGGCCGCGGACGGTCTCTTCGTGCAGCTTGGTGATCTCCCGGCTCACCGCCACCGGCGGGTCGTCGAGCGCGGCGGCGACATCCTCGAGCGTCTCCGCCAGGCGGTTCGGGCTTTCGAAGAGCACGAGCGTGGCCGCCGTTCGCGCTGCCTCGGCCAGCCGCGTCCGTCGTTCGCCGCGGCCCCTCGGAAGGAAGCCCAGGAAGTGCGCGTCGCTGCCATCGAATCCCGACACCGACAGCGCCGCCGTCAGTGCCGATGGCCCTGCGACCGCGAACACGGGTACGCCCGCCGCGTGTGCCGCCTCGACGAGGCGCCCGCCAGGATCCGCGACCACGGGGGTGCCGGCATCGCTCACCAGCGCCACGATCCCCTCGTGCGCCGCCGCGACGAGTTCAGGCGCCCGCTGCCCGACGTTGTGCTCGGTGAGGCTGATGGCGCGCGCGGTGCTCCCGGCTTCGCGGAGCAGCAGCCCGGCCGTTCGCGTGTCCTCGGCGGCGACCACGGCGGCGCGCCGCAGGCACTCGGCCGCGCGCGGCGAAAGGTCCGCGAGGTTGCCGATCGGGGTGCCCACGAGGTAGAAGCCCGGGCGCCAGGTCTGAGAAGCCGCGTCAGCCAAGGTCCCTCATGCTCCGCAGCATACGGTGCCTCGCCGGAGCGAGCAGTCCGCCGGTCCCGGCGCTCGCTCAGTCCTTCGGCATGATCGCCGTCGCCTCGGCCATGCCCTTCTGCGCGTCGGCAATGAGCGGAATGGCATCCGCAAACGGCGCCGAGCTGCCCGTGCGGGCCCCCGTCTTCACGAGCGGCATCGCCTGGAGGTACTTGTCGAGCGAGGCGTCGAGCTTCTGCTCAAACTGCTGCCATTCCGGGGTCGAAGGGGCTTTCGCGTCGCGCAGCGTGCGCGCCGTGTTGGTGATTTCGTCCGCCTTCGCGATGGTGTTGTCCCGCCAGGTCGCGTTGCCGAACTGCGCGTTGCCGAGCAGCGCACCAATCTCCTTGAACTGCACGCCGAGGGCGCCCGCGCCCGCTGAGATCGCCGCGCGATACGCGACCGAAGGGTTCGCCGTCGGGCTGGCCGGCGCCGCCGTCGCGGTGGGGGCCGGGCCGGCCGTGTTCGCGGCGCCACCAGCGGGTGCCGCGTCCGCGGACTCGGCATCGCCTCCGCCGCAGCCGGTGAGGCTGAAGCTGGCCGCGAGGATGAACAGGGGGAGAAGCAGACGCATGGCCGGGGTGCTCCGTGTGTCCCGGTTCGGCCGGCCGAGCCGCCCGAAGCGGTTGGATGCAGCGGCAACATACGCGCGTGCGCAACGCGGCGATATCGCCGTCTGTGAGCGCCCTCATACGCAACGAAAACGCGCCACCCGTTGCCAGGTGGCGCGTCCGCGGCTGGCCTGAGGGCCGTCTACTCCGTGATGAGGTTGACCAGGTCCTTCGTCGCCTGCGCGGCCGCGACCACGCGCGTGCGCTCGTCGTCGGTCAGCGGGAGCTCGAACGTGCGCTGGATGCCGCCCTCGCCGAGCTGGCAGACGGTACCGGAGTACACGTCGCGGATGCCGTATTCGCCCTGGTGGAGGACCGAGCAGGGGATCAGGCGGCGCTGGTCGAGCAGAATCGCCTCCGCCATCGCGATCGTTCCCGCCGACGGCGCGTAGTACGCGCTGCCTACCTTGAGCAGTTCGCCAATCTCGGCGCCGCCGCGCATCGCCCGGGCGACCAGCTGCTGGATGCGGTCGGCAGGGAGCAGGTCGGTCAGCGGCACCCCGCCGATGCGCGTCTGCGAGACCACGGGCACCATCGTCGTATCGGTGTGCCCGCCGATGACATAGCCGTGCACGTCGGCCGGCGAGACGCCGAGCGCCTCGGAGACGAAGTAGCGGTAGCGGGCGCTATCGAGGGCGCCGCCCTGGCCGATGACGCGCTCGCGAGGAAAGCCGCTCGCCTTGAGCGCGACATGGCACATCGCGTCCATCGGGTTCGCGAAGATGATGATGACCGCGTTCGGCGAATGCTTCGCGGCCTCGGCCACCTTCGCCCGCACGATCGCGGCGTTGCCGTTCAGCAGCTCCTCGCGCGACATGCCGGGCTTGCGCGGCGCACCCGCCGTGCAGATCACCACGTCGGAGTTCGCGGTTTCTTCCCAGCCATCGGTCGCGCTGATGCGGGTGCTAAAGCCTTCCCAGGCCGCGGCCTGCGATTCGTCGAGCGCCTTGCCGAAGTGCATCGTGCCCGCGAACTGCGGATCGTCCTGCAGGACCACATCGCAGATATCGCGCTCGATGAGGCGCTGGGCCATGGCGCCGCCGGTTGCGCCGGCGCCGATGATGGTGACCTTCTTGCGGGCCATCACTACTCCTTCGTGAATACGGAACGTGGCCCGCAGCGTACCACGACACCGCCCAACGAAACCCCCGCCTCAGCCTCCCCCCGCCCATCCGTTCAGGGCAGCGGCGAGCCCCAGCGGTCGCCGAACGCGACCTCTTCCACCGGGCGGCGGGCGGCCACGCCCCAGCGCCCCTTCGGGTAGCCCAGCGGGATGAGCGCCGCCGTCTCCCAGTCCGAAGGGATGCCGAGCAGGGCGCGAACCTCATCCTGCCGCAGCCGGTGCACCGTGGTCAGCGTGCTGCCGATGCCGTATGCCCGCGCCGCGATCATCAGGTTCTGCACCGCCGGGTAGATCGACGATCCGGTGGAGATATCCGTCGGCCGGCCACCCGTGCGCACGCAGGGAACGATGATCACCGGCGCCTCGTGCATGTGGTGCGCCAGGTGGCTGGCCGAGTCCGCCATCTTCTTCGTGCGCGCCGCCAGCTCGGCGTCATCCGAATGGAGCGGTTTGTAGTACGGGCCGCCCTCGTGGAACAGCGCCTCCAGCAGCGGCTGGTAGATCCGTTCCAGCCCCTGCTTCAGCTCGGCGTCCTGCACCGCGAGGAACGCCCAGCCCTGCGAGTTTCCGCCGCTTGGCCCGCGAATCGCCGCATCCAGGATCGCCCGCAGCGTCGCGGCCGGGATCGGGTCGGGCTTCAGGCGGCGCATCGCGCGCGTCGTGTACATCGCCTCCAGGACGTCGATGCCGGCGGGCGGCGGGAGCGTGTCGGCCATAGCGGTCTCCGTGTGCGTCGGTGGTCGCTCCGGACTGTACGGCATCCCGCCCCAGTCCGCCCGTGGTCCTTCGAGGGGCAAATCCGCATCCGCTATGCTGGCTCGATGGACCCGCAGCGCCCGTCGCGCGAAACGCATCGGCCCATCGCCCGCTTCCGCGACGGCGCCTGGGTTGGCGTGGACGACGCCGTTTCCTGCGAGGAGCCCATGGAGATCCGTCTCCTATGGCAGGACGACGGCGAACTCCAGCGGCGCAGCATCGCCATCACCATGCGCACCCCCGGCGACGACTTCGCCCTCGCCGCGGGCTTCCTCTTCGGCGAAGGCATCGTCCGCTCGCTCGATGACGTCGTCGACGTCTCTTACTGCACCGACGAGGCCGAGGACCAGGCGTTCAACATCGTCACGGTCACGCTGCGGCCCGGCCTCGCATTCGATCCGTCCCGCCTCGAACGGAACTTCTTCACGACCTCCAGCTGCGGCGTCTGCGGCAAGGCGACGCTCGATGCGCTCGAAGTGCAGGGCTGCGCCGCGGTGCCCGCGGGCCTCCAGGTCGCCCCGCAATCGATCCTCGCCATGCCCGCGGCGCTCCGGCAGGCCCAGGCCGGATTCGCGGCGACCGGCGGCATCCACGCCGCGGGCCTCTTCGATCCCGATGGCACGCTGGTGGCCATGAAGGAGGACGTCGGCCGCCACAACGCCCTCGACAAGGTCATCGGCGAACAGCTGCTCGCGGGCCGGGTCGACCTCGGTCGCCATGCGCTCCTGCTCAGCGGGCGTGCGAGCTTCGAACTGCTCCAGAAGGCGCTGGTCGCCCGTATCCCCGTGGTCTGCGCCGTGGGCGCGCCCTCGAGCCTCGCGATCGACCTTGCTGAGTCATTCGCCATGACACTGGTAGGATTTGTCAGACCCGGCAACTTCAACGTGTATACCGGGCGCGAGCGCATCCTCGGCTGACGGCCAGCGCGCGCGAGAGGAGAATGTCGCCATGCCGAAACGCGACCGGTGGGACGCGTCGAACGGGGCCGGAGCGCCTCCGCCCGCCGCGCACTGGGACGAAGCACCCCGCGTGCGGGCGCTGATCGCCGCCTACGATGGCGTGCCCGGCGCGCTCCTGCCCATCCTCCACGCCATCCAGGATGACTTCGGCTTCATCGATGCCCGCGCCGTCCCCCTGGTCGCCGAAGGGCTGAACCTGTCGCGCGCCGAGGTCGTGGGCGTCATCGGCTTCTACGCGGACTTCCGCGAAGAACCCCCCGGCCGCCACATCCTCAAGGTCTGCCGCGCGGAGGCGTGCCAGTCCATGGGCAGCGAGCCGCTCGCCGGCCACGTCCTCGAGCGGTTGGGCGTGGAGATGGGCGGAACCACGGCCGATGGCGCTATCACCGTCGAGACCGTGTACTGCCTCGGCAATTGCGCGCTCTCGCCGGCGGTGATGCTTGATGGCCGCCTCCACGGCCGCGTATCGCCCGCGGCCGTCGACCGGCTCATTGCGGAGGCGCGCCCGTGATCCGCGTGTTCGTCCCCGGCGATGCGGCTGCCCTTTCGGTGGGCGCCGAGGAGGTCGCGGAGGCGCTCGCACGCGAAGCTGCGGCCCGCGGCGTGGCCGTCGATATCATCCGCACCGGCTCGCGCGGGATGTTCTGGCTCGAACCGCTGGTCGAAGTGGAGACCGCGGCGGGCCGCATCGCCTATGGTCCCGTGGCCCCCGCGGACGTGCCCGCTCTCCTCGATGGCGGCTTGCTCGAAGGCAAGCCCGGCACCTGCTGCCTCGGCCCGGCCGAACAGATCCCGTATCTCGCCAACCAGGAGCGGCTGACATTCGCCCGCTGCGGCGTCACCGACCCGTTCTCGCTCGATGACTACCGCGCCCATGGCGGCTACCGGGGTATCGAACGTGCCCTGTCCATGCTGCCCGCCGAAATCGTCGAGGAAGTGGTCGCGTCCGGCCTGCGCGGCCGCGGGGGTGCGGGCTTCCCCACCGGCATCAAGTGGCGCACCGTTCTGGCGCAGCCCGCCAGCCAGAAGTACATCGTTGCGAACGCGGATGAAGGCGACAGCGGCACCTTCGCCGATCGCATGCTCATGGAAGGCGACCCGTTCCTCCTTATCGAAGGGATGACGATCGCCGGCGTCGCCGTGGGCGCCACGAAGGGGTACATCTACATCCGTTCGGAGTACCCGCACGCCTTCCGCGCGTTCACCCGCGCCATCCACATCGCCCGCGAGGCCGGCTTCCTCGGCGAAGGGGTCCTTGGAAGCGCCCACACCTTCGACATCGAGGCGCGGCTCGGCGCCGGCGCCTACATCTGCGGCGAGGAGACCTCGCTCCTGGAGAGCCTCGAGGGCAAGCGGGGCATCGTGCGGTACCGTCCGCCGCTTCCCGCCGTGCAGGGCCTGTTCGGGCAGCCCACGGTCGTCAACAACCTGCTCTCCTACGCTACCGTGCCCACCATCCTCGCGGAGGGCGCCGCCTTCTACGCGAACTTCGGGATGGGCCGCTCGCGCGGGACGATGCCGCTCCAGCTCGCGGGCAACGTGCGCCAGGGAGGGCTCGTCGAAAAAGCATTCGGCCTTACCCTGCGCGAGGCCATCGAGGGCTTCGGCGGTGGCACCGCCAGCGGCCGCCCGCTGCGCGCGGTGCAGGTCGGTGGCCCACTCGGTGCATACCTCCCGGAGAGCCTCCTGGACACGCCCATCGACTACGAGGCACTCGCCGCCGTGGGCGGCATGCTCGGCCATGGCGGCATCGTCGTCTTCGACGACACCGTCGATATCGCGCGCCAGGCCCGCTTCGCCATGGAATTCTGCGCCGCCGAGAGCTGCGGCAAGTGCACCCCCTGCCGGATCGGCTCCACGCGCGGCGTCGAGGTCATCGACCAGGTTCTCGCCCGGGCGGATGTCCCGGCGAACCTGGCACTCCTGGACGACCTCTGCGAGGTCCTCACCGATGCCTCGCTCTGCGCCCTTGGCGGGCTCACGCCGAACCCGGTGCGCAGCGCCCTGCGCCACTTCCCCGAAGACTTCGACCGCGCCCCGGCGGTCACCAGCGCCGCCACGAGCGGCTGAGGAGAGTCGCCATGACACTCATCAAGGAACTCGATTTCGGCACCCCGGCCAGCGAAAGCAGCCAGCTCGTGACCCTCGAAATCGACGGGGCCACCGTGACTGTCCCCGAGGGCTCCTCGGTGATGCGGGCGGCGATGGAGGCGGGAACCCGCATCCCCCGCCTCTGCGCCACTGACAGCCTCGACCCGTTCGGTTCCTGCCGCCTCTGTCTGGTCGAAATCGAAGGGCGCAAGGGCACCCCGGCCTCATGTACCACTCCGGCCGAGGCGGGGATGAAAGTGACCACGCAGTCCGGCAAGCTGGCGAAGCTGCGCCGGGGCGTGATGGAGCTCTATATCTCCGATCACCCGCTCGATTGCCTCACCTGTCCCGCCAACGGCGATTGCGAACTCCAGGACATGGCCGGTGCGGTCGGCCTCCGGGAGGTGCGCTACGCTCCCGGCACGAATCACCTCGACGCCGCGAAGGACGAATCCAACCCCTACTTCACCTTCGACCCGGCCAAGTGCATCGTCTGCTCGCGCTGCGTTCGCGCCTGCGAGGAGACCCAGGGAACGTTCGCGCTCACCGTGAAGGGCCGCGGCTTCGCCTCGAAGATCTCCCCGGGCGACATGCTGTTCCTCGATTCCGAATGCGTCTCCTGCGGCGCATGCGTTCAGGCCTGTCCTACCGCCACCCTCATGGAGAAGAGCGTGATCGAGGCCGGTCAGCCCGACCATAGCGTCGTCACGACCTGCGCCTACTGCGGCGTCGGGTGCTCCTTCAAGGCCGAGATGCAGGGCGGCGAAGTCGTGCGCATGGTGCCCTTCAAGGACGGCCAGGCCAACCACGGCCACTCGTGCGTGAAGGGCCGTTTCGCCTGGGGCTATACCACCCACCAGGACCGCATCCTCGATCCCATGATTCGCAAGAGCACCCGCGACCCCTGGCGCAAGGTGTCGTGGGACGAGGCCATCGCCTACGCCGCCTCCGAGTTCAAGCGCATCCAGGCCGAGTGCGGCCCGGACTCCATCGGCGGCATCACGTCGTCGCGCTGCACGAACGAAGAGACGTTTCTGGTACAGAAGCTCATCCGCGCCGCCTTCGGCAACAACAACGTCGATACCTGCGCACGGGTCTGCCACTCCCCGACGGGGTACGGCCTGAAGAACACCTTCGGCACCTCCGCCGGCACCCAGGACTTCGACTCCGTCGAGGAATCGGATGTCATCGTCGTGATTGGCGCGAACCCGACGGACGCGCACCCGGTGTTCGGCAGCCGCATGAAGCGCCGCATCCGCGAAGGCGCGCGTCTCATCGTCATCGACCCGCGCCGCATCGACCTGGTGAAGACGCCCCACGTCGCCGCCGATTACCACCTCGCGCTCCGTCCCGGCACGAACGTGGCGATCGTGAACGCCCTGGCGCACGTCATCGTCACCGAGGGTCTGGTGAACGAACCCTTCGTCGCCGAACGGTGCGAGGGCGACGCCTTCGCCCGCTGGCGAGCGTTCATCGCCGACCCGCGCCACGCCCCGGAAGCCGTCGAGGCCATCACGGGTGTCCCGGCAGCCGACGTCCGCGGCGCCGCGCGGCTGTACGCGTCGGGCGGCAACGCCGCCATGTACTACGGCCTCGGCGTCACCGAACACAGCCAGGGTTCGACCATGGTGATGGGCATGGCCAACCTCGCCATGGCCACGGGCAACATCGGCCGCCGGGGTGTAGGCGTGAACCCGCTCCGCGGCCAGAACAACGTCCAGGGCTCGTGCGACATGGGCTCCTTCCCGCACGAATTCTCGGGCTATCGCCATGTCTCCGACGATGGCGTGCGCGCCGTCTTCGAGGAGGCGTGGGCCGTCGGCCTCAAGGGCGAGCCCGGCCTGCGCATCCCCAACATGCTCGACGCCGCCATCGATGGCAGCTTCAAGGGGCTCTATATCCAGGGCGAGGACATCGCCCAGTCCGACCCCAACACGAAGCACGTCGCCGCCGGGCTCGCTGCCATGGAGTGCGTCGTCGTCCAGGACCTCTTCCTGAACGAGACCGCCAGCTACGCCCACGTCTTCCTTCCCGGCTCCACCTTCCTCGAAAAGGACGGCACCTTCACGAATGCCGAGCGGCGAATCGGCCGTGTGCGAAAGGCTGTCGCGCCGAAGGGCGGCATGGCCGATTGGGAGATCACGATGGCGCTTTCGAACGCACTCGGATACCCGATGACCTACAGCCACCCGGCCGAGGTCATGGCCGAAATTGCACGCCTCACGCCCACCTTCGCTGGCGTGACCTACGACAAGATCGAGCGTCTCGGCAGCATCCAGTGGCCCTGCAACGACCGTGCCCCCGAAGGCACACCGATCATGCACGCCGATGGCTTCGTTCGCGGCAAGGGACAGTTCATGATCACCGAATACATCGCCACCGATGAGAAGACGACCGACCGCTTCCCGCTGCTGCTCACCACGGGCCGCATCCTCTCGCAGTACAACGTCGGCGCGCAGACGCGGCGTACCGCCAACGTCGCCTGGCACCCCGAGGACGTGCTCGAAATCCATCCCTGGGACGCCGAAAACCGGGGCATCGCCGACGGGGACCTCGTCGCCCTCGCGAGCCGCGAGGGGGAGACCACGCTCCCCGCGCGGGTCTCGGAGCGGATGCAGCCCGGCGTCGTGTACACCACCTTCCACCACCCCGGCACGGGCGCGAACGTCGTCACGACCGAATTTGCCGACTGGGCGACGGACTGCCCGGAATACAAGGTGACCGCCGTGCAGGTGCGAAAGACCTACGGTCGCGCCGCGTGGCAGGAGTCGCACGAGGCGATGCGCATGGAGACCACACGGCTCGCGGCGGGGGCGCCCGGCCAGTGACGAACGAGGTGATGATCCACAAGGCCAACCAGATCGCGCTCTTCTTCGCGAGCTACCCGCACGAGGAGGCCCTCCCCGGCGTCGTGAACCACCTGCGCATGTTCTGGGAGCCGCGCATGCGCCGCCAGATCATCGCCTACGTGGATGCCGGCGGCGCCGGCCTCCATCCGCTCGCCGAGGAGGCCGTCCGGCTCCTCCCCGATCGTCCCGGGAGCGTGGTCAGCGGCGAACCCCACCGCTGACCGGGCGGCCTCGACCTCAGGCGAGCAGCCCCGCGCCGCGCGCCCATTTGTATTTCGCACCGAGCACCTGCACCGGGATTTCCGTGGAGTAGGCGTACGCCGGAATGCCGTGCTGGTAGAGGAACTCCGACGCCTCCTCCACCTCCACGTCGCCGGCAAGCGAGGCCACGATGGGCTTGGTGATCCCCTTCGCCTTCATCTCCTCCACGATCTCGACCACGAGGTTCGCGAAAACCATCGGCGGCGTGATGATGGTGTGCCAATAGCCGAGGATGATGGAGTGGATGCGCTCGTCCTCCAGTGCGAGCTGGATTGTCGCTTTGTAGGTCGAGGGCGGCTCGCCGCCGGTGATGTCCACCGGGTTTCCGGCCGCGCCGAAGGGCGGGATGAACTTCCGGAACGCGGCGTCCAGGTCGTCGGGCATCTTCATCAGCGAAAGCCCGTTGTCCACGCACGAATCCGAAAGCAGCACGCCAGAGCCACCCGCGCCCGTGATGATGATGACGTTCTCACCTTTCGGCGTGGGCAGCGCGGGCACACCGCGCGCGAACTCGAGCAGGTCGCGCAGCGTCTTTGCGCGAATCACGCCCGCGTGCTCCAGCACGTCGTCGTAGACCTTGTCGTTTCCGGCAAGCGCGCCCGTGTGCGAACTCGCCGCGCGCGCCCCGGCCGCGGTGCGCCCCGCCTTGAGCGCGATGACCGGCTTCTGCTTCGAAACGCGCTTTGCGACCTCCGCGAAGGCGCGGCCGTCCTTGAGGTCTTCGAAGTGCTGCGCGATGACCTGCGTATTGTCGTCCTGCTCGAAAAACGCCAGCAGGTCGTCCTCGTCGATGTCCGACTTGTTCCCCAGGCCGACAATCGCGGACACACCCATCCGCGCCGACCGGCTGAAGCCGACAATCGCCATCCCGATGCCGCCCGACTGCGACGACAGCGCGGCCTGCCCCTTGACCGTGTAGGCCGTGCAGAACGTCGCGCAGAGGTTCTTGTGGGTGTAGTAGAAGCCGTAGATGTTCGGCCCCATCAGCCGGACGCCATACTGCTTCCCGATCTCCTGCAGTTCGCGCTGCGCCTCCACGTTGCCGGTTTCGGCGAAGCCGGAGGGGATGAGCACGGCGCCGGGGATGCTCTTTTGGCCGCACTCCTTGAGCGCGTTTGGCACCAGGGCCGCCGGGATCGCGAACACAGCCACGTCGATCGCGCCTTCGACGTCCTTCACCGACTTGTACGCCTTGATGCCCTCGATGCTCTGGGCTTTGGGGTGGATCGGGTAGATCGTGCCTTCGTAGCCGCCGTTGATGAGGTTCTTCATCACGGAGTTGCCGATCTTGCCCTCCTCCGCGGAGGCGCCGATGACGGCCACGGCGTCCGGCTTCATGATCCGGTTCATCGCGCGCACGATTTCGTCGTGCGGCGGGCGGTTCGGCAAATGCCGGGGCTCGAAGTTCACCGCGATGCGTACATCGACGGCGAGGGCGCCGTGCTCGCTCGCGATCACCGGGTTCAGGTCGAGCTCCTCGATCTCCGGGTGCTCCGCCACGATGCGGCCGACGGTTTCGATGATCCCCGCCAGAGCCGCGCGGTCCACCGGGGCGCTGCCGCGCACGCCGTTGAGCAGCTGCCCCGCCTTGATGCTGTCCAGCATGCCCCGTGCGTCTTCGTTCGAGACGGGGGCGAGGCGGAAGGTGACGTCCTTCAGCACTTCCACCAGCACTCCGCCGATGCCGAACGCCACCAGCTTCCCGAAGCTGGGGTCCGTGACGGCGCCGACGATCACTTCGCGGCCCGCGGGCGCCATCTGCTGCACCTGCACTCCCGAGATGCGCGCGTTCGGGTCGTACCGCTTCGCGTTCGCGACGATGGTCTCGAACCCCGCGCGCACGCCTTCCGCATCGGCCACGCCCGCGATCACGCCGCCGGCGTCCGTCTTGTGGCTGATGTCGGGCGAGACGATCTTCAGCACCACCGGGTACCCGAAGCCATCGGCGATCGCCACCGCCTCGTCCGCGGTCGCCGCCGTGGCGTCCTTCGGCATCGGGATGCCGTACTGCTCGCAGAGCGCGCGGGCCTCCGCTGGAGTGAGCAGGCTGCGGCCCTCGGCCTTTGCCGCGTCGAAGATCGTCGTCGTGCTGTCGGTCACTGGTGCGGGGCTCCTTCCGGATGGCGCGCTCGCGCCCGGGGGCGGGCGGCTCGAATGGTGGGGTTTGGCACCGGCCGCAAAAAGGCGGCGGGGCAGAACCCTTCTACGGCGCGCCCGCCATGCCTGTCAATTTGGCGTGGGGCCTATCGCCACGGAGCGCCGAACCGCTCCCGCGAAATGAGCCCGGCGACGGGCGCGCGCCGGTTCCTCCCGTAGGCCCGGTCCGGCCAGCCCATGGGCACGATCGCCAGCACGCTCAGGTTCTCGGGCAGCCCCAGCAAGGGACGGAGCTCGGCCTCGCGCCGCTTCCAGCGCGTCGTCAGCACCGTCCCAAGGCCGAGCGCGTGCGCGGCCAGCAGGAGGTTCTGCACGGCCGGGTACACCGAGGCCGCGAGCGCAGACTCCCCGCCTGCATCGCGGCCGAAGACCATCTCCGCACACACCACGACGAGCACGGGCACATCGCGCCAGTGGTCGTGGTCGGGGGCGTTGGGCCCATACATCTGCTGGCCGAGTTCGTCGAAGATGTCGCCGAGGCGGCCCTTCGTGCCCGGGTCACGCACCACCACGAAACGCCATGGCTGGATGTTGCGTGCGCTGGGCGCCCGCGTCGCCGCCGCGAGCACCCGTTCGATGGTCGCGTCCTCGACGGGCTCGTCGCGGAACCGGCGTACCGCCCGCTGCGTGGCCATGAGCTGTTCCAGTTCGGTGATGTCCATGCGTCCTCCGTGTGCGACGAACCGTACCGGCCGCGTGCCGAGGGGCGCAATCAGTGGGACACGTCGCCGTCGCGACGCGCTAGAATCTCCGGCGTCGCCCCGCCCGGGGCCGGAGGAGCGCCCATGGACTGGCGAGACAACGCGGAACAGGCCGCCTTTCGCGCCGAGGTGCGCGCCCTCATCGAATCCCGCCTGCCCGGGCGCTACCGTGCGATGGCCGAAGCCGGCGGCCCCGGTGAGCGCCAGTGGGAATTCGACCGCAAGTCCCCGGATGGCACTTCACGTGAGTCCGCCATCCAGTGGCACGGCGCCCTTGCCGAACGGGGCTGGGTCGCGCCGCACTGGCCGAAAGAGTACGGGGGCGGCGGCCTGTCGCCGATGGAGCAGTTCGTCCTCAACCAGGAGCTCGCTCGCGCGGCAGCGCCTCCGGTCGGCGGTTCGGGCGTTGGGCTGCTCGGGCCCACCCTCATCATCCACGGCACGCCCGAGCAGAAAGCGAAGTACCTCCCGCCCATCCTCGCGGGCGAGGCCACGTGGGCGCAGGGATACTCCGAACCCGGCTCTGGCTCGGACCTGGCATCCCTCCAGACGCGTGCCGTCCGGGATGGCGACGACTTCGTTCTCAACGGGCAGAAGATCTGGACCTCCGGCGCGCACACCGCCGACGCCCTCTTCGCCCTCGTGCGAACCGACCCGCAGGCGCCCAAGCACCGCGGCATCTCCTTCCTCCTCATCGACGACATCAAGACGCCCGGAATTACGATTCGCCCCCTGACCGACATGGGCGGGCGGCACTACTTCAACGAGGTCTTCTTCCAGGATGTCCGCGTGCCCGCTCGCAACCTCGTGGGCGAAGAAAACCGCGGCTGGTACGTCGGCATGACGCTGCTCGACTTTGAACGGTCGAATATCGGGGGCGCCGTGGGCGCGCGGCGGAAGCTGCACGAGCTACTGGAGGTGGTGCGTGCGAACCCCGTACTCCGCGAACGCGTCAACCGCTCCTCTGTCCGCCAGGAGATCGCGCAGCGCTACATCGAAACCGAAGTCATGTACCAGTTCTCCCTCCGCGTGATCTCGATGCAGAACCGCGGCCAGGTGCCGAACGACGAGGCCTCGATGTCGAAGCTGTACAACTCGGAGCTCTCCCAGCGGCTCGCGCAGACGGCGATGCAGGCGATCGGCATGCTCGGTAACCTGCTCGAGGGCAGCGACGAATCGTTCGCCCGCAGCTACATCGGCACCGTTCCCGCCACCATCCGCGGCGGCACGTCCGAGGTCCAGCGCAACGTCATCGCGACGCGCGGCCTCGGCCTGCCGCGAGGTTAGCCGTGCCCGGCGCGCTGGCGGGCATCCGCGTCCTTGAGTTCTCCCAAATCGTGGCCGGCCCCCTGGTGGGCGTGCTGCTTTCGGACATGGGCGCGGACGTCGTGAAGGTCGAACCGCCCGAGGGCGAGGCGCGCCGCAACAGCGCGGCCGTCGTCCCCAACGAGGGCAAGTACTTCCAGTCGCTCAACCGCGGCAAGCGCAGCCTCACCGTCGACCTTGCGCGGCCGGAAGGCGCGGCCCTCATCCGCCGCATCATCCCCACCTTCGATGTCATGGTGATCAACTACCGCCACGGCGTCGCCGGGAAGCTGGGCATCGACTACGACACACTGCGCGCGCTGAACCCTCGGCTGGTCTACGCGAGCATCACCGGCTTCGGCGAGACGGGCCCGATGGCCACGCGGGCGGGCTCGGATATCGTCGCGCAGGCCTACTCCGGCCTCATGGCGAACGAGGCGAAGGTCGATGAATTCGGCGCGCCGCAACAGATCTCGGCGTCCACCTTCATCGACCGCTCGTCCGGCACGGTCGCTGCGATGGGCATCTGCGCCGCGTTGCTGCATCGCGAACGGACGGGCGAAGGGCAGTCGCTGCACGTCTCGCTGCTCCATTCGGCGCTGGAATTGATGTCGCACCAGGTGATGCGCGAGCCCGTGCACGATGTCACCGTGCGCGATCCGCTCCTTTCGGAGTTGCAGGACACGCGCGCATCCGGCGCCCGCTACGACGCCATCGCCGCCATCCGCAAGGCGCAGGGCCCGCGGTTCGCCTCGCACCGCCTCTACTACGGCGGCTATCACACGAAACAGGGCGCGCTGGTGCTGGGCGCCCTTACCCCGCAGAACCGCAACGCCATCCGCGCCATCCTCGATATGCACGACCCGACGGATGAACCGGGGTTCAACGCGGCTGACGGCGACAACCGTGCGAAGCTCGAACAGTGGCGCCGCGAGATCCAGGAGAGGCTACTCGCCGCACCCGCCGCCGAGTGGGTCGAGCGCCTTCTCGCGGCCGGCGTCCCCGCCAGTGTCGTGAACTTCCCCGAAGAGATGTCGGACGACCCGCAGGTCGCCGCCGCTGGCATGATGGCGGAACTTGAGCACGACCTCACGGGCCCGCAGCGCGTGGTCGGACCGGTCGTGCGCATGTCGGGCACGCCCACGGCGGCGCGGAGGCCGTCGCCGCCGCTGGCGGGCCACACGCGCGAGGTTCTGCGCGAGGGCGGCATCCCCGAAGGCGAGATCGACGCGCTTCTCGCGGCCGGCGTCATCACCAGCCGCGAGTGAGCGGCGCCGTTAGCGCTCTTCGCGCTTGAGGATGTTGACCACGCAGACAGAACCCGCGCCCATCATGTGGGCGAGGCCGATGCGCGCGTTTTCCACCTGCCGCTGGCCCGATTCGCCCCGCAACTGCTGGGTGATGTCCCAGATCTGCGCGAGCCCCGTCGGCCCGCCCGGGTGCCCGCGCCCGATGAGCCCGCCGTCCGTGGAAAACGGGATGCGGCCGCCGATCGCCGTCGCGCCCTCGGCCACGAGGCGGTCGCCCTCACCGTCCGGGCAGATCCCGAGCAGCTCGTAGTACATGAGCTCCTCGATGGGGAAGGCGTCGTGCACATGCACCAGGCTCAGGTCCTTCGGCTCGATGCCAGCCTCCGCGTAGGCGAGGTTGGCCGTGATGCGCGTCGACTCCGACGGCCCCACGATCGCGCCCAAAAAGATATGCCCCGGCTGGTACACCTCCGACTGCATCTGCGAGGCCGCGACCTTCACGAGCGGACGGCCGTTGCTCAGGGTCTCCGCGATTTCGCGTGTCGCGACGATCGCGGACGCGGCCCCGGCGCCCGCCCCGCAGGCCATCATCGCCGTGTGGGGGTACGCCACCATCGGCGCCGCGAGCACCGTCTCGGGCGTGATCTCGTTGGCCGACTGGCGTTCGGCGTACTTGTTGAAGCGCGCGTGGTTCCAGTTCTTCGCCGCGATCTTCGCGAATGTTTCCACCGTTGTGCCGTTGTCGTGCATGCGGCGCACGGCCCAGAAGGCGAAGAACGCGGCCGGCAGCAGGTTCGAACCCATGGTCGGTCGCGGCGCCACTGGCGGCGGCGCACTCAGCCCCCGCAGCTGGCCATCGAACCCAAGCGCCATCGACACATCGCAGACGCCCCCGCTGACATCGTTCACGGCCTGCCGGAATGCTGAAGAGCCGGTGGCGGAGGCGTTTTCGACGTGCACCACGGGAATGCCCGTGAGGCCGAGGTCCTTCGCGTAGGTGACCCCGTCGAGCATGTTCCCGCCGATGTATCCCGTGTAGAGCGACCCCACCTGCTTGAACGAGATGCCCGCATCCTCCAGCGCATCGATGCCCGCCACGTACGCCATATCGCGGCGGCTGACATCGTGCTTGCCGAAGCGATGGATCCCCACGCCGATCACGTAGACATCGCGGTCCATCATTCGCCCCCTTCCACGAGCCGGAAGGCGATGGTGACGAGTTCGTCGCCGTTCGCTTCCGTGCCCACCACGCGCGTGGTGAGCCGGACCCGCTGGCCGATTGTCCAGTCACCCTGCCTGCCTTCGAGTTGCGCCTGGATGCGCACGCCTTCCGGCAGATCGACTTGGGCCGCGCCGAATCCGCCGCCGGCGTCCGCCTTCATGCTCCCCATGGTCGGCATCGAAACGAACGTCCACGAATAGATCACGCCCTCGGTCGAGAGTTCGCAGTCCTGGACGGGCTCGAGGGAGATGGGACAGCGCTTTCGCCGGGGCCAGAAGTACGTTTTCGCCGCCGGGCTGTACGAACCGAGGAGCACGGGCGCCGCGCCCTCCTCCTCGGGGATGCGGAAGTACCCTTCTTCGACGGGCACGCGCGCCATGGACGACCTCCAACAGGCTGATTGCTCCTCCCCGTCTACGGCATGACACGGCCCCTGTCCAACGACGTTGGCTGCCGCTTGACGCCCCCGCCCTTCGCGCCGCTAATGCGAGCAACATCCGCAGGGGAGTCACATGCACGTCGATCCCGCCAAAGCCGGTTTCGATCCCGGCCGCCTTGAGCGCATCACCACCCACCTCGAACGGAACTACATCCAGCCCGGCAAAATCGCCGGCTGCCAGGTCGCGGTTTCGCGGCACGGCCAGCCCGCCTACTTCCGCTCGTTCGGCAACGCCGACCGCGAGCGCGCGCAGCCCGTGGCGGATGACACGATCTTCCGCATCTACTCCATGTCCAAGCCCATCACCTCCGTCGCGCTGATGACCCTCTACGAGCAGGGCCACTTCCAGCTCAACGACCCGGTCCATCGCTTCATCCCCGAGTGGCGAAACCAGCGCGTCTGGGTCTCCGGCGACGGTGACACCATGGAAACGCGCGAACCAAACCCGCCCATGACCATGCGCCACGTGCTCAGCCACGGCGGCGGCCTCACCTACGGCGCCACCAACCACCCCGTGGACAAGGCGTACCGGCGGGAAGGCGTCGCACGCGGCCAGGGCGAGACCCTCAAGACGTTCGTCGAGAAGCTCGCGAACGTCCCGCTGCGCTACCAGCCCGGCGAGCACTGGATGTACTCCTACTCCACCGACGTCTGCGGCTACCTGGTCGAGGCGATCTCCGGCCAGCCCTTCGATGAGTACCTGCGCGAGACCATCTTCGAACCCCTGGGCATGAACGACACCGCGTTCTTCGTGGCCCCGGAGAAGGCGCACCGTTTCGCCGCGAACTACCAGCGCGAGCCCGACAAGTCGATGAAGCTCATCGACGACCCGAAGACGAGCGCCTACCTGGCGAAGCCGAGCTTCCTCTCCGGCGGTGGCGGCCTCACGAGCACGACCGCCGATTACCTTCGCTTCTGCGAAATGCTCCGCCGCGGCGGCGAATTGGATGACGCGCGCATCCTTGGCCCGCGCACCCTCCGCCTGATGACGAAGAACCACCTCCTCGGCAACCGCGACCTCACCGAAATGGCGATCGGGGCGTTCTCCGAGACGGCGAACGAGGGCGTCGGATTCGGCCTCGGCTTCGCCGTCACGCTGAGCGAAGTCACCGCCGGCACCCTTGGCGAAGGCGACTACTATTGGGGCGGCGCCGCTTCGACCATCTTCTGGGTGGACCCGGTGGAGGACCTCGTGGTCGTGTTCATGACGCAGCTCATGCCTTCGGCCACCTTCAACTTCCGAGGGCAGCTCAAGCAGATCATCTACTCGTCGATCGTGAGCTGAGCCGCCAGGCTCAGGTCTCGAAGGCGCCGTAGAGGCGCGCGAGCGACTGCAACAGGGGGAGGCCGCCAGAGCGCGCGGCTTCCTCCAGCGCGCCTCGCTGCATCGCCTCCGGGAGGTCGGCGAGGAAGACCGCGGGGTCGTTGCTGAGGCGCTCGGCCAACTCCTCGTGCCGCGCGATCAGCCCGAGGAACGCTTCGAACACGGCGGCGCGGCGCAGGTGGTTTTCAAACACGAAAAGCAGGATGTCCTCGGTCGCGTCATTGTCTCCGGCCTGGTCGGCGCGGTCGTAGGTCTCGCCCAGCCAGTCGGCGACCTGCTCCCAGGCGCCGGGCGCCTCCGCGCACTCCCGGGCCTCCATCGCCTCAAGCGAAGAGAACAACATAACGAGAAAGGTCGGCAGGCGGCGGCGGTCGTACCCCTTCCGTGCGAGGTCCACCCAGCGGAGGTCGTCCGCGCAGGTCGCGTTCGGCCGCGATGCCGGGATCGCGCCGGCGAGCTCGTTCGCCTCCGGCTCCGGCAGCGTGCGAATCCAGTCCTCGAGCGTGTCCTGCGCGACGTCGGCGAGATCAATCACGGAGAGCGCGGCCAACCGCCGATCGGGCGGTCCGTCCTGGATCTCCATCACCAGCTCGGGCGTCGTCATGCGGCGCAGCGCGGGTTCGTGAGCCTGCCAGCCGGCGTACTGGGGCGGAAGTCGCCGTTCCATCCGCCTCAGGATAGCAGCCGGACACCCCCGCGAAAGCGCGTGGTAGCATCGCCCGATGGAGATGTCATCGTTCCGGCGGCACCGCCGCCTGCGTTCCAGCGAGGCGATGCGCGGGCTCGTGCGCGAAACCGAACTGACCCCCGCGCATCTGGTCTACCCGCTGTTCATCGAGGCCGGCCTGCGAGGGCGTGCACCGATCGCGGCGATGCCCGGGCAGGACCGGCTCGGGCTCGACGCGCTCGCCGCGGAGGCCCGGGAGCTGGCCGCCTTACGCATCCCTGCCGTGCTGCTGTTCGGGCTGCCTCCAGAGAAGGACGAACGGGGTAGCGGCGCCTGGGCCAGCGACGGCATCGTGCAGCAGGCCGCGCGCACCCTCAAGGACGCCAACCCGGAGCTGATCGTCATCGCGGATGTCTGCCTGTGCGAATACACGAGCCACGGCCACTGCGGCCTCCTCCTCCCCGACGGCTCCGTCGACAACGACGCCACCCTTCCGCTGCTTCAGGAGACCGCCGTCAGCCTCGCGGCCGCGGGCTGCGACATCATCGCCCCGAGCGACATGATGGACGGCCGGGTGGGGGCTATCCGCGCGGGCCTCGATGGCGCGGGCTTCGTGCGCGTACCCCTGCTCAGCTACGCCGCTAAGTTCGCCAGCGCCTTCTACGGACCGTTTCGTGAAGCGGCCGAGAGCACACCGGCCTTTGGCGACCGCCGCGGGTACCAGATGGACCCGGCGAACGGCCGCATGGCGCTGGATGAGGTGCTGACGGACATCGACGAGGGCGCGGACATGGTGATGGTGAAGCCCGCCCTGCCCTATCTCGACATCGTCCGGCGCGTGCGTGACAGCGTGGATGTTCCGGTGGCCGCCTACAACGTCAGCGGCGAGTACAGCATGCTCATGGCCGCCGCCGAACGCGGCTGGATCGACCGCGACCGCGCCATCGACGAGGCGCTGACCTCCATCCGGCGGGCGGGCGCCGACATGGTGATCACCTATCACGCGAAGCAGTGGGCGGGGCGGCGTTAGCCGCTTCGGTTAGCGGCCCGTGCGAACGGGAGCCACGGCCGCGAGCGAGGCAGCCACGGTCACGACGGTGCGGCGCGACGGGGCCGGGTCCTGGCAGGCTTCGTTCAGGCGCGCCTCCACGATGCCGCTGAGCCCCTTCGCGCGGGCCTCGTCCCGCACGTGCGAGACGGTCGCGCAGACGACGGAGTCGAACCCCGACCAGGCCTCGCAGCGGATGACGCGGAGGTGTCGCGTCGCCTCGTTCCATTCCACGACCATGCGCGCATGGGCGGCCGGGCCGGCGCTGTAGCGCGTGTAGCCGCCCAAGTATTCCTTCGTCAGGTGAAGGCCGCGCGCCCCCGGGTCGATACTCGCCCGCTGCAACCCATCCCAGAGGTCACCGAGGGCCATGAGGAGGCGGAAGGCGACGTCACTCGTGTCTGCGCGCAATGGGCGTCTCCGGAAGCGGGTCGCCCGTCACGGCCGAGCGCCTTGGAGATAATACCTTACGTAAGGGTTAGCCCCGCAAGTGGTCTATCAAAACCATAGAGGAAGCTTCCGTTTCGCCGCTGCGAATAGGTTGTCGATGCGGCGGCTTAGGAAGGGCTTAGTCCATGAAGACGGTGACGTACACCCACATCTTCCCGCTGCGCACCGCGGCCACGCCAGCCTGCGTGAAGCGCGACTCCAGGATGTTCGCGCGATGTCCCTGGCTCGCCATCAGGCCATCGAATGCAGCCTGGACCGTGCGCGTTTCCGGGTAGTTGTTCCGCGCGAGGTTCTCCCCCGCGAGCCGGTACTGGATGGACCGCGCCGCGAGCTCACTGAACGCGCTCTCGCCATCCGGGCTGTAGTGATCGAAATAGCCGTTCGCCACGAGGTTGTTCGCCCGCGCGAGCGCGACTCGCTCCAGCGCAGGGTTGGCGCGCAGCACCGGTATTCCTTCCTTCAGACGCTGCTGGTTCATGAGGTCGAGCAACCCGCCCGCCTTTTCGATGTCCTCGGACGTTCCCGCCGGGAGGCTCAGACGCGAAGAGACCCCGGCCACGGGCGCTTCCAGCGTGACCGGCGGAGTGGCTGCCGAACCCGGCGTGGGCGTCGCCACGGCGGAGGCCTGGTTCGCGATGCTCCCTGCCTCGGTCGCTGGCGTCACATCGGGTGAGGGGGTTGCGGGCGGAGGGGCGGCGGCTTCGGCCTGCGCCGGACCCTCGAACGCACCCGGGCCGGGCGTGCCGCCAAGCGTCGCGCTCAGGTGCAACGCCAGCCCGCCAATCGAGCATCCCGCGGCCGAGGCGAGGAGCAGCACGAACGGGCGAAGGCGGCGCATGCCATAGCTTTCGGATGCCGCGCCCCATCGCGACATCAGGAAACCGCCGGGTCCGGCCCCGAGGGATCACGGGATTCCCTAAGTTCCCGGCCGCGAACGTGACAGCATGGCCCGTCGCCTCCAGAATGCGCCCACTTCCCCGCCTGGAGCCGCCATGACTACCCAGCAGGACCTGCTCCGCAAGAGCCTCCGCTCGATGCACGCCCTTCTCGACAAAGCCGTCGAAGGCATGACCGCCGAGCAGTTCAACTTCCGGCCGAAGGAGGGCGGCGTCAGCGGCTTCTTCAGCCTCTGGCACTACGTCCGCACCGAGGACAACATCGTCCAGTTTGTCGTGCAGCGAAAGCCCACGGTCTGGCTGGAAGGTGGATACGACGAGGCGTTTGGCCTGCCGCGCAACAGCCAGGGGACTGGCATGACCGAGGACGAGGCGAATGCTGTCCAGGTCCACGATGTCGCCCGCTGGCTCGAATACCAGGGGAAAGTCTGGGAAGCGACCGATGCCTACCTCGCGGCCATGTCGCCCGAGGAGTTCGATTCCCGCCGCGTGACCATCAAGCCGCTCGGCGAGATGTCCCTCTGGGACGGCCTCTACGGCATCTGCCTGAGCCACGGATACCGGCACGTCGGCGAGATCGAGTACGTCCGCGGCGTGCAGGGCCTCGGCGGCCTCACGATCTAGCCCGGCACCCCCGGCGGCGCCGGCGCGAACGTCGCGAGATCGTAGCGGCGCTCGAAGCCCATCGCCAGGTAGAGCGGGTATCCCAACTCCGACGCGCCGAGGCCGCCGTGGCTACTGCCGGCGTTCAGGGCGGCGCGCAGCCCCGCCGCCGTGACCGCGCGCCCGTATCCGCGTCGCCGGAAGGCATCCGCCACGAACACGTTGTGCACCGTCGCGACTGGCCCCAGCGCGACCGTCATCGCGCGCGCCACGGGAGTGCCATCTTCTGCCCGCGCCAGCCAGAGTGAACAGCCCGGCAGGTCCATGACCGCCCCCGCGATGGACCATTCGGCCGGCCGCCCGCGCACGGCGTCGAACGATTCGTATGCGGCGAGATCCTGCCGGCTCGTGACCGGCGCGACGCTGCCCTCAAGCGGGTCCTCCGGCAGATCCTGGAGCGCGACGGCAAGGAACGGCTCCCGCCGCGGCATCTCGGTGGTGCGGCCCGCCAGCGCGTCAATCACTGCGTCCTCGTGACCGCCGCGCAGCTTGAAACGCCAGTCCGCGCCCCGGGCGGTGAACCACGCCGCGACCGCGGTCAGCTGGGCGGGGGCGCCGCCGGCATCGCCGGCCACGTAGGCAACGTTGAAGTCGGGGTTCTCGACGCCGGCGTCGTAAACGAACCACTCGCCCACGCGCGCCGTTTCGGCCCCCGGCAGGGCGGCGGCCACAAGGCGCATGGCGGCGATGTGCGCGCCGTGGACGGCCGAGTCGATGTCCGGCGGGAGCGGCACCGGCGGCCTAGAAGCGCATGCCCGGGAACTTCCCGGTGCTCAGTGTCTTGGCGATTTTGCGGGCCTCGAAAAACTGCTTGAGAAGCTGGTTCACGGCGTGCGCGTCGGTGCCGCTGCCCCGCGCGATGCGCTTACGCCGGCGCCCGTCGATCTTGTCCGGGTGGCGGCGCTCCCATGGCGTCATCGAGAGCACGATCGCTTCCGCGTGCCCGAAGAAGCTTTCGTCCATGTCATCGACATCGAGCTGCATTTTGATCTTGTTGAAGCCGGGGAGCATCTGCACGAGCTGGCCGAGCGGGCCCATGCGTCGGACCTTCCGCAGCTGGTCGACGAAGTCCTGCAGGTCGAACGTGCCCTTCTTCATCTTGTCGCCGAAGCGGTCGGCGTCCTCGTCGCCCATCTGCTCCTTGGCTTTTTCGATGAGCGAAAGCATGTCTCCCATGCCGAGGATGCGGCCGGCGAGGCGGTCCGGGTAGAACTGTTCGAGCGCGTCCGCCTTCTCGCCGACGCCGATGAACTTCACCGGCACGCCCGTCACCGCGCGGATGCTGAGGGCCGCGCCGCCGCGGGCGTCGCCGTCCATCTTCGTGAGGACCAGCCCCGTGGTCCCGACTTTCTCGTGAAACTCCTTCGCGGCCGTCACGGCGTCCTGCCCGGCCATGGCATCGGCGACGAACAGCACCTCGGAAGGTTCAAGCTGGCGGCGAAGGTCCGCCACCTCTTCCATCATCGCCTCGTCGATGTGCAGCCGGCCGGCGGTGTCCACGAGTACGTGCGTCGCGTTCATCGCCTTCGCCTTTTCGAGCCCGTGCGCGGCAATGACGGCTGGCTTTTGCGCCGTGCCCTCTTCGTGGTACGGGATGTCGAGCTGCTTCGCGAGCGTCACCAGCTGGTCGACCGCCGCCGGGCGATAGATGTCGCACGCGACCACCAGCGGGCGCAGGCGCTGCTTCTTTAGCAGGTTCGCGAGCTTCGCGATGCTCGTCGTCTTCCCCGAGCCCTGCAGGCCCACCACCATGATCACCGTTGGCGGCCGCATGGAGGTCGCGAGCTGCGGCGCGGCCCCACCGAGAATGTCGACGAGCTCCCCGTGGACAATGTCGATCACCTGCTGCGCGGGTGTGAGCGAACGCAGCACCTCGGCACCGAGCGCCTTCTCCTTCACGCGCGACGTGAATTCGCGCACGACCTTGAAGTTCACGTCCGCCTCGAGCATGGCCATGCGCACCTCGCGGAGCGCCTGGTCGAGGTCTTCCTCGGTCACCACGCCCCGGGAGCCGAACTTCTTGAAGGCGGACTGCAGCTTGTCGGTCAGGGATTCGAACATCGCGTTCCAGTGTAGGGCAGGTGGGCGCGATCACGCTGCGGGGCGGCCCTGCCTTGCGACGGCAGCAGGCGGTACGCTCATCCCGTGGACGCGCTGATGCTCTCGCGCATGGCCGATGGCTCCCCCGAGATCTTCGCCTCGGTGCAGGGCGAAGGCGTCTCCGCGGGCGTGCCGAGCACGTTCGTGCGCCTCGCCGTCTGCAATCTGCGCTGCGCCTGGTGCGACACGGCCTACACATGGGACTGGTCCCGCTTCGACCGCGCGTCCCAGACCATGACGATGACCGCTGGCGAAGTGGCCGCGCAGGTCGCGATGCGTGAGCCCGCGAGCGTCGTGATCACGGGCGGCGAGCCGCTGCTCCAACGCCGCCATCTGGCGCCGCTCGCCCGCATGCTGAAGCAAGCGGGCTACCGCATCGAAGTCGAAACCAATGGCACGGTCGCGCCCGGCCCGCTGGAGCCGTTCGTGGACCAGTGGAACGTCTCGCCCAAGCTGGCGCACTCCGGGAACGAAGGCCTCGCCCGGCTGCGCCCCGACGCCCTCCGCGCGTTCGCCGCGACCGGGAACGCGTGGCTGAAGTTCGTGGTGGCCGATGCGAAGGATGTGGACGAAGCCGAGGTCATCCGCGAGGCCGCCGGCATCCCGCGCGAGCGCACGCAGCTCATGCCGGAAGGCCGCACCGCGTCCGAACTCTCGGCGCGCGGCCCCTGGCTCGCCGAACTCTGTGCCCGCGAAGGCTACCGCTTCACCACCCGCCTCCACATCTATATCTGGGGCGACAAACGCGGCGTCTGACCCTCATTCCCCGGATCTCGCCTATCCTGCCTCCGAGGAGGCGCGCGCATGGCCCGTCCGTTGGAAGGCATCACGGTTCTTGATTGCAGCTGGGTGCTGAGCGGCCCCTACGCCTCCATGGTCCTCGCGGACCTCGGAGCGGACGTGATCAAAGTCGAACGGCCGCCGTGGGGCGACATCGCGCGCACCACCACGCCCTACCAGAACGGCTACAGCGGCTACTTCTTCAGCATCAACCGCGGTAAGCGCTCCATGTCCATCGACTTCCGCCAGGAAGAGGGACGCGAGCTCTTCCGAAAGCTCGCCGAGAAGGCGGACGTCGTCCTTGAGAACTTCACCCCGGGCACGATGGAACGTCTCGGCGTGGGTTACGGAGCGCTGAAGGAGCGAAACCCGCGGCTCATCTTCTGCAGCATCAGCGGCTTCGGCCAGACGGGGCCTTATCGCGAGCGCCCGGCCCTCGACATCGTCGTCCAGGGCATGGGCGGCATTCTCTCCATCACCGGCGAAAAGGGTGGCCCGCCCGTTCGCCCCGGGGCCTCCTATGGCGACCTCTCCGCGGGCCTCTATGCCACCATCGGCATCCTCGCCGCCCTGCGCGAACGCGATCGCAGCGGGCTGGGCCAGTTCATCGATCTCTCGATGCTCGATTGCCAGGTCTCGATGCTGGAGAACGCGTACATGCGGTACAGCGTGACGGGCAAGGCCCCGGAGCCGCTCGGTACCCGCCATCCCAGCGCGACGCCCTTCCAGGCGTTCCCCACCGCCGATGGCCACCTCGTGGTCGCCCTTGGCTTCGGCGAGGAGAATCACTGGTCGCTGTTCTGCGCGCTGCTGGGCCTCCCCGAACTCATCGACGACCCCCGTTTTGGCACGAGCCCCCGGCGCACCGCCAACCACGCCGTGCTCGAACCGATCCTCATCGAGGCCTTTCGCCGCCGCACCACCGCCGAATGGATCGAGGACATGCTCGCCGTCGGCATCCCCTGCGGGCCCGTGAACACCATCGCCGATGTCGCCGCCGACCCCCAGGTCGCACACCGCGAGATGCTCCAGGACGTGACGCACCGGAGCGCCGGCACCGTCCGTATCGCGAACACGCCGCTGCGCATGTCCCGCAGCGAATCCGGCATCAAAGGCCCGCCCCCGGACTTCGGCGAGCACACGGTCGAGGTTCTCCGCACCCTCCTCGGGCTTGGCGACGCGGAAATCGAGGGGCTGAAGGCGCGCGGTGTCGTCGCGACCGAGGGGGGGCCGGACGTTTCGCAGCTAAGTTAGGCCTTGCCGCCCATCCCATAGAGGCCGTGCCGTGCGATGTACTCGGCCACCGCCGGAGGCACCGCGGATGGCGTCACACCGCGCCCGGCGTGCTCCCGCGCCTGTGTCGATGACAGCGATGCGGGATGGTCGTCCAGCTCGCGGACGATGATGTTCCCCGCGTAGCGCGACGCGGCCGGCGTCGCCACGAACGCCGCCACGGCCGAAATGGTGTCCTGTCCGCGGTTCGTGGCGATGAGGCGGTGCCGCGCGAAGAAACGGTCCAGCACCGTGTCCATGTCCTCGTAATACCTTGGGTCGAAAATGCGGACGAGCGTGTCGAAGCCCGCGATGAAGTCGAACGACGCCTGCGGGTAGGAGATGCGCAGCGCCTCCGCCTGGTCTACGAAACGGGCGGCGTTGCTGGCGAGCACGGCGACGCCCCCCGGCTCGGCCTCCCCCAGCGCCAGCAGCATGCCCACGCGATGCGACAAGGGCGCCCCGAACAGCGACTTGTCCACGTTGTTCGTCGTGAGCATCGCGGCCACGCCGGTGATGCCGTCCACCGCGGCGCCGAGCTCGAGCAGGCTGACGTGGGCATGGGTCGGCGGATTGAATGCCGACGACAGCACGGCCACGCGTCCTTCGAACGGCGCGCCCTGGTCGAACCGCGTGACGGTCCATCCCGGCGAGTCGTGGACCGTGGCGAGGCGGACGGCGATCTCGGCGATCATGCAGGCGCTATCGTAGCCGGGCGTCAGCGGGGGCGCTGCTCGCCTCCGAATTCAAGGTCCGTCAACGCGTCCGCCGGCAGGAACTCACCAAGGATGCGCCGGCACTGGTGGGCGCTGGCGTGAAGGTTGTGCGTCACGAACGACCACTCCGGCCGCGGGCTGCCATCACTGACGCGCTCAAGGCGCCGGGCGCGCGGGTCGTAGAAGATGCCACTCATGGCTGCCCCTCCGGCGTTGTTGTCATGGATATCGGCCGCGACGCGATATATCGAAGGTGACCGGCTACGGGAATTCTCGATAGCGGCCTCGCCTCGCATCGTTCGACGCTATGGCGAAGACCATCGAGCGCCATCGGCAGGTTCAATGCGAACGGTGAGGCGGCCAGCCACCATCCGTACCGTCCGCGCGATACGCTCGAATCCATGACCAATGAACGGCGTGCGGTACGCGGTGGACGGGTGGGCCGTTCCGTGCGCCCGGCCAGGCTCGCGGGCCGCGCGGCCTTTCGCTGGGCGGGCACCTACCTCGCCTTCGGGGAGGCGCGCAGACGGAAGCGTGAGCAGTTCGTGCTTCGTACCGCCGAGGACGTGACTCGAACCATGGGCGACATGAAGGGCGCCGTGATGAAGGTCGGACAGGTGCTCTCGATGATGACGGGCGTGCTCCCCGATGAGATGGCGGGCCAACTCGCGACGCTCCACTCCAGCGCACCGCCCATGGCCTTCGAGCTCGTGGAGCAGGTCTTCATGGCCGAGTTCGGCCTCCCGCCGCGCAAGGTCTTCCGCAGGTTCGAACACGAACCGTTCGCCGCCGCATCTATCGGACAGGTCCACCGCGCCACGCTTGACGACGGCCGCAAGGTCGCCGTGAAGGTGCAGTACCCGGGGGTCGCCGAGGCCATCGAGCACGACCTCGCGAACGTCGGCCTCATGCTCTCCATGGCCGGGCTGGTCGCGCGTGGGCTCGATGTCGGTACCATCGTGAGCGACCTCAAGGATGGCATCCGGGCCGAGCTCGACTACCTGCGGGAGGCCGCCAACCAGCAGCGCTTCGCCGACCTGTTCGAGGGCCACGGCTTCGTCCGTGTGCCGCGCGTCCATCCCGAGCTGACGACGCACCACGTAATCGTCCAGGAGTTCATCGAGGGCCGCCCCTTCCGCGAGGCCTTCGACCTGCCCCAGGCCGAACGCAACCGCCTCGCGGAGATCGTCTACCGCTTCTGTTTCGGCGGCATCTACCGCCACGGGCTCTTCAACGGCGACCCGCACCCCGGGAACTACCTGCTCACGCCCGATGGCCGCGTCGCCTTCGTAGACTACGGCTGCGTGACCGAGTTCCCGCCGGACATCGTCGCGAAGTTCGGGGGTGTCATCGGCGCGCTGCTGGACCGCGACATCGATGCCTGGCGCACGGCCACGGAGGCGATTGGCATCCTGCGTCCCAATGCGCCCTTCACGACCGAAGCGCTGTACGACCACATGCACTGGTACTGGGCGCCGATCCTTGAGGGCGAAGTCACCTTCACGCCCGAGCTGGCCGCCGAGATGATCCGGCGCAACACCCAGACCACGGGCGAAGGCGGCGCCATCAACCGCTACTGCAACGTCCCCGAAGGCATGGTTTTCCTCACGCGCATCAATTTCGGACTGGCCGGGCTGATGGCGAACCTGCGGGCGCACGGCCCGTGGCGGGGCATCATCACGGAGTACGTGCGCGGCGTCCCGCCCGTCACGGATCTCGGCCGCCTCTCGGCCGCCACCACCCGCGCCGGCTCTCCCATCTAGCGCGCCTGGTGTTCTCGCGGATTGCGCGGGAAGTTCGTCTTTTACCGCCTTCGCACTCCGGGCAAGTCGCTCCCAATCCGACGATCGAGGCGATGGATCTTGTGCATCGCAACCCTGCTCGGGGCGCGCGCAGCCGGTTTTCGAACCTGGTCGTCCTCGCCGCGACGGCCGTCGCCGTCATCACCTCGGCCGTGCTGCTCCTTCCCGCCGACTCGCTCGTTCGCGCGGGAACCGCCGACGTGAGCGTCGCGGTCGCGGCCTGCGTCGCGGCGGTTGCGACGCTGTACACCGTCCGCGCGACGCGAGGCTTCGACCGGACGGGGTGGCTGCTCTTCGCTGCCGGGGTGCTCTGCTGGTCCGTGGCCGAGTGGATCTGGGCCTACGACGAGATCATCCTCAAGACCGATCCCTTCCCGTCCATCGCGGATGCCTTCTACCTGGGCGGGACGCTCTTCCTGGTCTCGGGCATGACAATGGTCGGGAGCCAGCGCCGCTGGCACGCGCAGCTGCGAGCGCTGTTCGAGGGATCGAGCCTGGCACTGGCGCTCACGGCGGTGGGCTGGGCGTTCGTCATGGAACCCACCATGGCCGGGAGCACCGGAACTCGCCTCGAAGTCGTCCTCGCGACTGCTTACCCCGTGACCGACATCACGCTGCTCTGGGCGGTGATCACGCTCGCCTACCGCGTTGGCCTGAGGCGCGACGCCAGCGTCTTCCTGGGCCTCGGCGGGGGTGTCGCGGCGTTTGTCGCTGCCGATTCCGCGTTCCTCTACGCCGACCTGCGGGGCGGCTATACGCCCGGGTTCATCGATGCCGGTTGGATGGCAGGCTACCTTCTCGTTGGCATCGGGGCGTTCACCCGTGTGCGAAGCGGGATTCAGGTCGCGCGCGAAGATGAGCGCCAGGTCGCCGTAAGCCGTGCCCACAACCTGGTGCCCATCTTCACCGCCGCCGCGATGATCGGCCTGGGCGCGTACGTGGGGTGGGACGATGGGTTCGGCGCGCATCGCGTGTCGCTCGCCCTGATCGTGGTCGTGCTCGGCCTGGCGCTGGTGCGGCAGCTCGTCGTCATCCTCGATAACCTCAACCTCAATGCCGGCCTTGAGCGGATGCGAGTTCAGCTCGAGGCCCAGGTGCAGGAGCTTGCCACCGCGCGCGATTCCGCCGACACGGCTAACGCCGCCAAGAGCCAGTTCCTCTCGCGCATGAGCCATGAGCTGCGCACGCCCATGAACGCCGTCCTCGGCTTCGGCCAGCTCCTCCAGCTTGAGGACCTCGCGCCCGAGCAGCGCGAGAACGTCGACTACATCATGAGCTCCGGCCAGCACCTCCTGCGCCTCATCGACGAGGTGCTCGACATCTCCCGCATCGAAGCGGGCCGAATGAAGGTCGAGATCGCGCCCGTGCGTTGCGGCGATGTCATCGGGCAGGTCATGGAGATGACCGCGCCCCTCGCGTCGGCCGCGCACATCACCCTCCGCCGCGACGACGGCCCGGATGTCACCGGCGTGCTCGCCGACGCGGCGCGCCTCAAGCAGGTGCTCCTGAACCTGGTATCGAACGCCATTAAGTACAACGAAGCGGGCGGCACCGTCGTCATTCGTTCTGGCGTGACCCGCGCCGGCCGTGTGGCCATCAGCGTCGTCGACAACGGTCCCGGAATCGCCCCCGAAAAAATGAGCCGCATGTTCAACCCCTTCGAGCGCCTCGACGCCGACCGCCGGGGCATCGAAGGCACCGGCCTGGGCCTGGTGTTGAGCAAGGCCCTCGTCGAGGCCATGTACGGCTCCATCCAGGTCGATAGCGTGCCCGGCAAGGGGACGCGTTTCACCGTCTTTCTCCCCCTCGCCCGGCGCAGCGGCGAAGCGGCGCCAGCCGGGGCGCGAACCGCGCCGCTCTCCATCCTTCACATCGACGGCGACTGGTCCCGCCGCCAACTTGTCGAACGTGTGCTCGCCCGCCGCACCGGCGTGAAGCTCGTGCAGGCCGAGAACACGATCGAGGGCAAGCTGCTCTCCGATAGCTGGCGAGCGTTCACCGTCGTCGTCGATGGTGGCCTGCCGAACGTGCAGGAGCTCATCGGCCAGCACATTCGCCGGCCCGGCGCGCCAAACGCGCGCGCGCGCCTCGTCGTCGTCGGTCCCCGCGACCGCGACGAGTTCGAGCGTTCCTGGAAGCCGCTGGGATGCGACGCCTTCCTGCCGGTGCCCCTGGAGCCAGAGGACCTCATCCGCGTCCTCGAAGCCGCCGACCGGACCGCTGCCGCCTGAGATTCCCTCCCGCCGTTCCTTTCGCCCACAGAACCCGGCGCCGCGACCCTCAAGCGTGTCGAAGGCGCCGCGCCCGAGGCACCCCGGGCGTGCGACGGCGCTGACCACCGGCAGGGACATGCGGTAGCGAATACCTCAGGTCAGGGAGCCGGTGGGCGTGCCTGGCGGATAGATGCGCGGAGCGGGCGACTCAGGCGGCCTCGGACGGGCCCCAGTCCATGCCTTCCGACTGACCCACGTAGCCGTCCAGGTCGTCCCCGAGGAAGGCCGCGACCACTTCCGGGTCGAACTGCGTGCCCTTGCCCTCGGCGATGGCGTCCACGGCCTCGCTCAGAGGCCACGCCTTCTTGTACGGCCGCACGTGAATCAGCGCGTCGAAGACGTCCGCGACGGCGACGATGCGGCTCGTCAGGGGCACGTCGTCGCCGGCCAGGCCCAGGTATCCTCGCCCATCCCAGCGTTCGTGGTGCAGCCGCGCGAGCTCCTGCCCCAGGACCAGCGTCGGGAACTGGCTCCCCGCCAGCAGCGACGCGCCGATCGTGGTGTGACTGCGCATGAGAGCGAACTCGTCGTTCGTCAGCGAACCCGGCTTCAGGAGCACGGAATCGGGGATGGCGATCTTGCCGAAGTCGTGAAGCGTGGCAGCGTGCTGCAGCAGGCGCGCCTCGCGCTCATTCATCCCGAGCATCGAGCCCAGCCGCGCGGCACCGCTGGCCACGCGCCGCGAATGCGCGCCCGTGATGTCGTCACGGTAGTCGGCTGCGAGCGCGAGCCGTTCGAGCAGCTCATCGTGCGCCCGTTCCAGCTGCGCCGTGCGCTGGGCCACCCGGCGCTCAAGTTCGCCGTTGAGCTGGCGCAGGTTGGCGTAGAGATGGCGTGTCTGGAGCAGGTTGCCCACGCGCAGCACCACCTCGGTAGCGTCCACGGGCTTGGTCAGGAAGTCCTTCGCGCCGGCTCTCAGCGCGCGCTCGCGCGTCTCCCGCGTGACATCGGCCGTGACAACGAGAATCGGGAAGTAGTCGTCCGGGCGAACGAGCTTCGCCAGCTCCGCCATCACCCCGAAGCCATCGAGCCCCGGCATGTGCAGGTCGAGCAGCACGAGGTCCGGCATCACTCGTTCGCAGAGGGGCCGGACCTGGCGTGGTTCGGGAAGGCAGGCAACGCCGGTGTAGCCGGCTCGCCCGAGGATCGCCTCGATGAGCCTGAGGTTGAGCGGCTGGTCATCCACGACCAGGATGCGGCTGTTCGCGAGCTCTGGAGGTGCGGTGGGACCCGCCGCGCCGCGCGTTGCCGCCGCCGGTTTCTCAGGCTGCATGCTTCCGCGCCTCCGGTGGCTCGACCAAGCGGGCCATCGTCTCCACGAGCTGGCCGAAGTCGATTGGCTTGCCCACGAAGGCGTCCGCGCCCAGGGCCAGCACTCGCGTCCGCGTGGGCTCCGTGGTGTCGGCGCTCATCACGATGATCGGCAGGTCCGACATCTCCGGGTGGCTGCGCAGACCCCGGAGAACCGCCGCGCCATCGCCGCCCTCGAGGTGAAGGTCGACCATCACCAGCCCGGGACGGGTCGCGAAAACCTGCTCGATCCCCGCAGTGGCCGTTTCGGCGCGCGTGCACTCGATGCCCAGGTGACGCATCGCCCCTTCCACCACCTGGTAGCTGGCGTTGTTGTCCTCCACGCAAACCACCCGGCCGATAGGCGCGAGACGTTCGCGATACTCGGCGAAGCCGATGGGCAGCGTGGGCACCGCCGCAGCCGCCGGCAGCACCACCGAAAACGTGGACCCCTCGCCTTCGACGCTCTCTACCTCCAGCCGCCCGGACATCGCCTCCACCAGCGCCTTGGAAAGCGCCAGCCCGAGGCCCGTGCCTTCGATCGTGGTGGAATCCGCCCCCAGGCGGTCGAACGGGTTGAAGAGGCGTTCCATGCGTTCGGACGAGATGCCGCGCCCGGTGTCCCGCACCGAGATGCGCACCTCGCCGCCCGGCAGCTGCTCGCCGCTGAACTCCACGGTGCCGCCGGGTTTGTTGTACTTGATGGCGTTCGAAACCAGGTTGAGGAGCACCTGCTTCGTGCGCTGGACATCGCCGATGACCCGCCACGGCGGGGGTTCATGGTCGCAGCACTCGACGCGGATGCCGTGTTCGGCGGCGATGGGCGCGGACATCTCCAACACGTCCTTCGCTACGTCGGAGACCATGAACGGCTCCAGGCTGAGCGACAGCCGCCCGGCTTCGATGCGCGAGATGTCGAGGACCTCATCGATCAGCCGCAGCAGGTGGCGCCCCGACCGCATGATGAACGACACGTTTTCGCGCTGGGTCTCGGTCAGGTCGTCCATTTCGAGCAGCTGCCCGAAACCGAGCACGGCGTTCATGGGCGTCCGCAATTCGTGGCTCATGCGGCTGAGGAACTGGCTTTTCGCGGCGTTCGCGCGGTCCGCTTCGTCGCGGGCGGCTTCGAGTTCCGCCTGCGCGGCCTGCATCGCCACCATCCGCGCCTCACGGCGGCTGTAGTACCGGAGCCCGAAGGCGAGGAACACCACCAGCAGCAGCCCCGCTGCGTTGAGCACGCTCGTCACTATCAGCCGCGTGTCCTGGTCGTCCCGGTACGCCTCGAGCGCTGCGTCCGCCTGCGACTGGCGCTCCATCGCCATCTGGTCGAAGTCGTTGCGAATCGCGGGCGCGACCTTCTCGCTTGGGAGGCCGGCCTGCATCGCGCTCAGATCGATGTGCGCCGCCAGCGCCAGCTTGAGGATATTGAGCGTGCCCACGTACTGGTCGTACAACTGCTCGACCAGCGCGCGGTCCTCTTGCTGCCCAATGGCTTTGATGCGATTCGTGTTCCGTATCACATCGTCGATTTCCGCGATCACGGTCGCCGCATCGACCGTCCCGGGCTCCGAGAGCATCGTGCGAACAGTGAGCTCGATCTGAGCCACGCCGCCGCGCGCCGCCTGGTAGGAGTCCGCGAGCTCGCCCGCCAGTTGCACATCCTGGAGCGAATCCTGTGCCCGCTTGGTTGCCAGCACTTCGTACACCGTCAGCAGCGCGAGTACGAGCATGATGCCCGCGGCCGCAACCGCGCTCGACCGGGTTCCTGTCGTCAGGCGGTTCATTGCGGCCCCCCGCTGGGTGAACTTGCGAACGACGTCCACGAGCATGCGGATGTCGATCGGCTTGGTCATGTGCATGGTGGCACCGTGTGCCAGCAGCCGGTCCGAGGTCGAGGTTGCGGCGTCGGCGGTGATGATGACCACCGGCAAGGTCGCGAAGCGCGGCTCCCGCCGCAGCCGCACGAGCAGATCCTCGCCCGACATCCCCGGTAGGTGGAGGTCTAGCAGCATCAGGTCCGGCGCCTGGCTCGCGATGCGTGTCAGCGCCTCTTCGGCGTTGGGGATGACCGAGAGCGTGACGTTGGCGTGCGCCGCCAGCGCCCGTTCAACCAGCAGCGCATTGGCGCGGTTGTCCTCGACGTACATCACGTGGGGTTGCCGCCCCTGGGACGCCCGAAGGCATGCGTCGTCCATCCCGGTCTCCACGAGGCCCATGGCCACATGCAGATCATCGGAATCTCGTACGTCGAACTTTGCGTATTGAGAAAAACCCTGCGCAATCGGCGCGAATAAGGGCCAGTTGGTAAAGAACATCCGGGCGCCGCATTCTACCTCACGGTAAAGAAGGGCCGCCGCCTTCAGCAGGGTGTCCTACCAGGGATCGATGTACGGGTACTTCTTGCCCTCGCGCGGGGCGACGGGGGGGAGCCGCCGGAGGCTCTGCGCGATCCAGTCGCGCGTCTCCGCCGGGTCGATGACGTCGTCCAGCCCGCCTCCCACCGCCGCGTTGACCGCCTTCGCCCCTTCGTAGGCGCGGGCCACCCGCCGGTCGAACTCCCGCCGGCGCTCCTCCGGGTCCTCGATGGCAGCCAGCTCCTTTCGGTAGCCCAGCTTCACCGACCCCTCGATGTTCATCCCGGCGAACTCAGCCGTCGGCCAGGCGACCGTGAAGAAGCCGACGAGCGCGCTCGCCCCGCACATCGCCTGCACCCCGAGCCCGTACGCCTTCCGCACGATCACCCCGAAGAGCGGCGTCGTCATGTTCGCCCCCACGTTGAACATCCGCAGGGCGTGCCGCACCAGCGCCGTCCGCTCGTGGTCCGGCCCGACCATGATGCCCGGGCAGTCCATGAGGCTGAGCACGGGGATGTCGAAGGCATCGCACAACTGCAGGAAGCGCGCGCCTTTGTCGGCGCCGTCGGAGTCGATCGCGCCCGCGAGGTGGTGCGGGTTATTCGCGATGACGCCCATCGGCCGCCCTTCGACGCGGATGAACGCCGTGATCACCCCCACCCCGAAGCGCTCGCGAATCTCCAGCACCGAATCGCGGTCGGCGATGGTACGCAGGACTTCGCGCATGTCGTAGAGCCGCAGGCGGTTCTCGGGGACGATGTGGCGCAGGGGGCGCTGGTCGGGCGCCTCCCACTCCGCCACCGGGCCCTGGAAGTACGAAAGGTACCGGCGCGCCACGGCGACGGCCTCGCTCTCGTCCTTCACGAGGATGTCGACGACGCCGTTCGGCACCTGGAACGACATCGGCCCGACCTCTTCCGGGGTGTAGATGCCGAGCCCGCCGCCCTCGATCATCGCGGGCCCGCCCATCGCCAGCGTGCTCCCCTCCGTGGCGATGATCACGTCGCAGGCGGCGACGAGCGCGGTGTTCCCCGCGAAGGTGCGGCCGTTCACGATGGAAATCAGCGGCACCAGCCCGCTCAGCCGCGAGAACGTGGTGAAGGTGCCCGTATCGAAGGCGACGCGCGGACCGGTGGCATCGTCGCCCGGGCGCCCGCCGCCGCCTTCGCCGAAGAGCACGACGGGCATCCGGAAGCGGTGGGCGAGTTCGAACATGCGGTCCTGCTTGTAGTGGTTCCGGCCGCCCTGCGTGCCCGCCAGCACCGTGTAGTCGTAGTGCACGACGATTGCGCGCGAACGGTCGTCGGCGAATTGGTCGCCGTTGATGGCGCAGGTCCCCGCGATGAGGCCGTCGGCGGGCGTGTCGCGGCGCAGCGTCTCCATGTCGTGCCGCTGGTGCTGGCGCGCGACGATGAGCGGCCAGTACTCCTTGAACGAGCCCGGGTCCACGAGCGCGGCGATGTTCTCGCGCGGCATCCGGTACCCGCGCGCGTGGCGCTTCGCCACGACGTCGGGCCGCTGCTCGTCGAGCGTGTGGGCGTGCCGGTCCAGACTCTCTTGAAGGTCCG
>JAYRRO010000128.1:0-9242 GCA_041910095.1 Dehalococcoidia bacterium
CCTCCGAACTGAGGAAGGCGCGCGCGAGCGGCACCTCCGCGAACGCGGCGAGCGCATCCGGGTCGTCCCCGACGAGCACCGCCGGGAGCGCCGGCGGGGTGTCGAATTCGGCGAAGGCGGTGGCTTCGGCGACCATGAGGTCGAACGGGAGGGGGGAGAGATCGAGCGCGGCGGGCGTGAGGTCGCCCATGACCGGGATCCCCTGGCTTTCGAGGAGCGCGCGGATGCCCGCTCGCACGGCGGGCGAGCGGGCGACCACGACGACGGAGGGCCCGGGTTCGGACATCGGCGCCTTTCTGGTGCGCGGGACGCGGCACGCACCGCGCGACGGGCTAGTTTCGGGCGGCGGGCTCGGCGTACGCCTCGACCAGTCTGCCACCGCGAAGGAGCGAGAGCGCGACCGGCGTCCCGGGACGGAGACGGCGAAGCGCGCGTGAAGCGGCCTGGACGCCCGCGGCCTCTCCGAGGGCGAGGACGATGTCGCCGGGGAGGAGGCCGGCCCGCTCGGCGGGGCTGCCGGCTTCGACGCCGGTGACGAGCAGGCCCTCGCGGGGAGCGATGACGCGGCCGGCGACGGCGCCTCGCACGAGCGCGGGTCGCGCGACGATGCCGAGGAAGGCGGTGCCGGGGACATCGCCGGCGGCGAAGCGCTCGACAAGGCGGGCGGGCACGGCGATAGCCATCCCGCCGGAGACCATGGCATTGATGCCGATGACGCGGCCGTGGGCATCGGCGAGCGGGCCGCCCGAGTTTCCCGGCGCGAGGCGTACCTCGGCGCGGACGGCGTCCTCGAGTTCGAGGCCGCTTTCGAGGGTCGCCGGGCCGCTGCCGAGCACGACGCCAGCGGTGAGGACGCCGGGCTGGCCCCAGGGATTGCCGATGGCGAAGGCGAGCTGGCCGGGCCGGACGCTGGTGGCTGGTATCGCCGCGGCGAGGCCCTTCACGGGGACGCGCAGGGCCGCAAGGTCGCGGTCCGGGTCGCGGGCGGTGACCGGCGCTTCGAAGCTGCGTCCATCGGGCAGCGTAACGGTGGCGGCTTCGCCGGGAACGACGTGGCTGTTGGTGATGACCAGGCCGTCTTCGCTCCAGACGGTGCCCGAGCCGCCACCCGCATCGCCGCGGATGCTGACGAGGATGGACCGGAGGGCCATGGCGAGCCCTTCGGCCGCAGGATCCAACAAGAGCGCGGTCATCGGGCGGCTCCTACCCGCGTTCGCCGACGGTGACGGTGACGGTGGCGGGTTCGCCGCCGCGGAGCAGGGCGATGGCCATCGGGTGGCCGACGGTCTCGGGGCCGAGGGCTCCCTGGAGTGCCTCCGTGCCGGTGACCGTGGTCTCGCCGAGGCGGAGGAGGATGTCGCCGACGAGGAGGCCGCCCAATTCGGCGGGGCTGCCGGGTTCGACACCGACGACGAGCAGGCCGCTCGCCTGGCCGTTCGCCTTCGCGGCCAGGGCGGCGGGCAGAGGTGTGGGCTGGCTGCCTATGCCGAGGTATCCCCGCTTCAGGCGCCCCTGGCTCAGGAGGGCATCGACGATGCCGGTGGCGGCCGCGATGGGGATGGTGAGGCCGCCGCCACGGCCGAGGCGGGAGCTGTTGATGCCGATGGCGCGCCCTTCCGAATCAACGAGGGGCCCGCCGGAGAAGCCTGGGTAGAAGGTGGTGTCGCTGCGGAGGAACCCGCCGACGGTGCCGCCCGTGAAGGTGCGCCACTGGCCCCCGACGGCGCTGACGACGCCGAAGGACGCCATGGGCATGCCATCTCCGGCGCGGCCGAGTGCCAGGACGAGGTGGCCGGGGCGCACGGCGGGGCCGCGCTCGATGGGTTCGACGGTGGCGCCGGAAACGCGAAGCACGGCCAGGTCGGAGCCCGGGTCACGGCCGGCGATGGTGGCTTTGGTCTCGGCGCCGCCGGGGAGGGTGACGGTGATGTCGTCCTCGCGTTCGAGGACGTGATCGGCGGTGACGATGACGCCGTCCGCACGCCAGGCGATGCCGGTGGCGGGGAGGCGGCGACGAGCGGCGACGGTGACGATCGAGCGGCCAGCTCGTTCGACGGCGCCGGCGAGAGCATCGGAGAGGGCGGCGAGGGGGTTGGTGCTGGCGTCTGCCACGGTATCCTCCAGCGCCGGGGAGTGGCGCACTTCGAGGATGCGGCGTGCACCGGGTGGGCGGGATCACCCGTTCGGGCAGGTGGCGGACTGGCGGGGCGGGTGGGCCGGGACGGCGGAAAACGTGAAAACGGGGCCTGCGATGCAGACCCCGTTTTCGAGGAGGGGGCGGCCCGCCGCCATGAAACGGGCCGCCCAAGAAGCCGGTCCCGGTCCCCGTCGGGGCCGGCTTACTCCGTCACCATGATGGCCGTGACGAGGCCGAAGAAGCCTGCCGGGCTCTCCGCGTGGGAGAGGATGTGGCAGTGGAAAGCCCAAACGCCCGGCTCGGTGCATTCGATGATGGTGTCGTACCGGTTCCCCGGGGGCACATCGATCGTGTCGCAGAGGTAGGGCGCGGTCAGCGGCCAGCCATCAATGGCAGTCACCTGCATGGGCATGCCATGGAGGTGCATGGGATGGTTCATCATGCCTTCGTTGAGCCAGCGCACGAGAAGTCGCTCGCCCTTCTTGGCGGTGATCAGTTCGGTGGCAGGGAAGCCCTTGCCGTTGATGGTGAAGCCGAGGGCCACGTCGTTGAGGACGAGGATGACTTCCTTGTCGTACTTCGGCATCGACGACATGTTCACCGGGTCGACGATGAAGGCGCCAAGGAGGCCGCGGTTCACCTGGTCGGCGGAGTCGTGGTGCGAGTGGTACATGTGCGGACCGGAGTTCCGCAGGGTGAACTCGTACGTGAACGACTTGCCGGGCTCGATTGGGTCCTGGGTGATGTAGGGGACGCCATCCATGTTGTTGGGCACGTAGAGGCCGTGCCAGTGGACGGCGGTCGATTCAGCCAGGTTGTTCTTGAAGTTGATCTTGACCTTGTCGCCGACGGTGCCGCGAAGGACGGGGCCGGGGATCATCTTGTTGTATCCGCGGGCCTTTTCCTTCTGGCCTGGGATGGTCTCCCATTCGACTTCATCGATGGTGAGGTCCCAGACCTTGACGCCGTTTTCGATGCGCGGTGCGAGGGGCACGTTGCCCTTGCCCGACGTGATCGGGGCCTTGGTGTTGTTGGCGAGGTACTGCTCGATGCCCTTCTTGTGGTCGGCATCGATCTTCTGCCAGTTGCTCTGCTGCGAAGCAGCGACCGTCCCGCCGGAGGCGGGCGTATTCGACGTTGATGAGGACGTCGAGGCGGCGGGCGTGCGGAACTCGGGAGACGCGGTACCGGACGCGGTGGTCTTGTCGTCGCTGCAGGCGGCGGCGATAAGACCGCCCGCCATGGGGACAACAGCCGCGCCGGCGGCGGCCTTCTTCAGGAAGCCACGCCGTCCGAGTCGCACGCTTTCGATCGAATCAGTCATACCTGGAACATCTCCTCCTGCTGCGGAGACCATCGTCGGGGGCGCAGGCGCGGGGGAGGACGGCCAGAGGGACCAGAAGGCCGGGTCCGGAAGGTCATTGGTGATGCCTATCACAAAGTTCGCGCTGCCTATCCCGAATCCAAAGGACAGCGCGGAGCAGGTTTCAAAACGCCGGGCGGCTACATCCCTTCCGCGCGGCCGGTGACGGTCTCGGGCTCGATGCGAAAGACGATGGCATCGGCCAGGGTGGTTCGGTGCCCGTGGGGGGCGGTGACGGCGACGGGATTGCCGCCAAAAGCACGGACGAGGACGAGGCGGGTGTGGGCCTGCTCATCGGGGTCGGTGAGTTCGCGGAAGCGGCCGCGCACGAGAACGCTGCGCCAGCGGTCGGGCTCCTCGACTTCGTCGGCCTGGAAGGCGACGTGGGGCCAGCGCCTGAGGAGCTGGAGTTTGTGGCCGGGCGATGTGTGGGCGTGGAGGACTCCGCCTTCGAACACGAAGGACATGGGCACGATGTAGGCACCTTCGACATCGCGCACGGCGATGCGCCCGACCCGATGCCTGGCGAGGAGTGCTTCGCATTCCTCGATGGAGAGTTCCCGTGGCACGCGCGCCCCCTTTCGGCGACGGGGACCTATTCGATGGAGAGCTCGACTTCGGTGACGCCGCCGAGCGAAAACGACGATTCGACGCGGAGACCGGCGGCGCGGAATTCCTCGAAAGGCTCTCCGCGCAGCGAGGTCACGCAGGTGGTGAAGCGGTCGTAGCCGTGGCGGGCGGCTTCGGCGCCCAGGGATCGGAAGACCGCGGCGGGGATTTCGCCGTGGAGGTAGCCGGCATGGACGGCCATGGCGAGCCGCGCGGGGCCGTGGGCGGCGGGCGGAAGGATCCAACCTGCGGCGAGCACGTCGCCCTCGGGCATGATGGCAAGGAGGTCCGGAAGGGCGACCTCCGAGGCCCCTCCGCGGCAGCGGGTGCAGTCGCCGGCGGCGCCGGGCTCGCTGCAGAGATGGCGGGTGCCGGGGCTCGCGAGGAACACCACGACGCGGGCGGTGTCGGCCGGCGCGCTGTGGCGGATGGTGACCAGGCGGCCGCCGCTGAGTTCGACTTCCGCCTCCGGCGCGAGGGGGGGGATCGGCGTGGTAGCCATGGACGAATCCTGAGGGTCTCCCGGCCGTTTTCCCGCGTCCGAATGGCCCGGCATAACGGCCCGGTGGGCCAGAGTCCACAACAAGCTGCATAGGGCGAGGGCGTGGCTGGGGCCTATCGGCGATGAAGCGGGCCCCGAACGGCCGTCACGGCCCCGGCGGGAGTGCGGTCACGATGTGACCCGAACTTATCAGGGGCAACACAGTGACCGAGTTCGCATCTTCTCCTTTCCTCGTCCCGCTGGATGGGTCGAGCGCGGCCGAGCACGCGCTCCCGTGGGCAAAAGCCCTGGCTGCGGCATACGGTTCGCGGCTCATCCTGATGCACGTTGTGGACGACCGTGACGCTGGCCGCGAAGCGGCGGGCAAGGCGCGGGATGTCTTCGTGAAGTACGCCGGGGAACTGGCTCGGCGCGAGGGAATCGCGCTGGCCGAGGGCACCATTGAGACCGGGTTCGGGCCCGCTGCGCCGGCGGTGCTCGGGGCCTCGGAGGGCGCGGGCATGGTCGTGCTTGCAAGTCATGGGCGGGGCGGTTTCCAGGCTGCGTTCATCGGCAGCGTCGCCGACAAGATCGTGCGGGGCGCGCGGGTGCCCACGCTGGTCGTGCCGGGGACGGGGGCGATGGTCGGCCCGGGCGAGGGGCCGATCGTGGTGCCGCTCGATGGCTCGGCGGAAGGCGACCGGGCACTCACGACGGCGCGCGGCGTCGCCGCGAAGCTGGGCCGGGACGTGGTGCTCGTTCGGGCGTATTCGGTGCCGCCGCCGGCCGGAGCGGAGTTCGCCTACTACCCGGCAGACTGGGCGACGCAGCTTGAAGAGGCTGCGGCCACGTACCTGGCGGAGGTGGCGTTGCCCGGCGAGAAGCCGTTCGTGGTCCATGGGCCGGCGGCCCAGGCGGTGGTGGATGTCTCCGAGAACGTCGATGCATCGTTGGTGGTGATGGCGTCCGGCGGCAAGGGGCTGGCGAAGCGGATCGCGCTCGGCAGCACAACGGACCGGGTGCTGCACTCGCTGCACCGGCCCCTGCTCATCCTGCCGCCGGCGCACGACTAGCCCGGGCAGGCCAGAACCGCCATGGAGGTATCCCCCGATGATCGTCCTCGTCCCCGTTCCGCTTGATGACCCGAACATGGCGCCGGCCGTGATGCCTTCGGTCCGCCGGCTGGCGACGCTCTCTCCGGGGTCGGAGATCCGGCTGATGAGCGTGCTCGACCCGAAGTCGGTGCACGGCATCGCGAGCACCGAAGGGGGTGACGCGCCGCCCGCGGTGGTGGGGACGCGGATGATGGCGCCGGCCACCCGGCCGCGGGTGGTGGAGAGCCACGGGGAGGCGCAGGAGCGGATGCACGTGGAGGCGTCGGAACAGCTGGAGGCGCTGGCGCGCAAGGAGCTGGATGGGGTGGCGGTGACGGTATCGATCGTCTGGTCGCAGCACCCTGCGGACAAGATCGTCGATGTCGCCGCGAGCGGGGCGGTGGATGTGATTGTGATGGCCACGCATGGCCGCACAGGGCTGAGCCACTTCCTCTCGGGGAGCGTGGCGGAGGCCGTCATCAGGAAGGCGGACCGGCCGGTGCTCGTCATCGGCCCGAACTGCGCGACCTGATTCCCGGTTTGTCCTCTCCCCCTTGCATTTGCCCCTGCAAGGGGAGGGGTTCTTCCCTCTGAACGGCCGGCCCTGGCGGGGCCGGCCGTTCACTTTGGGGTTCAGCCGCCGACGGCGGCCATGCGGTTGATAGCGGCGATGTAGGCCTTGGCGCTGGCGACGATGACGTCGGTGTCGCTGGCGCGCCCGGTCCAGGTGCGGCTCCCTTCCTCGATACGGACGGTGACTTCGCCCTGGGCGTCGGCGTTTTCGGTCACGGCTTTCACGAGGTACTCATCGAGGCGGGCGTCCACGCCGGCGATGGCGTTGATCGCCTTGTAGATGGCGTTCACGGGGCCGGTGCCCATGGCGACTTCGGTGCGGGTGCCATCGGGGCCTGCCAGCGTGACCGTGGCCGTGGGAGTGATGTGGTCGCCGGTCGTGACCTGGACGTTTTCGAGCTGCCACTTGCCGAGGTCGATGCCGCCGAGGTTGTCGTTGACGATGGCGATGAGGTCGCGGTTATCGACTTCGATCTTCTTGTCGGCGAGTTCCTTGAACTGGGCGAAGGCCTTGGCCAGCTGGTTCTCGTTGAGCTGGTAGCCGAGGCGGGCCATGTGGATTTTGAAGGCGTGGCGGCCGGAGAGCTTGCCGAGGACGAGCGTCTCCTCGGCGTTCTCGCGGGGCATGCCGATCTCGGTCGGGTCCATGATCTCCCAGGTCTCGCGGAGCTTCAGGATGCCGTCCTGGTGGATGCCGCTGGCGTGGCGGAAGGCGTTCTTGCCGACGACGGCCTTGTTCCACTGGACCTGGATGCCGGAGTAGCGTTCGACCATCTTGGAGGCGGGCCAGATTTCGCGGGTGTTGATATCGGTATAGAAGGGGAGGAAGTCCCTGCGGGTCTTGATCGCCATGACCACCTCCTCGAGGGAGGTGTTGCCGGCGCGCTCGCCGATGCCGTTGATGGTGAGCTCGACCTGGCGGGCGCCGTTCTGGATGGCCGTGAGGGTGTTGGCGGTGCACATTCCCAGGTCGTTCTGGCCGTGGAAGCTGACCCGGCACTTATGGATGTTGGGCACATTTTCGAAGATGGCTCGGAAGAGGCCGCCGAGTTCCTCGGGGATGGCGTAGCCGACGGAGTCCGGGATGTTGATGGTGGTGGCGCCCGCATCGATGCAGCGCTCGACGATCTGGAAGATGAAGCGCGGGTCGGCGCGGGTCGCGTCCATGGGGCTGAACTCGACGTTGCTGGTGTACTTCGCGGCGTGGCGGACCATGGCCTCGGCCTGGGTCAGGACCTGCTCGCGGTCCTTGCCGAGTTGGTGGGCCATCTGGATATCGCTGGAATTGATGAAGACGTGGATGCGCGGTTCGGCGGCGTCCTTGACGGCCTCCCAGGCGGTATCGATATCGCTGGCGACGGCCCGGGCAAGGGCGGCGATGGTGGGACGGCGCACCTCACGGGCGATGGTCTGGACGGCCTCCAGATCGCCCGGAGTGGAACAGGGGAAGCCGGCTTCGATGATGTCGACGCCCAGGCGGTCGAGCTGGCGGGCGATCTCGAGCTTCTCTTCGGGGGTGAAGGCCACACCAGCGGACTGCTCGCCATCACGCAGCGTGGTATCGAAAACGTAGATCTTCTCGGGCATGGGTCTCCTCGTGTGGGGACATGGTATCGCGGGCGCGCGCATGGGCACGGCGGGCGACGGAGCGGGAGATGGGGCGAGGATGCGCACCGGGCAGCGAGCCGGTGCGGCGCGGCCTAAAGGGCGCGCCCCGGTGAGTCCGGGGCGATAGGCGTGTCCTCTCGAAGTGGTGCGGTAAAACGCATCGTGCCTGCAGTATCGGGTGCGTGCGGCGGGTTCGCAAGGGCAACAGGGGACGCGCAACGGCGGGGATTGCTCCCCGCCGCGCGAATTCGGACCAGGGCCAGGCGGCTCAGGCCGTGACGGGCACCCCGACGCGAACGACCGGGATGGCGGACGCGGCGAGGAAGTTCGCGACGGCGCCGCCCTGGAGCAGGCTCGAAACGAACACGGTGCCTTCGCGCACCCGCTCCGTGACAGAGGCGGGGGCACGCAGCGTGGCCGTGCCGTCGGTGACTTCGATGATGTCCTCGTCGCTGATGCCGAGGCGGGCGGCGTCCTGCTCGCTGACCTGGATGTGGTCGTAGCGGTGGAGCCGTTCGGCTTCGGGGTGGCGGGCGGAGGCGGCGTCGAGGGCGGTGTACAAGTCGCGGCCCGTGACGATACGAATGCCTTCGCCCGCGGCGATGGGATCCACCGGGACTGCGGCAGCCTTCGGGGCGGCCGGGACCTCCAGCCGCATACCCTCGCCAAGGATGAGGTCACACGCGGGGCGGTAGCGCGCGTCGTGGGCGGCGACTTCACCGAGGGCGGCGTCGGGATCGGCCGGGAGGCTCAGGCCAAGGGCGGCGCCCAGGTCACGAAGGAGTTGGAAGAGCGGCTGGGCATCGCCTTCGGGCCGGATTGCCGGCGCGAGCTTCTGGGCGCGATGGTCGGCCTGCGTATAAGTTCCAGCACTGGCGTAGGCACGGCCTTCGGCGAGGACGGCGGTCGCGCGCTTCACGGCGCCGGAGGCGACGCTGTCGATCGCGATGATCGTGCCGATGCCGTCGAGGGCAGCGGCGGCAGCAGGAAGGCGCATGGTCGGGTCGTCCCGGACGACGAGGAGGCCGGCGAGGCCTTCCAGCGGGTTCACGCCGCCTTCGATCGCAACGCCGGCATCTTGGAGGCCGTGGACATTCACTTCGGCCGGGAGCACGGCCAGGTGATCGGATGCCTGCGCCCCGAAGAGGGCGATGGCGAGATTGGCGGCGCCGGCTGTCATGGAACCGGCAACGGCCGGGCTCACGGGATTGGGCGCGCAAAGGATCATGGTCTCGCCCGGCTGAGCGGCCTTGAGGATTTCGACGGCCGCCGCGAGGGCGGGCGGGGGGGTGCCGCCGCGAACGGCGCCGGCGAGCTGCGCGGCGGCGAGGCCTTCTTCGCCGCCGTGGGGGCGGACCCAGGCCGCGGCGAAGTCGA
>JAYRRO010000129.1:0-2100 GCA_041910095.1 Dehalococcoidia bacterium
CAGGTGCCGGAGGGGGATTGGGTGGTTGAGGGGTAGAGGTAGCGTGGTGTGGATTCGATGGAGCCTGAGTTGTTGCGGAGGATGATGAGGCGGCCGTCGGCGGTGAGGGTGGCGGCGTGTGGCTGGTCGGGCTCGGGTCCGCGGTAGATGCGTTGCCAGCTGAGGATGGGGGAGTTGAGGCGATTGGGAGAGAGGGAGAGTGCGAGGGAAGGCTTGCGGGAGCTGGATTTCTGGTGAGCTGCGAGGGAAGCGGAGGGCGTGAACATGGGGGGAAGTGCCTCGGAACTGGGGGTTCGTTCGAGGCTTGCCGCACGCGACCCCGAACGGGGAGGGGGCATCGTCACCGGGACACGGCGGGCTTCGGACTGGCGGCGAAATCGCGCAACGGTGAGGGCACTCTCACCAGGAGGTGGCCCATGGCCGCTCCCGATTCGCACCCCGGCCGGCGCCGCGCGGCACGCCCGGCCGAACCGCCGCTGCCCGTTCGCCTTCGCCGCATGGACGAAGACCGCCTGCGCCGCTACCGCGAGAACCTGGACTTCTACGAAGGCCGGCAGTGGGCGGGCCGGGCACGCCGCGGCGAACGGCGGCTCACCTTCAACTACGGAAAGGCGTTCGCGGACAAGATCACCGGGTACCTGCTGACGGGGCTTTCGGTGCAGGTCGAGGCGCGCGACGGCGACACGGCCTCTGGCCGCGAACGCGCTCGTGCCGCCGAACGTGCCCTCCGCGAGGTCGAGGCGGCGAACGGGCTCGCGCAGCTGGATTACGAGACGGAGCTGGATTGCGCCGTGCTCGGCGACGGCTGCTACAAGGTCACGTGGGATGCGGACGAGCGGGAGGTCCGCATCACCGCGCCGGACGTGCAGGGGATCCTCGCCTGGCGCGTGCCGGATGATCCGTCGCGGCTGACGGCGGTGGCTTCGCAATACCGGCTGGACGACGCGGACCCGGCTGGCACGCGCCCTTCGCCGACGCTCGTGACGGAGTATTGGACGGCGGCGGCGTTCGAGGTCTGGCACGGGGAGACGCTCACGCGGCGTGAAGCCAATCCCTACGGCGCGCTCCCGTTCGTGCTCTTCCCGAACCTGCGCGAACCGAAGCAGGCATGGGGCGCGAGCGACCTGCCGCCGCTGATGGAATCGGCGCGGGAACTGAACCGCGCCTACAGCCAGCTCAGCCAGATCCTTGAACTTTCGGGGAACCCGATCGCCGTGCTGGAGGGCGTCGATGGCTCATCCGATATCGCCGTCGAACCGGGCGCCGTGTGGGAGGTGCCAGAGCGGGCACGCGCCTACCTGCTGGACCTGCTGCAGGGCGGAGGCGTGGCGCTGCACCGGGACTACATCGACCTCATCTACCGCACGTTGCACGACCTTGGCGAATCGCCGCGGACGGCCTTCGGCCACAACCCGCAGGGGCTGAGCGGCATCGCCCTCAACACCGAGCTCGACCCCCTGGCGAAGAAGGTGGCGCGCAAGCGGCTCATCCGCGGGGCGGTGTACGAACGGCGGGCGGCGCTCATTCTGCGCTTGCTCGGGCGGTACGCCGGGCTCGATATCGAAGGGCTGCGGCCGGTGGCGAACTGGGGCCCGATCCTGCCCATCGATCGCTCGCGGCAGGTCGCGGATGAACGTTCGCTCGTGGAGGCGGGCATCCAATCGCGGCGGACGGCGGCGGCGCACCTGGGGAGCGAGGACCCCGAAGCCGAGTGGGCCCGCGTGCGCGAGGAGGGTTCGCCCTGACCGGCCGCGAGTGTGGCGGTGACACCGGGGTTAACTTCCGGGTGCATATGCCGATACCCACGGTACTCAGCGTTCACCCGGGGGCCCCCGATGCGTCACACATTCCTCATCGTTGATAGCCAGCCGAGCGATCTCGAAGCCGCCGCGCGGCAGTTGAAGCTCGTCGTCCCCGGTTCGGAGATCCTGACGGCGCCGAGCGCCGAGGCCGCGCTGGCACTGCTTGAAGAGCAGCGCGTCGTCCCTTCGATGATCTTCGTGGACTACAACCTGCCGGGCATGAGCGGCATCGAGCTGCTCGGCGAGGTGCGCCATCGCCGCTGGCTGGAACGCGCCCCCGTGGCGATGCTTTCGCAGC
>JAYRRO010000130.1:0-9380 GCA_041910095.1 Dehalococcoidia bacterium
CCGTCGAGCCGGCCGCCGCCCCCGCCTGACTAGCGGCCCAGCTTCTTTCGCACGCTCTCGAGCACCGCCTCGGCGCCCGCATCGCCACGCATCAGCCCCAGGCTCTCCGCCAGCAGCGTGAGCTTGTCGCGCGCCGTCACCAGCTTCGCGTGCGAAAGCAGCACCTGCGCGAGCCCCGCATCCCGGCTCGCCACGATCGACGATACCAGCGAGGCGTACACCTCCGTGTCGTCTAGCGTCTTCAGAAGCTCCCCCGCGGCGCCCGTCATGCGCGATTGCACCACCAGGTCGCACAGCCCCAGCCGCACGAGCGGCTCCGGGTCAGCCGCGAACTTCTCGACGCACGCCGCCCGCAACCGCTCCGGAAGCTCCGTCAGCGATCGCAGGCACTCCGCCACCACCTCGGCCGGCAGCCGCGGCGCCACCATGACATACGTGAACAGCAGCAGCTCATCGCCGGTCGCGAACAGCACGCGCGCGGCCGTCACCGCCGGTTCGCCGTTCATGCGCGAGATCCGGTGCGGGTCCGCGAGGATCCCTGCCGCGTAGGGTGCCGCCGCCTCCGGGTCGATGCCGTGCAGCCCGGCCAGGCCCGCCGCGCGCAGCACCCCGGGCCCGGATCCATCCTGCGCCGAAGGCTCCAGCGTCTCGATCGCCGTGACGAACGCCGCCCGGTCCTCGCTCGTCGCGATCGGCGCGAGTGCCTGCAGAATGCCGGCGCGCACGAACCCGCCCGGGTCGCGCCGCTTGCCGTTCGCCGCGAACCACTCCCATGCCGGCCGCAACGCCCCGGCCACCTCCCGCGGCGGCGGCTTCGGCAACGCCGCCAGTGCCGCGAGCAGGACGTCCGGGTCGTGCTCCATCGCCAGGACGTCGCTCACGAACGCCGTGAGGCGCTCACCCCCGGCCATCCGCATCGCCTGGAGCCGGTCCATGGTGCGCCGCGCCGTCGCCCGCTGTTCGCCGCGTTCCGCCATCCCCGGCAGTATGCACCTGCCCGGCCCCCACGCTCGAACCCGCCGGATGCATCCGAACTTCGGAGTTGATCCCCTGGGAACTGGACACCGGGAACCGGGAACTAGCGTACACTCCCGCCTCGTACCACCACCCGGAGGCTTCCCGTGAAGCTCGGCCTCTCCATCGGTTACTCCGGCGCCGAAATGCGCCTCCCCATCGAAAAGATCCGGCTCGCCGAGAAGCTCGGCTACGACTCCGTCTGGACGGCCGAGGCATACGGCTCCGACGCTATCACGCCGCTCGCCTACATCGGCGCCCTCACGAAGCGCATCCGCCTCGGCACGGGCATCATCCAGCTTGCCGCACGCACCCCCGCCGCCACGGCCATGGAAGTCCAGACCGTCGACGCGCTGGTTGGCCGCGGCCGCTTCATCGCCGGCCTCGGCGTCTCTGGCCCCCAGATTGTGGAAGGCTGGTACGGCCAGCCGTGGGGCAAGCCCAACCGCCGCATCCGCGACTACGTCACCATCATGCGCAAGATTTTCGACCGCCAGGAGCCCGTCAGCCACGCCGGCAAGGAGATCTCTCTTCCCTATACGGGCGAAGGCGCCATGGGCATCGGCAAGCCGCTCAAGTCCATCCTCCACACCAATCCGAAGCTTCCCATCTGGCTCGGCACCGGCACCGAGGCGAACGTGAAGCTCACCGCCGAGATCGCCGATGGCTGGCTCCCCCTCGGCTTCGTCCCCGGCAGCATGAGCACCTACCGCCCCTGGCTCGAAGAAGGCTTCCGCCGCGCCGGCAAGTCCGGCAAGGACTTCGAAATCCAGGGCAGCACCACCGTCATCATCACCAACGACCTCCGCGACGCCTTTCGCCAGATGAAGCCCCGCATCGCCCTCTACGTCGGCGGTATGGGCCACCGCGACAAGAACTTCCACAACGACATGATGGTCCGCCGCGGCTACGGCGATGTCGCGAAGGCGATCCAGGAGCTCTACCTCGCCGGCCGCAAGGCCGAGGCCATGGAAGTCATCCCCGACGAATACTGCGACGAAGGCTCGCTCGTCGGCCCGCCCGCTCGCATCCGCGAGCGCTACAAGGCGTGGGCCGATTCCGGCCTGACGGGCCTCACCGTCGGCACCCAGCAGGAGGAGGCCATGGAGCTCATGGCCGACGTCGCGCGCGACTGAACCCGGAGGGCACCATGGAGACCTACCGCGCCATCGTCACCAAGCGCGATACCCGCGTCTACGACGGCCGCCCCATCCCCGATGAGGTGCTCACCCGCATCCTCAACGCCGGACGCATGGCGGGCAGCGCCAAGGCCGCGCAGCCCGTGCGGCTCATCGTCGTCCGCGAACCGGCGCGCAAGGAAGCCCTCGCGAAGAGCGGGCGCTTCACGCCCCACGTCCCCGCCTCCGCCGCCGTCATCGCGCTCGTGCTCGTGCCCGAGGCCGATCAACCCATGGGCCAGTTCGCCATCTTCCGCGGCCCCTTCGATGCCGGCCGTGCCGCTCAGAACATCATGCTCGCCGCCTGGGAGGAGGGCATCACCAGCTGCCCCGCCTCCACGCACGACCAGGAAGCGGCCGCCGCCGTCCTTGGCCTCCCGCCCGGGCACATCGTGGCGAACCTCATCGCCCTCGGCTATCCCGGGGGCGCCGACCCCGTCACCGGGAACCGCCCGCGCATGGCCCTCGAAGGCTACGCCTACAACGAGGCCTGGCCCGCCGGCGGCTGACCTGGCCATCCCCGCGGACGCGAAGAAGGGGCGCCGGCGGGCGCCCCTTGTGCTGTGCTGTGCCCCTGCGCGGGCCTAGTTCTGCTTGTTTAGCTCAAGGTCGATCGTCAGCTTCACGCTGTCGCCGACGACGATGCCGCCCGCCTCCACCGGCGCGCTCCAGGTGAGGCCGAAGTCGCGGCGGTTCACCTTGCCCTCCGCCGAGATCCCGGCGCGCACCGCCCCGAACGGATCGGTCGTGGGGGCCGCCACCTCCGCCTCGAGTTCGACCTCGCGCGTGATCCCCTTGATCGTCAGGTCGCCGATGAGCCGGTACTCGCCGCCCCGCTTCGGCTCCAGCCGCTTCGAGGTGAAGGTGATCGTCGGGAACTGCGCGACATCGAAGAAGTCCGGGCTCTTCAGGTGACCGTCGCGCCGCTCGTCCCCCGTATCGATGCTCGCCGCGTCGATGGTGACGGTCGCGTGGGACTTCGTGATGTCGCCCTCGTCGATCGCGGCATCGACCGCGTAGTCGCCGAAGCTGCCGCGCGTGGTGGCGACGAGCATGTGCTTCACGCCGAAGTGGATGCCGCTGTGGGCGGTGTCGAGCTGCCAGGTCATGGTGGTTGATTCCCCTTGTGTGTTTCTCTCCGCGCGGCCGGCTCGTCCGAGTGGCTACACTTCGTAAGTAACACACTACCCGGAGATGGTTGCGAATGCAACCACCTCCGACGCCCAACGGGAAAGAAATGCAAAGCCCCGCGCCAACTGGCGCGGGGCTTTCCGGTCATGCCGTGGAGTTCGGGGGCCCTACTCGATCGGCTCCTCGTCCCCCTGCCGCCGCTTGCCCAGCGCCAGGAACGCCAGCCACCCGGAGGCCGCGAAGATGGCCAGCCCGATCATGATCGTGTTGAAGCTCTTCGCCCCATCGAGGAAGCCCGACCCCGAATTCGGTGCCGCCGGGATCTTGTCCCCGGCCGGCGATGGCGATTTGCCGGTGTCCGTGTTCGCCGGGATCGTCTGCCCCGCGATGGGCGTGCAGTTCGGGTTCGAACCCGGCGTGCACTGGCCGCTCGGAGGGCAGCCAGCCGTCCCGGGCGTGCAATGCCCCGCTGGCGTCGGGGGCACCGGCGTGCAGTTCTGGTTCACGCCCGGCGTGCACTGGCCGCTGGGCGGACAGCCAGCCGTCCCCGGCACGCACGTCCCCGGCGGGGGCGGCGTCGGCGTGTTGGGGCAGCCCGAAGTCCCCGGCGTGCACGTCGGGTTCGGCGTCTGCGTGCCCGGCGGTGGCGTCGTGGTCGGCGTCCCCGTGAAGGTCACCGGCGGCGTCGAATTCGTCGGCAGGATCTCCCCGAAGTTGTTGTTCACCCCGAAGAAGCCCGCCGGCAGCTGGATGTTGAAGAACCGGTCGTTCCCCGTGCTCCCGCCGGGCGTCCCGATCGTGTCCTTGCCGTCCAGGTAGGCGGCCGGCTGGATCTCGTTCAGTTCGCACAGCCCCGCGAGGAGGTCCGTGAACTCGTAGTACCCGATGCTGTTCGTCACCGTCGAGCGGTTCACGTTCGCGCCGCTTGAGTCCACGCACGCCAGCAGTACCGTCGTCCCCGGGATTGGCGGTTCGCCGCTGTCTTTCACACCGTCGTTATCCTGGTCCCAGTACACGTAGCCGGAGATGCCGGCACGCAACTCACCGAAATTGTTCTGCGTCGAATCGCCGTTGGCGATCGTGATGCTGATGCTGTCGCTCTTGTCGCTGCCCGTGATCGGCGTGATGTTCCCGCGCGTCTCGCGGCCATCGGTGTACCCGGGCGGCTGCTGCGTCTGCACGATGGTGTAATTCCCATCGGTCAGGCACGAAGATTGGATGTACCGGTACGTCACCGTGAGGTCGCCGCCCGCCGTCGTATTGATTTGGCTGGCCACGTTCCCGGAGCCCGTCGCTTTCGACGTCGCGACCACTTCGCCCGTGAAGGTCAGGTTGCCCGTGCCAAGGAACGGCACCAGCGCCGCCGGGTCGTTGATGATGACCGTGTTGTTGTCGGCGGCCGTGCTCGAACCGAAGTCCTTGCCGCTGGGCCCCGCGAAGTCCTTGTTCCCGTCGTAGGCGGCCGCGTCGAAGCTGCCCGCCTGGGCGTTTGGCGCCACCGCCACCGACTGCCCGCCCGGCCCGGTGATGGTGATGATGCCGCTCACCGTCGCCGTGATGGTCGAGGGCGCGCTATCCAGGCTCTCCGCCTTGATCGCGCTCGTAATCGACGCCTGCCCGTGCAGCTCCACCGCCTTCAGCGTCCCGAGGGTGGTATCGAAGCGCGGGATGGAGCGCTGCACCGTCCAGTCCGTCACCGCCTGCGGGAAGGTGGCCGAGTGCGTCACCGTCAGCTGCGGCGTGTTCGCCGAGGCGTCGGTCGTGAACGAATAGAAGCCGCTGCCGTCGGTGTACGTGAACCCCGCGACCTGGCCATTTGCCTTTCGCAGCTCGATCGAGCTGCCCGGAATGGGCGGCTCGCCGGCGTCGCGCAGGCCGTTGTTGTTCACGTCGTAATAGACATAGCCGCTGATGATGGGGCAGTTCGCGGCTGCCGCCGGGCGCGCGGAAACGCCTGCCGCCGCCGGCACGGCCGTCAGCAGCACGCCCGCCAGCGCGGAGAGCCGCGCCATCGTCGCGAGCCCGGGCGTCTTTATCCTTCGAATGCGGGAGCGAGCACTCGGATACGCCAAAGATGTCCTCCAGAGGACCTTTGAACGCACCCCGCCAAACGTTTCGGAACCAATGCTGAGCGCGCCGGGCTCTCGACTTCCCGGCGACTTGCCGTCGCATCTTCATCGCCCTTTACCCTTGGGTCAACGAAGATCCGCACCTCTTTCAACGTTCCCGGCCGGGATTCAGTTAATCGCGTACTTTCAGGCTCAATCGCCCGGGGCCATCGCGGCCCGCGCTACCCGGCCAGGACCTCGCTTTCGAGGAAGACTTCGACGCCGCTGCCTTCCGCGATCGACCGCACGCGCGGGTCCATTCGGGAGCCGGCAACGCCCGGGTCGGCGTTGTACCCCACCTTCCGCAGGACGGCCGCGGGCATCGACGCGCGCTCCACGCCGCCCGCCTCGACGCTCGCGGAGAGTTCGACCGCGAGCACCGCCGGGCGGGCATCGGCCCCACGCCCTTCCACCCCTTCGAGTATGAGGTCGAGCCGCCGCACCGCCAGGGCCTCCACCTCGGAGATGGTGCCGGCGTCGTCAGCCGCTTCACACAGCTCCAAATCGGAGGCCGTGCGCACCCGGAGCCGGCGAAGGCGCTTCCCGAAGGGGCCGGTAGCGAGCCGCGCCCACTTCATCTCGTTGGTATCGCCCGTGTGCTGGCCCGTCAGGGTAGCCAGCTGCTGCATCTGGATCTCAAGCTTCTGCACGGATGCTTCGAGCCGTGAGATCGCATCGAGGATGCGTTCGAGCGTGCGGCCATGCTCCTGCACGACCGCCTGCAGTTCGCGGATGTCGACGCTGTTCTGGCGCACGACCGCCTGCAGTTCGCGGATGTCGACGCTGTTCTGGCGCACGACCGCCTGCAGCTCCTCCCCCAGCACTTCCCGGCGCACGTCCGCATGCCACTCCGGGTGCTCCCGCAGCAGCTTCAGAAAGTCACCGAGGTCCGACACCGTGAACGCCATGCGAAAAGTGCATCAGCCGCCTCGCCGCGTGGCTCCTACGCAACGAATTGGTACAATTTGGTGAGCAGTATCGCCCGCTGCCGCAAGACTGGGAGCCGACTTCGTATGACCTCACTCGAACCCACCCGGAACATCCGGCCGGCAATCATCGAGAACGAAATGCGGTCGAGCTATCTCGACTACGCCATGAGCGTCATCGTTTCTCGCGCCCTGCCGTACGTCGAGGACGGCCTCAAGCCCGTCCAGCGCCGGATCGTCTGGGGCATGTTCGATGGCGGCGCCCGCGCCGGCACCGGCTACCGCAAATCCGCCGGCATCGTCGGCGATGTCATGGGCCGCTACCACCCCCACGGCGACAGCCCCGTCTACGAAGCCCTCGTCCGCATGGCCCAGGACTTCTCCATGCGCTACCCACTCGTCGATGGCCAGGGCAACTTCGGCTCCGTCGACGGCGACCCGCCCGCCGCCATGCGCTATACCGAAGCGCGCATGTCCCCCATCGCCGAGGAACTCGTCGCCGATATCGATCAGAACACCGTCGATTTCGAGCCCAACTACGACGGCCGCTACACCCAGCCTCGCGTGCTCCCGGCCCGCATCCCGAACCTGCTCCTCAACGGTTCCGCCGGCATCGCCGTCGGCATGGCGACGAACATCCCGCCGCACCACCTCAACGAGATCGCCGACGCCATCTCGATGCTCATCGAAAACGCCGAATCCACCCTCGATGACCTCCTCCAGGTCGTGAAGGGGCCGGATTTCCCCACCGCCGGCATCGCCCTGGTGGGCAAGAACAGCGAACAGGTCCGCCTCGCCTATGGCGAAGGCCACGGCCGCATCACCATGCACGCCCGCACCTCGATCGAAGAGAGCAGCCGCGGCCGCACCCAGATCATCGTCACCGAGCTTCCCTACCAGGTGAACAAGGCGAACCTCATCGAGAAAATCGCCGACCTCGTGCGCGATGGCAAAATCCCCGGCATCGCCGACCTCCGCGACGAGTCCGACCGCACCGGCATGCGCATCGTCATCGAGCTCAAGCGCGAAGGCTCCGCCGCCCAGATCAAGAACCTCCTCTACAAGCACACCGCCATGCGCTCCACCTTCGCCGTCAACATGATGGCGATCGTCGATGGCCAGCCCCGCCGGCTCGGCCTCAAGAAGGCGCTTGAGCTCTACATCGACCACCGCCGCCGCGTCATTCGCCGCCGCACCGAATACCAGCTCGAGAAAGCCCGCGAACGCGCCCACATCCTCGAAGGCCTGCTCAAGGCCATCGACATGCTCGAACTCGTGATTGTCACGATCCGCGCCTCCGAGTCCGCATCGAACGCGCTCGAGCTTCTCCAGGGCGAAGGCCTCGTCGTCGCCGCCCGCATCCCCGATGGCACGGCCGCCGTGCTTACCCGCCGCCTCACCACCGCCAACCCGTTTACCTTCAGCGAAGCCCAGGGCCGCGCCATCCTCGATATGCAGCTCCGCCGCCTCGCCGCGCTCGAACGCCAGAACCTCCTGGACGAGTTCAACGAGCTCAAGGAGCGCATCGCCTACCTCGAGGACCTGCTCGCCAACCCTCGCAAGATCGACTTCCTCATCCGCGACGACATGGTCGAGATGAAGAAGAAGTACGGCGACGCCCGCCGCACCGAGATCGTCGAAGCCGACCCCGAGGACTTCAAGGAAGAGGACCTCGTCGCCCACCAGGAGAGCGTCATCTCGCTCTCCATCCGCAACTACATCAAGCGCGTCCCGCTCGAGGACTTCCGCGTGCAGCAGCGCGGCGGCAAGGGCGCCCGCGGCGCACCCACCCGCGAAGAAGACGCCGTCATGAAGCTCGTCGTCTGCGATACGCACGACAACCTGCTCTTCTTCACCGACCGCGGCAAGGTCTACCACCTCCGCGGCTACGACGTGCCCGATGCCAAGAAGCAGGCCAAGGGCCTCCCGATCGTCAACCTCATCGAGGTCGACCCCGGCGAGCGCGTCACCACCATCCTCGCCGTCCAGGACTACGACCGCGACTTCATCCTCCTCGCCACCCGCCAGGGCGTGATCAAGAAGACGAAGCTGAGCGAGTTCGCCGAAGTCCGCCGCAACGGAAAAATCGCCATGCGCCTGGACGACGGCGACCAGCTCATCGCCGCCCGCGTCGCCACCAACGAGACCAATGTCCTCCTTGTTTCCAGCGAGGGCCAGGCCATCCGCTTCAAGATCGATGACCTGCGCGATGCCAGCCGCATCTCCGGCGGCGTGCGCGGCATGAAGCTCCCCGATGGCGGCTACGTCGTCGGCGTCGATACCGTCGACGATGGCGCCCACCTCCTCATCATCTCCGAACGCGGCTTCGGCAAGCGCACCGCCATCACCGAATACCCCGTCCAGGGCCGCGGCGGCCAGGGCGTCAAGACGCTCAACATCACCGACCGCACCGGCAAGGTCGCCGCCTGCCGCGTCGTCGACCCCGCCCAGCAGCTCCTGCTCGTCTCGCGCGATGGCATCGTCATCCGCACCCGCGTCGATAGCATCAGCCTCATCGGCCGCAATACCCAGGGCGTGAGCGTCATGAGCGTGGCCGAAGGCGACCAGGTCGCGAGCATTGCCGTCTTCCTCATGCAGGATGAAAAGGCCGCCCCCGCCCGCGCCGCCGCTCGCAACGGCCGTTCCGAAGCCGTCCTCAACGAGACGATGCCGCTCGGCCTCGAAGCCTCCGCCGAGGAATCCGAGGCCGAACCCGGCCCGGAACCCGAAGCACCGGACGACGAGTAGCCGTCGCCCTTTGGAATTTGGAGATGAAGCCCGGGCCCGTCCCGGGCTTCTTCGTCCCCGGGCAAGATGCCCCCGCGCACGACGTTCGCGCCGCGCTCCACCGGTTCTTTCCTTTCATTCACCCGCTCCGCGGTGCACGATTGGCATGCCGATGCCACGTTTCCCGGTGCTGCTTCTCCTCGTCGCCCTCGCGGCCGCGCTCGTGCCCGCCGTGGCCGGCGCCCGCCCCGCCGCGTTCGGCGAACCCGAGACCGCGATCGCCCTCGCCTGGACGC
>JAYRRO010000131.1:0-59096 GCA_041910095.1 Dehalococcoidia bacterium
CGCTTCGGCGGCACGCGCTTCGCGCCACGCCGCGAAGCTGGTCTCGCCGAGGGTCGCGTTGTCGTCCGGCACGAGCATGCGCTCGGTCAGCAGCGCGCCGAAGTACCGTGCACCCGGGTCGACCACGACTTCGCGTGAGTCGCCGGCCGCGGCGAGGCCGCGAGCAATGAGCTCGTCCAGGCGGAACTTCTCGGGTCCGCCGAACTCCACGATGCCGTTCACGGGCTGGCCGACTGCGGTCCGGCCAACGGCCTTCGCGACGTCATCGGCGGCCATCGGCTGGATGAGCACCGGGGCGAGGCGGACCTGGCTGCCCTCCGTGGCGGCGTCCGCGATGCTCTTGAGGAACTCGAAGAACTGGGTGGCGTGGACGATGGAGTAGGGCCGCCCCGACTCCCGGATCAGCCGTTCCTGGGCGATCTTCGCGCGGAAGTACGCGCTCTCCTGGAGCCGCTCCGTCCCCACGACCGAGAGCGCGACATGGTGCTTCACGCCGGCGTCGGAGCCGTACGAGAGCAGGTTGCGCGTCGAGGTCGTGAAGAACTCCATCACCGCGTTCTCTTCGAACGAGGGGGAGTTGGAGACGTCGACCACCACGTCGGCGCCCTGCAGCGCTTCGGCGACGCCCTCGCCGGTGAGCGTATTGACGCCGGTCTGTGGCGCCGCGGCGACGGCGTCGTGTCCGCGCTCGATGAGCTTCGGGATGAGCTTCGACCCAATGAGTCCAGTACCACCGACAACGACAACTTTCATGGTTGTACCTTCCTTGCGGCCCAGCATTCGAGGCTTCGGCCGGCACCCTCTACGACCGGACAGGTCGCGCGGTTGTGACACGGCTCCCGCGGACTGAAGTACGGCGGCCTACGGTCGAGGCAATTCACCCAGCTGTTGTCACAAACCACGCGCCTGCGCGGTCACCCGTTCGAGCAGTGCGAAGCGGACATCTACCTGTTATGGAGGTTCACCCATGGTCAGCGTGCAAGCGCAGACACCATTCGACGCCGGACTGAGCGCATCTCCAGACAAAGCGACAGCGTCGCTGGCAACCCCTGTGTTGGGGCCAATCGACAGCATCGAAAGTCTCCGAAAACACCTGCAATGGGCGATCGAGCTCGAGCACTTCACCATCCCACCCTATCTGTGCGCGCTGTACTCGCTGGATGCTGATCGCAATCCCGACGCGGCCGAAGTGGTGCGCACCGTTGTCATCGAAGAGATGCTGCACATGACGCTCGCAGCGAACCTCCTGAACGCCGTAGGCGGACGACCACAAGTGGATGCCCCCCAAATGCTGCCGGGCTACCCCGGGTGTCTTCCGCATAGCAACCAGTCTTTCGAGGTGCCGCTGATGTGCTTCTGCCCGGAGGCGCTCGATATCTTCCTGCGGATCGAACAGCCATCACCGCCCTGCGGCCTCGTCTCCGGCGACTGCTACGAAACAATTGGCGAGTTCTACGCCGCCATAGCGCAGGGGTTGCAGACACTGTGTGCGCGGCACGGCGAAGGCGCCGTATTCACCGGCGATCCGGCCCGGCAGGTGACCAACGAGCTCTACTCGGGCGCGGGTGGCCGGGTGATCGTCATCCATGACCTTTCGAGCGCGCTCGATGCGCTGGCCGAGATCGTCGAGCAGGGCGAAGGCGCGGAACAGGTCGACATCTGGGACCGGAGCTGCAACCTCGACGACCCGACCTGTCGCGAACTCGCGCACTACTATCGCTTCGAGGAACTGAAGCTTGGTCGCCGATACCTCCCGGGCGACACGCCCGAAGGTGGGCCGACGGGGGAGCCGTTCGTTGTCGACTGGGACGGCGTGCGCCGCATGCGAAGTAACCCGCGGACCACCGACCATCCTCCCGGCAGCCCAATCCGGAAGGCCCAGCACGACTTCAACACCGCCTACTGCGAAGTTCTCTCGCTGCTGGACCAGGCGTTCGACGGGAGGCCGCACGTCCTGCAGTTTGCGATCGGCGCGATGTACAGCTTGAGCGACATGGCCGACGCGCTCATGCAGATGTCATTAAGCGATGGGTCGGGGATGGCGGGTCCGACGTTCGAGTACGTCCCGGCCGCACATCGTTCCCGCAAGTTTCGGCCGAATCCGGTCGAGTCGTAGGTGCGCCCCGGATGCCATTGGCTCGTGTCGTTGTCCCGCTGGTTACTCCCGTGTTTCGAACCTCGTTGACAAATTTGTCGTCCGTCGTAGGCTCACACGGACGGCGGCACGTGTCGCTATCTTGCCGTGGGCTGAGCGGTGCCCACTCCACGTTTGAGGTTCAAGGGTGACGGAGAACGAGCAGCAGGAGTACCGTCCCATCTCTTTCGCAGGAGGTGTGCTCGCCCCTTACCGCCACGTTTGCGCGTTCATCAACAGCCGGCAGGAAGAGCAACGGATACTGGACCCGTTCGTCCAGGATGCTCTAGCGACCGGAGACACGATGATGTACGTCGTCGACCCACGGAGCCGCGCCAGCGTTGTGAGCCACCTCCGGCACCTGGGATTCGATGCGTCCAAGCTTCTCGCCCAGCGGCGGTGCGAAGTGCGGACATGGGCGGATACGTATCTTCGCGGCGGCCACTTCGACCAGGACCAGATGATTGAGGTTCTCGACGAGGTCCTCGGGGTTTCCGCCTCGCCTCGCATACGAATGATCATCGATATGGGGTGGGCAGCCGAAGAGCGAGTCATCGACCAGATGCTGGAGTACGAAGCTCGCGCGAATTTGGTTCAACCGAAATACGCGCACGTTGCGATCTGCGTGTACGACACTGCCAAGTTCGGAGGCGACGTGCTCATCGATGCCTTGCGGACGCACCCGATGGCGCTGATCGGCGGCATCCTCCAGGTGAACCCGTTCTTCACTCCAATGACCGAATTTGTGGCCGAACTGCGGGCTCGTGACAGGCGGCCGGCGGATGACTAGCAGCGGTGCGCCACAATCCGGCCGAGCGGAGATCGGCAAAGCCGGGGGCGTCTTGTCCGTGCAGGACCTCCAGCGCGGTTCGCGCGACATGGCGGCACTTCTCGCGTTGCCAGCGATGTGGGTCGACCGCAGTCCACCCGATATCGTGGCCGACCTGCTGAACGTCCTGTTCGCAGTTCTGCGGCTCGAAGTTGGCTACGTACGGTTCGACGATCCACTTGGTGGCGCTGGACTTGAGTGTTGGCGCCCGGAAGGCTCCCAGGTTCCGCTGGAGTTGCATCGGGCGGCTGCGAGTGCAGAGCGCATCGATCTGGACACCAACACTGCCGCAGTCGGCGAGTTTCAAGTTACCAGCATCTCGCGCGCCGTCTTCGGCGAACAAGGGCTGGTGCTCGTTGGGTCTCGCCGAGCAGACTTCCCCACGGACCTGGAGCTCTACCTGCTGCGCTTGGTCGTCGGGCAGGCGGCCGTCGCGATACACACGGCGCGCGAGCTTGCGGCGGAACGGTCGGCCCGGGAGGCGGCCGAGGCTGCTCTCCAGGTCAGAAACGCGTTCCTCGCGAAGCTGGCCGAGGATCTCGTTGCACCACTCGAAACGCTTTCGGAACGCGCGGCGCAAGCAACAGTACTGGCTACCGACTCCCAGTACGTGCCCGGCAGACTGTCGTTACCGCTGGATGGGGGTGGCTCGCTACCGCCGGGCACGGTACCCGGTCTCAACCCCCCTGCGGAACTGACGCGTCGTGAGGTCGAAGTGCTGGGGCTGCTCGGGCAGGGCCTCAGCAATAAGGAGATTGCCGGTGTCTTGTGGCTAAGCGATCGAACCGTCGAGCGCCACGTTACCGGCCTCTACCGAAAGCTCGGAGTGGAACGTCGCAGCGAAGCGATCACGTTCGCGATGCGCTACGGCCTTGTCGATCCTGGTCACGCCTGAACTGGAGCCCCTCGCCTATACCCCTGTACACGGCGTTCGCCTCCGGTTTCGCGCGGTCTCCAACGGTGCTGCTCCTCAGCCAGCACCTAAGAGCTCGGCCCCCGAACGGCGCGGGTACCCCGGCAACCAGCGTCGACCGCGGCCTTGGGGCGTGCCTTAGCGCGTTTGGGCGGAGTCCCGATAGGCGGTTCGGTTGCCTCCCGCGTGGCGGAATCCCCGCTAATCGACGCTGATCGGGCAGAGGGAATTGAGGGACCTCGCGGAAGGCAAGGTCTATCGCTGCTTCTAGCGTTGGGTCAGCGACATTTCGCTCGGAGCCGACCATGAAGCCACACATCCTCGAACCGGAAGCGCAGGCCATCGCCGACGCCTCCGCCAAACCGCCGCTGTTGTACGAGCTCGGCCTCGACGGAGCCCGCCAGGCTCTCGACGACATCCAGGCCGCACCAGTCGCCCAGCCCGATGTCGACGAGAAGTGGGTGACGGTCCCGGCCGAAGTCGGTGACGTGCAGGTCCGCATCGTCAGGCCGCTGAGTTCCGTCGGCCCACTTGCCACCGTCCTCTACATGCACGGCGGCGGGTGGATCCTCGGCAATGCGGGCACGCACGACCGGCTCGTCCGCGAGCTGGCTGTCGGAGCCAACGCCGCCGTGGTGTTCGTCGAGTACGACCGCTCGCCCGAAGCTCGGTACCCGGTCGCCATTGAGCAGGGCTACGCCACCGCGCAGTGGATCGCCCGAGACGGCCTGGCGGAGGGCCTCGACGCGTCTCGCCTTGCGGTCGCCGGTGACTCCGTCGGCGGCAACATGACAGCGGCGCTGACGATCCTCGCCAAGCAACGCGGCGATGTGCGGTTCGTCCACCAGTCGCTGTACTACCCCGTCACCGACGCAGCGCAGGACACGGGCAGCTACCGGGAGTTCGCGGAGGGACCATTCCTCACGGCGAAGGCCATGGCCTGGTTCTGGGACGCGTACTGCCCGGACCAGCGCCTGCGTGCCGGGATAACAGTCTCCCCGCTCCGCGCGACGCCGGACGAGCTCGCCGGCCTCCCGGAAGCATTCGTCATCGTCGATGAGAACGATGTCCTTCGCGACGAGGGCGAGGCTTACGCGCGCAAGCTCACGGCGGCCGGCGTCCGCACGACCTCCGTTCGCTACAACGGCATCATCCACGACTTCATGATGCTCAACCCCGTCCGCGAGACGGCCGCCGCGAGCGCCGCCATCGAGCAGGCGACCCACGTCCTCCGCAAGGCCCTCGGTACTTGCCAGGTGGGAAGCGCTACGCCAATTGCCGCCTGAGTGCCCCGGCAACCAGGGCGGACGACCTCAAAGAAAGCGAGAGATCCAATGAATGAACAGAACCCCACCGTCGTCCTCGTGCACGGCGCGTTCGCCGAGTCCGCGAGCTGGAATCCTGTCATTGAGCAACTCCAGGCGAAGGACCTCGAAGTCGTCGCCGTCGCCAACCCGCTCCGCAGCCTCGCCGGCGATGCCGCGTACGTGCGCGACGTGATCGCCGGGCTCGGCAAGCCTGTGGTGCTCGTCGGCCACTCGTACGGCGGACTCGTGATCACCGAGGCTGCGGCGAACAACGACGCTGTCCTCGCGCTCGTCTACGTGGCCGCCTTCGCGCCCGACCATGGCGAGAGTGCCTTCGAGCTGTCGATGAAGTTCCCCGGCAGCACACTCGGCGAAGCCCTGACCGCCTACCCGGTCTCCGGCGCCGGCAGCGGCAACGAGTTCGTGATCAAGGCGGACGCGTTTCACCAGCAGTTCGCCGCCGACGTGCCTGCCCCTCAGGCCGCCTTGATGGCCGCGACACAGCGCCCCGTCACCCAGGCGGCGCTTTCCGACCCCCTGCCGACCGACGCGCCTGGCTGGAAGACCATCCCCTCGTGGTTCGTGGTTGCCGAACTCGACCTCAACATCCCGGCGGCCCTCCAGCGATTCGAAGCCGAGCGCGCCGGTTCGCGTGGCACGCGCGAGGTCGCCGGCGCCTCACACGCAATCAGCGTTTCGAACCCTGACGCCGTGGCGGCGTCGATTCTCGAAGCCGTGGCGGCCGTCTCGAACTAGAGCGGTCATGGCGTCTCCGGCCCGACTGAAGGGCCGGGGATGCTACCCCAAGAATCCCAACCCGACTGAGCCGCAACTCCTTTGACTTTGTCGCGGGGGGAGCGAAGCGCGCGCCGCTGGGCGTGCGGGAGAGAGGTGTGCGCGAAATGAACGGATCGACTCCAGTAGCCATCGCAGCCTGCGACCTGCGCGAGGCCACCTCGATGTTCGCGGAATGCCGTCCTCGTTTGACCAGCATTGCGTACCGCCTGCTGGGCGACATCGACGAGGCCGAAGACATCGTCCAGGAGACGTGGATCCGGTGGCAAACCTGCGACCGCAGCACCGTCAGGAACGCGTCGGCGTTCCTGGCCACCACAACCACCCGGCTCGCGCTGAACGTCGCCCAGTCGGCGCGGGCCCGGCGCGAGACCTATATGGGCGCCTGGGTGGCGGAGCCGGTCGACATCGCCGCCGACCCGGTGGCCGGAGTGGAGCGGACCGAAGCCATCGAGTTCGCGGTGCAATTGATCCTCGAGACGCTTTCGCCCGCCGAACGTGCGGCATACGTACTTCGCGAGGCGTTCGATTACCCGTACGACCAGATAGCTGAGGTTATCCACCAGACACAGGCGAACGTGAGGCAGTTGGTCAGCCGGGCACGCAAGCATCTCGACGGCGAGCGGCGTTCCCCAGCAGTCACGGACGATCAGCGACGTCTCCTCGCCGCGTTCGTGGCCGGCGCGCAGACCGGCAATCTCACGCCGCTCGAACAACTCCTGGCGACCGATGCAATCGCCACAAAAGCCCGGGTGTGACTACCCGGGCGTGATCACGCGCCCATCCCCTCTGCTTCGATGAGGGTTCGGCGCGTCGACCGAACAGTCACATTGCCAGTCACCTGGCAGATGCGTCGCCGCCCGAATCGGTCCTAGCGTGAGATTCTGGTCAGGCGGATACGGCGCTCAACATCGGTGACCCGGCCCGGCCACTCGAACAGGGAATGGAAAAAAGGTAGAGCCATGCGCACGACTACGCCGGACCTGCACTTGAAGCAGACCACCTTGCCACCTGCTCGCGCTGCGCCTCGGTGGACAGGCCCCGGAGCTCCCGCAATGCCCGCTCCGACACCACGTCCCGTCCAAATTGCTGTTCCAACAGCTCCAACACGTTCGGCGCCAGGTCCAAAATGCCAAGGACCTGCGAAATCCGGGCCCGCGAGACGCCGAGCCGCCTGGCCAGATCCGCACGCGACTCGCCACGTTCTTCCATCGCACGCTTCCACTCTCGGGCGATGCGTACGGGGTTGGCTGTTGTCCTCGGCTTGTTCTCACTAACTGGCGGCAACTCTTCCCACGAGAAGTAGTGCCGCTTCTCGCCGGCCCGGCGTTTCTTGCCGCAATCGACCCTGAGCGTGACCTCGACGGGCAGAAAAATTCGGGATCTGTCCCGGAACGCGGAGCCAGGTTGTAACGGAGCGAACCATGACCCATGGTTCGTTTTTTTTGTCGCCCGCGAACGGCGCCAGCGCCCGCCATTCAGCCTCCTGTGCCAGGTCAGGGCCGCCCGTCGATGACGGCTTCGACCAGCAGGGGGGCGCCTTCAGGCCTGGGCCGTCGCGAGGCGGTAGCCCACGCCCGGGTCCGTGACGATGAGGCGGCCGGCCGGCCCGAGCTTCGCCCGCAGCTGGTGTACGAACGTGCGCAGGATGTGCCCCTCCTCCCCGTAGGCCGGCCCCCAGACGCGCGACAGGATGTACCGCTGCGTCAGCACGCGCCCGTCGTGCTCGGCGAGCAGCCGCAGGAGGTCGTACTCCCGGGGCGTCAGGCGCACCTCTGCGCCTTCCACGGTCACCGTGCGCGAGGCGAGGTCGATGCGGATCGGTCCGGCCACGACGGCGGGTTCGATGGGCGAACGGGCCGCGTGCCGCAGCGCCACACGAATCCGCGCCTGCAACTCTTCGATACTGAACGGCTTCGTGATGTAGTCGTCGGCGCCGCTATCGAGCGCGAGAACCTTGCGCTGGTCGTCGCCGACGGCACTCAGCACGATGACCGGCGTGGTGGCTTCGTCGCGAATGCGGCGGCAGATGTCGATGCCGTCGCCGTCCGGCAGGAGGAGGTCGAGGAGGATGACGTCCGGCCGGAACTCGCGGAAGGCGGCCAGCGCTTCCTTGCCCGTCCCGGCGCTGCGAACAGCGAAACCCTGCGCTTCGAGCGCGCGGCGCACCGCGCGAAGGATCGCCGGGTCGTCGTCCACGAGCAGGATGTGCGCTCCGCTCATCGCGCCACCGCCGGCACGGCCGCCCGCAGTTCGACCGTGAACTCCGCCCCGGTGCCCGTGTTCTCCACGCGAATCGAACCTCCGCAGAGTTCAACCATCGCTCGTGCGATGGCGAGTCCGAGGCCGGATCCTCGCGCCGTCCCGGAGGCGTCCCGGCCACGATAGAACTTCTCGAAGACATGCGGCAGGTCCGCCGGGGCGACACCGGGCCCCTCGTCGGCGACCGAGATGAGCACGCGCGGCCCGCTGGCCCGGGCACACAGGCGAATGCTTCCGCCCGGCGTTGAGTACCGGGCCGCATTCTCGACGAGATTGCCGAGCACGCGGAGCAGGAAGGTCTCGTCGCCCTGGACCCACGGGTCGCCCTCGATGTCGGTGGTGACGACGCGGCCGGCGCCGACCGCCTGTGCGGCGGAGCGGGCATCGTCCAGCCGCTCCCGCACACGCAGGGGCTCGATGCGGGCGCGCACCGTGCCGCCTTCCAGCCGGCTCATCTCCAGCAGGCCGGTAACGGTGGCGGTGAGCCGGTCGACTTCCGTCTCAATCGTTGCGAGGACGGCAGCGCGGTCGGAGTCATTCCATGCCGTGCCCGGCGACCGCAGGCTCCCGACTGCCGCCTTGATCGCCGTCAGCGGCGAGCGAAGGTCGTGCGACACGCTTGAGAGGATGACGTTCTTGAACTCGTCCGCGCGCCGCAACTCCTCGGCCTGCCTGGCGTCGGCAGCCAGGCGCACGCGTTCCAAGGCAAGCGCGGCTTCGTTGCCGAACGCGGTCAGCAGGCCGTCGATATCGACCAGCCGGGGAGCGGCGATTTCGCCACGAATGCGGAGCACCGCGGGAGCGCCGGCGCGGTTGGAGATGGGCACGAAGGTTCGCGTGTCGCCCGGCCCGGGCAGGCGCACGCGTCGCGCGGCCGCCCCGGTGCGGACGATGCCCCCACTGGCAGCGACCTCCGTCGCGAGGGCCTGGTCGTCGCGCGAGAGCACCTCACGGCTGTCGCCGGTCGTGGCCAGGATGTGCCAGGCACCATCCTGCGACAGGATGGCCGCCCCGCGTGCGTGCAGCGTCTGCGCCACCGCCGCGCAAAGCCGTTCGAGTGCCACCCGCGAGGTCGCGTGCGCCAGTTCGCTGGTGAGCTTGAGCAGCATCTCGGCCTCGGCCCGGCGCGCGGTCGCCAGCTCGACCTGCCGCCGCAGCAGCGCAAGCATCGATGCCCCGACCAGCGCGACGGCCAGGTAGAGCATCAATGCCACGGCGTGGACCGGCTTCTGCACCGTGAGCGTGTGCACGGGTTCGATGTAGAAGAAGTTCACGATCAGGTCGGCGGCGAGGGCCGCGATGCCACCCACGACATAACCCCAGGCGGCCGCAGCGATCAGCGCGATCAACAGGTAGAGCAGGGCAACGGCCAGCAGGTGCCGCTCGCTGAGCAGCGGGGCAAGGATGGCCGTGGTGACGGTGAGCGCGACGGCAACGGCGATGACGCCGGAGCTTCGCCGCAGCGCCCACGCGGGCGCCCGGGGGATGCTCATGAGCCGGACAGTGGCCACGGGCACCAGCTTATGCCCGTTGCAGGCCCCACGGCAGCGCACCCGGGCACGCGTGTCCGGGCCGCCGTCACGATTCCTGACAGATCTCGAACGGCACCCGTCCCGGCCCGAACAGCGCCCGCACGCTTCCGGGGGTGAGCATGATGCGGTGATTACCCACTTGAGCTACTGGGCGGACTCGTACAAGACGGCTGCCGAGTGCCTGGAGGACATCGCCCGCCGACTGGATGCCGGCTGGCAGCTGGTTGATGTCGTTGGCGACGCTCGCCAGGGGTATCTCGCGATCTTCCGGCGCGAGCGTGCGCCGCAGTGACCCGTTTGCCTGGCACCCACGCCCGGGCAGGTGCCGTTCGCACCGAAAGGGACCTGGCATGAGCCGCATCGACCCACCCCCCCGCGCCCCGGCGACCTCCAGCGAGTCATCCGGCCGGATCACCCGCTACCACATCGCGCGGCCGAGACCGGGCATCGTCGAAACCGGCGGCACCGAGTTCGAAGCCACGGAGTACGCCGAGCGCCGCGTCGGCCGGGCACGCTTCTGGTACGCCGCGCGTGACCGCATCATCGGGTCGACGCTCTCGAGCCGGATGCTGGAGAACGAGCGGCTGAGCAAGATCAAGGCGCTCGCCGTGTTCTCCTCGGACGCACTCTCATCGACGGCCTATGCGACCCAGGAGATCCTGTTCGTGCTCATCCTGGCGGGCGCGGGCGGGATCCAGCACTCCCTGCCCATCGCGGTCGCGATCTGCGCGCTCCTCGCCGTTGTCGTCGTGAGTTACCGGCAGACGGTCCGCGCCTACCCGGGCGGCGGCGGCGCGTACATCGTCGCGCACGAGAACCTGGGAACGACGGCGGGGCTGATCGCGGCCGCTTCGCTCCTGATCGATTACGTCCTCACCGTGGCCGTGTCCGTTGCCGCCGGGATGGACGCGCTCGCCTCGCTGAACCCAGGTCTGCGGCCGTTCGCGGTCGAAATCGCCGTCGGCCTGGTGCTGCTGGTGGCGGTGATCAACCTGCGCGGCATGCGCGAATCCGGGACGGTGTTCGCCATCCCGACCTACGCGTTCGTGGGTCTACTGGGCCTGGCCATCGTCGTCGCGCTCGCCCGTGTGCTCGCGAACGGCGAAAACCCCCTCTCGGCCGGCACGCCGCGCGAACACCTGGTGGCGACGGAGAGCATCGGCATCTTCTTCCTCCTGCGCGCCTTCGCGAACGGTTGTACCGCGCTCACGGGTGTCGAGGCGATCAGCAACGGCGTGCAGGCGTTCAAGGCGCCATCGGCCCGGAATGCGGCCCAGACGCTGACCGCGATGGGCCTCATCCTCGGCGTGCTCTTCCTCGGCGTCACCGTCCTCGCCCGTCACTTCGGCTTCGTCCCCGCCGAGGACAACACCGTCCCGTCGCAATTGGGCGCGGAGGCATTCGGCGATGGCACCGTGCTGTTCGTCGCGCTCCAGATAATGACGGCGGGCATCCTCGTGCTCGCGGCGAACACCGCCTTCGCGGACTTCCCGCGGCTCGCGGCCATCCTCGCGCGTGATGGCTACATGCCGCGCGTCTTCCACGCGCGCGGCAACCGGCTGGTGTTCAGCTACGGCATCGTGATGCTCGCGCTCCTCGCCGTGGCTCTGCTCATCGCGTTCAACGCCACCACCACGCGGCTCATCCCGCTCTACGCGCTGGGCGTCTTCCTGTCGTTCACCCTGAGCCAGGGCGGGATGGTCCTCCACTGGCTGCACGCAAAGGGCGAAGGCTGGCGGCGCGCCGCGGTGGTGAACGGCCTTGGCGGAACCGTCACGTTCATCGTGCTCGCCATCATCCTCCACGCGAAATTCGCCGAAGGCGCGTGGGTGATTGTCCTCCTCATCCCGATCCTCGCCACCGTCGCCGGGCTCATCGGGCGGTTCTACCGGCAGGTCGCGCGCGCGCTGCACATCCCCGAGGGCGCCGTGCTCGATGTCGTGCCACGCGGCGCATCCGCGGGCCGTGTCGTCGTGCCCATCGACGACATCAATCTCGCGAGCGCGATGGCGCTCGCCTCGGCCTGCGAACGTTCGAACGATGTCGTTGCCGTGCACGTGATGGTGGACGCCGACGAGCCGTCGACGGTCGCGCGCCGCTGGCCGACGCACTTCCCGAACGTCCCCCTGGTCGTCATCGACTCGCCGTACCGCAACGTGGCCGACCCCATCGCGGTCTATGTGGGGGAGCAGCTCAAGGCGCCCCCGCACGACGTGACCCTGCTCGTGCCGGAGGTGGTTCGCAAGGGATGGGCTTCGAGCATCCTGCTCAACCGGAACCTGCGGAAGCTCCGGGGCTCCCTCCGCGGCACACGTCACGTCCGGATTGAGTCGTTCCGCTTCGATGTGGCACCGCTGGCGCGGGCGAAGGGTCGCGGCTAGCGCCCGCGGCCCCCTCACCGGCGGACCAGCCTGGGGGCCAGCACCCATTGCGCCGGGCGCTGGCCCCTTCGGCGGGCTACTGCGCGTACCGCGTCGCCCCCGACCAGTCGACCACCACCACCGGCTCGTCGCCGACCACCCAGGCGTCGTGGTGCGTGGGGAGGTTCGTCACGTCGCCCGGCTTCGCATCGAACTCCGAGCCGTCGTCGTTCACGACGTGGAGCACGCCCGAGAGGTGGTACTGGAAGTGCGGCGCCTCGCAGAGTTCGGTGCCCGCAATCGGCTTGATGTGCTCCGACCAGCGCCACCCGGGCTCGAAGGAGAGGCGGCCTACCGTCCCGCCGGCGATGTGGACCAACTCCGCGTGTCCCTTCGGGAACTCGCGCTGCTCATCGGCGTTCGTGAATCGCTTCAGTTCGGGCGTTGGCATTGTTGTTGACTCCTGCTTCGTGTCCCGGTTCGAAACCGGGCAAGAGGAGCATGCCCGCCGCTCTCCGGGCCGACATCGAGGGAACGTCTCAACTTCCACCCGGCCGTGAGTTCGGAGTGATGGTGGTTTCGTACTACTCGTCGAGGAGCCCGTGGCGTACGGCGAAAGCCGCCGCGCCGGCCCGGTTGTCAACGCCGAGCTTGTCATAGATGTGCGAGAGGTGGTTGACGACGGTCCGCTCGCTGATGACGAGCGCGGTGGCGGTTTCGCGGTTGCTGCGGCCCATCGCGACGAGCCGGAGGACCTCGGCTTCGCGCGCGGAGAGTCCCCCGGGGAGGAGTGCCCGCCCGCGTGCCGCCAGCGCCGCGCGGGCGAGGGCGGCTTCGCGCCGCATGCCGAGCGCTGCCAGCACCTGTTCCGCTTCCTCGATCACGCTTCGGCGCTCCGCGCCCTGCGGCATCAGCTGTCCGCGCTCCAGCAGCACCAGTCCGAGGTCCGGCATCAGCCCCTCGCGGCGCGCGATGACCTCGGCCTCGCGAAGCAGCGCGATGGCCTCGACCGTGGCGCCAGCGAGAGCGGCGGCGCCGGCCAGCGTGCGCCGGACGGGCGTCCAGTGGTAGTCATCGAGATAGGGCTCAAGGAGGCCGGCATGCCGCACGGCACCCGCCGGGTCCTCCAGCGCGGCGTACGCGAGCCCGAGCGCGGCACGCGCCGAGCGCGCCGGCAGCGCCGAAGCGGAGAGGTCTCGCAGCCGCGCCTCCTGCAACTCTACCTGCGCCCGTGCCTGTTCCGGGCGGCCAGCATGGGCGAAGATGAGCGCCGCCAGCCCGCCGTACCACAGGAGCGTGCCGCCGCCGAGGGGTTCCAGCATCTCAAGCGCGAGCGTGATCTCGGCGCACGCGGCCTCGTCGTTGCCGGTACGGTGCTCGATGAACGCCCGCACGACGTGAATGAATCCCATCGGCTCGGGCGACGCCAGCCGTGTGAGGACCGGTTCGGCCTCCGCGAGAAGCCTGCGCGCTTCCTCCCACTCGCCCCGCGAGGTCGCGAGCAGCGCGAGCCACGAGTGCGCGTGCCGCAGCCCAAAGATGTCATGCGCGGCCGTCGCGAGCTGCAACCGCTTCCGCCCGAATCGCTCGGCCGCGCGCAGCTCGCCCGACCAGTAGTGACTGTTCGATAGCGCGGCGGCCGTCTCCGCGGCAAGGCCGGCCTGGCTCGATGCCTCCGCGCGGGCGAGCGCCTCTTCGAGGAGCGGCCGGGCGGCCTGCGGGCCTTCCGAACGCGTGCGACTGTTCGCCAGCGCGACGAGGGCCTCGGCTTCAAGCGCGCCATCCCCGAGGCTGCGCGCGAGGGCGACCGCCCGGTTCGCGTACTCCTCGGCCGAGCCGTAGCGCGCGGTCGAAAGCCCCGCGATGGAAGCCAGCTCCACCAGCGCGCGCCCGGCGACCGGCCCCTGCCCCACGACGCCCTCGGACGCGGCAAGCGCCTTGCCGAGCGCGAGCACGGCTCGTTCGTGGTCTTCGCGGCGGTGCGCGGCCATGCCCAGCCGGAGCCATGCCCGCCCCTCCATGCGCACGTCTTCCGCGGCCTCCGCCGCGATGATGAGGCGTTCCAAGCTGCGCTCCGCTTGGTCCAGGTGTCCCGCATCCAGCTGTGCGTCGGCCAGCCGGGCGAGCGCGTCGCGCTGCAATCCGGCCGCCTCCGGGTCGCCGGCGTCGATTCGTTCCGCGGCCGCCAGGGCCGAGCGTGCGAATGCGACGGCGTCCTCGGGCGCGAAGGCGGCGGACGCGGACGTTGATGCCGCCAGCGCCGCCTCGGCCGCGCCGGCGTACTGGCCCGCGTAGAAGCGGTGGTGGGCGAGCGCCGCGAATCGCGCGGACCCCGGGCCGCGGCCCGTGTCCGATTCAATCGCCGTTGCGAGCAACGCGTGCGACTCGATGAGCACCGCCGGTTCGATGCGTGAGAGGACGGCTTCGCGGAGCAGGTCGTGCCGGAAGCTCCAGGTATTCGCCCCGGCCGGTGTCACCAGCTCGCCCGCGGCCGGGCCGGCCAGTTCCCGAGCCACCTCGCGCGTCAGCGCCGCGCCCAGCACGCTTGCCTCGAAGGTGCGGCCGGCCACGGCGCCGAGCCGGATCGCGTGGCACGCCTCCGGGCTCAAGCTCTCAAGGACGCGCGCTACGGCCAGTGCGATGGATGGGGGCACGCCCAAGTCGCCGCCGGGCGTCTCGCTGGCACTGTCCCCGGCCACGATTGCGCCCGTGCGCTCAAGGTGCGCGAGGACTTCCTCCACGAGAAACGGGTTCCCGTCGCTCGCATCGATGATGATGCGCGCGAGCCGCGGCCCGGGGCGGGAGCCCAGGATGCTCGCAGCGAGCGCACGCACGGACATCTCATCCAGGGGACCGATGCGCACCTCGGCGAGGGCACGCGTGCGATTCAGCTCCGCCAGCGCCGCCGCCGCCGTCGACCCTGGGTCCCACAGTCCACCCTCGCGGGCGGCCACGATCGCCACGAACGGGCCACGCGCCGCGCGGGCAAGGTGCGCGACGGCGTCCCAGTCGTCCTTTCCGGCCCACTGCATATCGTCCAGGGCCAAGGCGACGGGCTGGCTTGCCGCGATGGCATCGATGAACGCCGCGAGGGCGTCGAAGAGTCGGATGCGGGCGGCGTCGCCGGTGAGGCCGGCCTCGGCGGCGGGGTTCCCGGGGGAGGCGTCCAGCAGCGCCAGCACGTCCGCCGCGAGGGGGGCCTCCGGGTGCGTTTGAGCGAGCCGCCGGAGCGCGCGGCCCACGGCGTAGTACGGAGGCACCGCCCCCCCGGGGAGCGCGTAGCCCTCGGCGACGGTCCACGCCCCGTGCAGCGGACCGGCCGACTCCCGTAACAGGCGGGATTTCCCGGACCCAGGTTCGCCGGTGAGGAGTACCACCGCCGGACGGCCGAGGCGCGCTCGCTGCGCGGCTTCGCTGATGCGTCCAAGCTCGACGGACCTGCCCTCAAGCGGTGCTTCGAACGCACGCGGCGGGAAGGACCCGTGCCCGCCTCCGGTACGATAGCCAGCTTCTGCCATGACGCGACACTATACGCAGCGAAAATGGCCGATTGGTGCGCTCTCTCGTCCGCGATGAGGCGTCAGTACGTCTTCAGCGCCTCCGCGAGCGGCGTCAGCGGAAGACCGAACGTGGCCGTGAGCGCTGCCGTATCGGCGATCGGGTCCATGAGGATGAAGTCGATCGCACCCGGCGTAAGCGGCCGCCCCGGCATGAACTGCGCCACCCAGGCCAGCATCTTCATCAGCCACGCCGGCTGGTGGAGCAGAAAGCGCTTCTTGCCCCGGGCCGCGAGCGCCGTCCGGATGATGTCATCCATGGTCAGGACCTCGGGCCCGCCGATTTCGAACATCCGGTTCTCCGCGTCTGCCAGCGTGAGCGCCTTCGCGACGTGGCGCGCGAGGTCGCCAGAGAACAACGGGTTCAGCCGCGTCTTGCCGTCGCCGATGACCGGGATGAAAGGCAGGAACTTCGCGAACCCCACGAACCGGTTCAGCGAGACATCGCGCGGCCCGAAGATCCAGCTCGGCCGGAAGATCGTGTAGGTCAGGCCGCTCGCCTGGATGTGCTGCTCCTCCTGCCACTTGAAGCGCAGCCAGTGGAAACGGGCGTCCTCGGCCGCGCCCGCACCGCTGAGGCCGATGAAGCGCGGCACCCCGGCCGCCTTTGCCGCATCGACCAGGTTCTTCGTGCCCCCGAGGTCGATCCGTTCGAACGTGAAGCCCTTGCGCGGGTTCTCAACGGGCGACTTCGGGAATTGCACGGCGTCAACGACGGCGTCGATGCCGCGCAGCGGCTCGACCAGTCCGCCCGGGTCGGTCACATCGCCCCGGACCCATGTCGCGCGGGGGTCGATGGGGTCGGCGGCGGGGTTCGAACGCGAGAGCACGACGACGTCGTGCCCGGCGTCGATCAGTGCGGGCACAATCGCGCGGCCGAGCAGGCCGGTTCCACCGGCGACGCAAACTTTCATGAAGCTTCCTCCTTGGCCCGCGGGCGTTCCTTGGGGCGGCAGATGCGCGCGATCCGCTCGACCGCCTGCCCGAGGGCTGCCGGCGCAATCTCCGTTCCGTCGATGGCTGACACCCCGCTGTCCCGGAAGGCGCGCCCGCCGAGCAGGACGGACATACCGGGGACCTCCTGGCGCAGGCGGCGAACGAGGGGTGCCAGGGCCGTCACCGAGTCCACGGTCGATGCGCTCAGCCCGGCGACCGCCGGGCGCAGGTCTCGCGCCGTGGAGAGCAGCGCATCGGCCGGGAGGTTGGCGCCGAGGTAGACCGTCGCGAGCCCCTGGAAGCGCAGGAGCACACTGACCATTAGCAGCCCCAACTCGTGCTGTTCGCCTTCGGCGCAGGCGAGAAGCACCACGGGCGCACCCTCCCGTGCCTGCACTGACCGCGCCAGGGCATCGACCCGCGACCGGATAAACGCGGAGGCGAAGTGCTCCTGCGCCTCGGTTACCCGGCCGGCATGCCAGGCGTCGCCGATGTCGACGAGCGCCGGGGTCGCGATTTCCTCGAATATGGCCAGCACGTCCCGCAATTCGAGCGCCTCTGCCCATGCGAGATGCGCCGTGCGGTCATCGAAGTGCATGAGCGCCTCAAGCAGGCGCGTTCGAATGCATGAGACGCCACCGTCCGCGGGTTGGGAAGCCTGGCGGGCAGCGAGTTCGGCGATAGCGGCCTCGGCCGCTCTCGGCAGCGCCACGCCAGCCTCTGCGAGCCCGTGCATGCGCTTCACGAGATCAACATCATCGGCGGTGTACAGCCGCTGGCCGCCCTCGGTGCGCGCCGGCCGCGGGACGCCGTAGCGCCGTTCCCACGCCCTGAGGGTGTGAACGCCGACCCCGGTCAGCCGCTCGACGAGCGCGATCTTGAGGCCGCCGGGAGGCAGCAGCTCCTGATTCATGGCCCGATAGTGGACGGTTGTCCATGTGTTGTCAAGGTATTGTCTCGGGTCTTAGGGTGAAACGGGAGGAACCTGTGACCGTCGTCGTTCGGAGTTCGACGTACCGCGTGCCGCCGGAGCGGTTGTTCGCCTTCCACCAGGACGTGGCGAATCTTGCGCGCATTTCGCCGCCGGTTCCGCGCTTCACCCTCATCTCCGCCCCTTCGCCGACCCGCGCGGGCGACCTCCAGGAGTTCACGCTCGGTCTCGGGCCGCTCGCGGTGCGCTGGACGGCGCGAATCACGCGATTGGACGAGGGCCGCCTGCTGGAAGATGTGCAGGAACGCGGGCCGTTCCGGCAGTGGCGCCATCAGCACCGCGTGAGCCGGACCGCCGCGGGGAGCCGCCTCACCGACGTGGTCGTGTTCCGCGCGTTGCCCACGCGTGCGGGTGCGTTCGTGGAGTGGCTGCTGGTGGCCCCGGGCATCCACGCGATGTTCGCCTGGCGGCACTGGAAGACGCGGCGGCTGCTCCGCGAACCGGACCGCGAGGAATAGAACGTGACTTTCGTGCAATCTGGTTCCCGCCCGGGGACCAACCGGCCGGACGTTCACACGGACGGCGGCATTATCGGGACGCTGGCTGGTACCGTGGGGCGCATCCCCGGGAGGTGAGCGTGTTCGAACCCTGCGTCCTCTGCCAGTACCTTGGCGAACCCTCGACGCCCGGCACGAGCCTGGTCTCGGTGGAGACCACGCTGGGCCCGCTGCGGGCGCTGATGCCCGCGCCCGATGCTCGCGGCGCCATCGCCACCCGCCTCTGCCCCGAGCACGTGATCGATGTCTACCGCGGCCGCATCGAGGGCGTGACCATGGCGTGGCGTGTGCTCGCACACCCCGCCGCCTCGCGTTGACACCCCATTCCGGCCCTTCCTAGGATCGAAGCGTGACCACCGTGCCGGACGCCACCACGCGGCTCGCCGGGTCGGGCGCGCGGGTGACCGGTCCCCGCCGAACGATCCTCGATGCCGTCGCTGGGCTGGGCGGGCCGTTCACGGTTGAGGAGCTGTGCGCCGCGGCCCCATCCGTCGGGCGCGCGACCGTTTTCCGAACCGTGAAGCTGCTCCAGGAGACGGGCGCGGTCTGCCGGCTCGTGCTCGAGGACGGCAGCGTGCGCTACCAGCGTTCCGAGGGTGGCCACCATCACCACCTGGTCTGCTCCGAGTGCGGCCGCGTCCAGGAGTTCGCGGACGCCGAGCTTGACCGGCTGATCCACGCCAATGCCGAGTCGGCCGGCTTCGAACTCGATGGCCACAGCCTGGAACTCTACGGGCGCTGTGGGCGCTGCGCCTGACTAGCGGCCTGCCACATCCCGCAGCAGCGTGCGCATCCCCGGCTTGAATACGACCTTGCCGTTGATCACGACGATTTCGCTGTTGAGGTAGAGCTGCACGGCGCGGCTCAGCACCTTGCCTTCGAGCGCGCGCCCTTTGGAGCGAACGTCCTCGACGGTGTCCACGCCGACCTCAATCTGGAAGACGTCCTGGAGGATGATCGGCCCGGCGTCGAGCTCCTCGGTGACGAAGTGCGCGGTGCAGCCTGTCACGCGCACGCCGTCCTCCCAGGCCCGGCGGTACGGGTTCGCGCCGGGGAAATAGGGCAGCAGCGACGGATGGATATTGATGATGCGCCCCGCGAACGGCTGCACCACGGTCCCCGTGAGGATCTGCATGTAGCGCGCGAGCACTACCACGTCGGCCTGGCAGGCCTGCAACTCCTGCACGAGGAACGCTTCGTGTTCCGCCTTGTCGGTGCTCGCGTGCCACGAAAACGGCACCCCGGCGGCCTCCGCCTGCTCCCGCAGGGTCTCGTGATTCCCGATGACCGCCACGATGTCGCCGTTGAGTTCCCCGGCACGCTGGTCGGCGATGAGCTGCTCGAGGCAGTGGGCTTCCTTGCTCACAAGCACGGCCACGCGCTTGCGGTCGCGCGCGCCGTGCAGCGCCACGCGGATCTCCATGCCGATGTCCTGGCCGATGCCGAGGAGGCCGGTGATGAGCTCGTCGAGCGTGACGGACGCGCCGGTGATATCGACCAGCATGTCCATCAGGAACTGGCCGCGCACGACGCGCTGTTCGATGTCCTCGATGTTCACATCGCGCTCGGCCAGGTAGGTGCTGATACGTGCGACCACACCCTTCTGGTCGCGGCCGAGCACGCTGACGATGGCCAGGACGCGCATGGAGGTCTCCGTCGGATCGTTTGCAGTCAGGGTAAAAGGATTGCGGAACAGGGGCGAACAGGCGATTGGGCGAACCTCTCGGGGCCGGGCAGCGTATACACCCATAGACGCGATGGATGTGCTTGTGTTCGCGGCGTATGCTGGCCCACCAAAGATCCGGGAAAGGAGGCATCCGCCGGGACAGAACAGGGAGTCCTGAGCGCGTTGCGCGTTAAGGTTTGTTGACAGAGCAATCGCAGCGCGCGAACTTACCGATCGGTCTAATCGCAAGAGGAGGGAACCCAAACCGATGACCAGATCCCGATGGCGGATGCTCCTCGGCATCCTCGCCGTCCTCGGAGTCTTCTCGATCGCCGTGGCCTGCGGCGACGATGACGACGACAAGGACACCGCAACCCAGCCCCCCGCCGGCAGTTCCGCCACGGCTGCCCCGAACACGGGCGGAGCACCGAAGGGCACGATCACCATCCGCGCCCTCCAGTTCGAATCGTGGGACCCCCACTTCTCGGACTTCGCGCAGGACATCTCCCACTTCTACATGGTCAACCGCGGCCTCTACATGCTGGACCTCCAGAACAAGCCGCAGCCTGAGCTCGCCGACGGCATGCCGAAGATCAGCTCCGATGGCAAGACCTACACCATTAAGCTGAAGAGCGGCCTCAAGTGGTCCGATGGCCAGGCCATTAAGGCCGAGCACTTCGTCGCGGGCATCCAGCGCACGTGCAACCCGGACATCGCGGGGCACTACGAGTTCGTTCTCGATGACACCGTCAAGGGCTGCCACGAGTACGCCGCAGCGACCAAGGAAGACGCCGCCAAGAAGGAACAGCTCCGCGCGGGCGTCGGCGTGAAGGCCATCGATGAGCTCACCCTTGAGATCACGCTCCTCGAGCCCAAGCCGACCTTCACCACCATCCTCACGATGTGGCCGACGTTCCCGACCCCGACCCACAAGGTCGCAAAGATCGACGACAAGTGGCCTGGCCCGATGGAGTCGGTCTACACCGGCCCCTTCATGCCGTCCAAGTACACCGAGAAGAACTCGCTCGAACTCGTGCCGAACCCGAACTGGAGTGGCGCGAACAAGCCCAAGGTCGAGAAGATCGTCCTTCGCTACATCGACGACCCGGCCGTCGCCACGCAGGCCTACCGCGCCGGCGAAATCGACGCGACCGTCCTCCCCGCCGCCGAATTCCCGGCGGTGAAGGCTGACTCCAACCTGAGCAAGGAACTGAACCAGTTCCCGGCGACGCGCACCTTCGGCCTCGCGTTCAACCAGCGCGCGGGCCAGGTCGGTTCGAACCAGGACCTGCGGATTGCGCTCTCGCAGGCGGTCGACCGTGACGCCATGAACCAGGTCGTCTTCAAGGGCGTGCAGACGCCGACGACGAACTGGATGCCGCCGGACCGCTCGGGCCTGCCGCTGAACGCCTTCAAGGCCGAGGTCGGCTTCGATGCCGCCAAGGCGAAGGCCACCCTCGCCAAGGCCGGCTACGCCGATGGCAAGAACTTCCCGAAGCTCACCCTGCTCCTCAACGACACGGCTGAGAACAAGGACCTTGGCTCCTTCCTCAAGGACCAGTGGAAGAAGAACCTCGGCATCGACGTCGACCTTGAGTTCGTCGATTCGAAGACGCGCTCGACGCGCTACAACACGGGCGCCTTCCAGCTGGTCATCGCCGGCTGGCAGGAGGACTACCCGGACCCGGAGAACTGGTACATCGGTCTCCGCGAGACGGGCGGTTCGATCAACAAGGAAGGCTGCAGCCTCCCGGCGCTTGATGACATCATCAAGAAGGCCAAGACCAACCAGAATGACGAAGAGCGCCGCAAGCAGTACCAGGAAGCCGAGAAGCTGGCCGTGACCAACGCCCAGTGCAATCTGCCGCTCTGGCACGTCAGCGGCCTGCGCCTCATCAAGCCCTACATCACGGGCATGAAGGAGAGCAAGCGCGCGGGCGACACCTTCGTCATGGGCGACTGGAACCCGGAGAACTGGGCCACGTCCAAGAAATAATCCCGTCGCTGTTCGCAGCTTCGGACTAACGGCGAAGGGGGTGAGGCCGTTCGGCCTCGCCCCCTTCGCAGTCTCCTGGAGTCAACTCCATGGTCGGATACACCATCCGCCGCATTCTCGCTCTGATCCCACTCCTGCTCGCCGTCGTCACGGTCACCTTCTTCCTCATGCACGCCGTCCAGGGCGGCCCCTTCGATAGCGATCGCCCGCTGAACGAGGCCACGCGCGCTCGCCTCGAGGAGAAGTACAACCTCGATGGCACCCTCGGCGAGCAGTACGTCCACTACATGCGCAACCTCGCGAAGGCCGACCTCGGCGTCTCCTTCTCCAACGACCGGCCGGTCCGCGCGATCATCGCCGACCGTTTCCCGGTGTCGCTCCACCTGGGCCTGTACGCCTTCGCCTTCGCCATTACGTCCGGTCTCGTGCTCGGCATCGTGGCGGCACTCCATCAGAACGGCCGCTGGGACTACGTGACGGTGTTTCTCTCGACGGTGGGCGCGGCCCTGCCGCCCTTCATCCTCGCGCCGTTCCTCGTCTGGACGTTCGCGCTCAAGCTGGACTGGTTCAACGTCCTGAGCTCGGACTACGGGCCGATCAGCGTGACGGACTGGAGCTGGGTCTGGCACGACATGACGCACCTGCAGCAGATGGTGCTGCCCACGGTGGCGCTCGGCTTCCTGCCGGCCGCGTTCATCGCCCGCGTGACGCGCGCTTCGATGCTCGAAGTCCTGCGCCAGGACTACATCCGGACGGCGCGCTCCAAGGGCCTGGACCACTTCCAGGTGGTCATGCGGCACGCGATCCGCAACGCGCTCATTCCCGTGCTTACCATCGCGGGCCCGATCTTCGCGGGCCTGATCACCGGCTCGTTCATCATCGAACGCGCCTTCAGCATCCCGGGCCTCGGGCGGTCGTTCATCGAATCCGTCATCAACCGGGACTACGGCGTGATCATGGGTACGACCGTGTTCTTCGCCGTCATCATCAGCGTCATGAACCTCATCGTGGACCTCACGTACGCTATCGTGGATCCACGGATCAGGCTCTAGAAAGACCATCTATGTCGACCATCGCGCAGCCATTCGACTTCACCCAGCAGCAGGTTTTCACCAGGCAACGCGGCCTTTGGAGCCAGGCGTTCCTGCGGCTGCGTCAGAACCGGCTGGCGGTCGTTTCGGGTGCGATCCTGGGCTTCATCCTGCTCCTCTCCGTGCTCGCCGAAGCCGTCCCCGCGGTGCGCCGCTACGACTACGACGAAAACAACTACAGCGCCATCGACCAGAAGCCCAGCGCCGATCACTTCCTCGGTACCGACAACCTCGGGCGGGATATGTGGTCCCGTCTCCTCCAGGGGACGCTCTTCTCGCTCAAGATCGGCTTCCTCGCGGAAGGTGTCGTCGTCGCGCTCGGGATCACCTTCGGCATGCTCGCCGCCCTCGGCGGCAAGAAGACGGACCAGGTCGTCGTCTGGATCACGGACATGGCCTACGCCTTCCCCGACCTGCTCATGATTATCCTCTTCCGCCAGGTCCTGTTCGGGCGTGGGTGGCCCATCATCGGCACGGGCGACCCGCAGATACCGGGATTCTCGGGCGTGCTCATCGCCACCGTGCTGGCCATCTCGTTTGTCAGCTGGGTGACGGTGTGCCGTCTCGTGCGCGGGCAGATTCTTTCGCTCAAGCAATCGGACTACGTGATGGCGGCCCGGAGCGTGGGCGCGAGCCAATGGCGCATCGTCCGCGTGCACATGCTGCCCAACACGCTGAGCACGGTCATCGTCGCCGTCACCTTTGGCATCCCGACGCGCATCTTCGCGGAAGCCGCGCTCGGGTTCATCGGGCTCTCCGTGCCGGCGCCGTTCGCAAGCCTGGGCACGCTCGTCAACGACGGCTACGCGAAGATCTACACGAACAACCTGCTCGTGATCTGGCCGTGCATCATGATCGCCGTGCTTATGCTCTGCTTCACCTTCCTGGGCGATGGCCTGCGCGATGCGCTCGACCCGCGCACCCGGAAGTAGCCCGCGTGACCGTTGGCGCGGTGCTTGCTAGGATCACCTTCGTGCCTGCTGAGCGGGTGCGACGGTTGGGGCTGTAGCTCAATCGGGAGAGCGCAACACTGGCAGTGTTGAGGTAAGGGGTTCGAATCCCCTCAGCTCCACCAACCACTCACATACGAAGGCCGCCTCCCGGGCGGCCTTTTTCGTGCCCGCCGTTGTCTCCCTCCATCACGCGTACGGCTCGTCGGAATCGAGCCGTACGCGACTGTCCCTGCCTCTGGGGGTTGGCGTGTGGCTCCTCTACGGCGTCACCGTGGTGGTCGCGTTCTTCGCGCTGATGGCTGGTGGGCTTCGCGAGCCATCCGAGAAAAGCGCGATCGAACGAACGAGGCGGCCCCCGAAGGAGCCGCCTCGTGAATGCGCTCTGGATGCAGGAGGACCCGCTAGACGCGGATCTCCTTCAGCCGCTGCGCCTGCGCAAGGTCGATGTATTCGTCAGCCGCGTTCTTCAGGTTCATCGCCGCGCTCTGGGCGACGGCCACGACCTCGCAGCGCACGCCCCGGCTTTGGACGAACTCCACCAGCGGCTGGAAGTCGCCATCGCCCGAGACCAGGCAGACCACGTCGAGCCGGTCGAGCATCGCCACCACATCGAGCGCGAGCTCGATATCGACGTTCGCCTTCACGCTGCCATCGGAGAACCGCTTCAGCGCCTTGGTGACGACCTTGAAACCGCGGCCGAGGAACGGTTCAGCGAAGCGCTGCGTCTCGATGCTCACGCCCGGGTCGTCGTGCACGGGCGAATAGGCCACCGCGCGGATCAGCTGGCGATCACGCGTGAGCATGCGCAGCACCTTGCCCCAGTCGAAACGGGCACGGAGGCGGTCGCAGGCAAGCTCGATGTTCGCGGCATCGACGAAGACGCCGACGCGCTGCGGCGGGGCCATCGTGCCGCCCGTGCCGCCGCCACCGCCGCGGCGGGCGTTCTCTTCCTGCAGGCGGAGCAGCTGCTCGATTTGCGCCGACTGGCGCTCCATGGCCCGGAGGATCGAGGACGTTTCGCCGGCCGGCGCTGCCGCTGACGGGGTCGCGGCCGCGCGCGGCGCCCGGGCGGGCCGGGCGGGCTCCGCGACAGGGAGTTCGGCCTGGGTCTCGGTCGCCGCCACTTCCGGCTTGCCGCGTGCGCGAGAACGACGGGGCTTCGGCTCCTCGGCCGCGATCTCGGATTCCACCGGCGTGGCGGCCTCCGTCACCTCGGCGACGGCCGCGGCCCTGGGGGTGCGGCGGCGAGGGGCGCGAGCGGGCGCCTCGGCGGCGAGTGGGGCTTCGACGCTCTCGCCTGACTCAGGCGCGGGTTCGGCCCCTTCGATGCTTTCGGCGCCTTCGGCGCCCTCGGTGGTGCGACGGCGGCCGCGCCCACCGCGTGAGCCGCGGCGCGTGCGGCGGCGGCCCTCCTCGGCCGCTTCGTCGAGCTCGGCCATAACGGCCGGCGATGGCTCCGGCGGCGCTTCGCGCTCCGGCTCGGGATCAACCTGCGCCGGGAGATCCTTCCGGCGGGGAAAAATGTTCAACACAGACTTAGACTCCCATCCTCTGGAGGACGCTGATGCGAGCCGCGACAAGGCCCGCGATGTGTTCGAGTGCCTTCGCCGAGGCTGATTCCGGGTGCGCGTACACCACGGGGGTGCCCGCATCCGCGTCCTGGCGGACCGCCGGCTCGATCGGGATCTCGCCGAGGAAATCGATTCCCAGCTCGTCCGCGGCGTTGCGGGCGCCGCCGTGCCCGAAGATGTCGTACCGCGTGCCCGTATCGGGCGCGACGAAATAGCTCATGTTCTCGACCATGCCGAAGACCGGCACATCGAGCTTTTCGAACATCGAGATCGCCTTGCTGGCGTCCTCGATGGAGACTTCCTGCGGCGTCGAGACGATGACCACACCGGCGATAGGCGCGTCCTGGGCCATGCTCATGGCCGCGTCGCTCGTGCCCGGCGGCAGGTCGATGACGAGGTAGTCGAGTTCGGGCCAGGGCACGTCGTGGAGCAACTGCCGCACGGCGCTGCCGATCATGGGCCCACGCCAGACGACGGGTGTGCCCTTCGGCAGCAAGAAGCCGATGGACACCAGGTGCACGCCATACCGTTCGACGGCGCGCAGGCCCTCGCTGCTATCGCGCTGGAGGCCAGCCTGGAGGCCGAACATCGTGGGGAGGTTCGGGCCGGTGATGTCGGCATCGATGAGCCCGACGCGCGCGCCGGCCTTCGCCAGCGCGACGGCGAGGTTCGTCGCGACCGTGGATTTGCCGACGCCGCCCTTATTGCTGGCGACGGCGATGATGTTGCGCACGTTCTCGACCGGCTTCTGGCCCTCCTTCGGATTTGAGGCGCGCACGTTGGCGCCCCAGGCGATGGAGAGGCTTTCGATGCCGATGGGCTCGAGCGCCGTGCGGATGTCGTGCTCGATGGTGTCCCGCAGAGGGCAGGCCGGGGTCGTCAGTTCGACGGTCAGGCGGACGGCCCGGCCTTCGAGGACGACGTCCTTCACCATGCCCAGGCGGACGATGCTCGCGTGCAGTTCGGGGTCGTTGACGGTCATGAGGGCAGCCATGACGTCGTCATGGGTCGCTGCCTGCGGAGAGGTCATAGGGATGTGCTCGCTACCTTTCGGGGGTGCCGCCGCGCGGCTGCTGAAGCGAGGACCGGGATGGGCGCAGCCTCCGGGCGGCGCGCTCGCATCGGCCTGGTCTCGACCTTGATCGTAGCCCGGCTGCGATGCCGATGCAAACCGTTTACGTGTTCTTTGAATGGCCCCACATACGGTGACCGGAAGGATCTGCTAGAGTCCTACCGTCCGGTAGATATTGGAGAGAGGAACAATCCATGGCACAAATGCATCCCATCGAGGCGGCCACCATGTCCCCTGTCTGCCGCCACCACTGGGTGATCGAGACGCCGAACGGCTCTGTCAGCTCTGGCCGCTGCAAGCGCTGCGGCGTTGCGCGTGAATTCCGAAACTCGAACGAAGACCTGATGTGGGATAGCGATAGCTTCAGTCTCAACGGCTCGCGGTATCGCGGCCGCCGCTCGGAAACATCGCAGGACCTTTCGTAGCCCCCGGTACCGGACGCATTCGGACGGCCCGCTCGCGCCATGAGCGGGCCGTTTTCGCGTTCCGCCCCCGGGAGTGTTGACGTACACTCAGGGGCGATGCCCCCCAGCCTCCAGATCGACCTCGCGCCCACCCACAAGACCGGCCTGCTCGTCACGAACCCCGTCATGCCCGCCTCCGGGACGTTCTCATGGGGGATCGAGTTCGCGAAGCAGTGGGGCGTGAACGCGCTCGGCGCCGTCGTTTCCAAGGGCATCACCATGGAGTCGCGCCAGGGAAACCGCCAGCCGCGGGTCGCCCAAACGCCTTCGGGCATGCTGAACTCCATCGGCCTGCAGAACATCGGGATCGACAAGGTCATCACCGAAATGGCGCCGCTCTGGGAGAAGTGGGACATCCCGGTGATCGCGAACATCGCCGCCGACACGGTCGATGAATTCGGCGAGATGGCGCGCATGCTCGATGGCGTGCCCGGCATCGCCGCGCTCGAACTGAACATCAGTTGCCCCAATGTCGATTCCGGCGGACTTGAGATCGGCCAGAACATCGAGGCGTCGGCGCGCGCCACACGCGCCGCCGTGCGCAACACCGACCTCCCCGTGATCGTGAAGCTGACGCCCAACGTCACCGACCCGGTGAAGCTGGCCGTAGCCTGCGAGGAGGCGGGTGCCGCCGCCATCTGCGCCATCAATACGGTCCTCGGCATGGCGATCGATATCCGCGCGCGCCAACCCGTGCTCCCGCGCGCCCGCGGCGGCCTCAGCGGCCCCGCAATCAAGCCAATCGCGCTGCGCATCGTCTATGACGTCGCGAACGCGGTGCACGTGCCCGTGATCGGCTGCGGGGGCATCTCCACCGGCGAGGACGCGATCGAGTTCCTGATGGCCGGGGCAAGCGCGGTCCAGGTCGGCACGGCGACGTTCGCGAACCCCCGCGCACCGCTCGACATCCTCGATGGCATCCGCGCGTGGATGGACGCGAACCGCGTCGAAGATATTCGCGAACTCATCGGCGCCGCGCGGCCCCAGCGAGGCTGATCCCCTGCTGTGGCCATGACAGGAGGGCCGGCGCGCATGCACCGGCCCTTCCCGTGTTCATGCCAACGCTTACTCGTAGCGCAGGGCGTCGGCCACCGGCACGCGGCTTGCACCCCGGCTCGGCCACCACGTCATCGCCAGCGAGAATGCCATCGCCACGGCCGCTACCGCCACGAGCTCGGCCCACGGCATCGCGAACTGGATGGTCGCCCCGTCGGTGAATGCCTCGCTCGTGAGGAGGTTGCGCGCCAGGACCGCCCCCCCGGCGATGCCCGAGAGGATGCCCATCGCCGCGACGAAGCTCGACTCCAGCAGGAAGGTCAGGGTCACCGTCCCGCGCTGGTAGCCGATCGCCCGCAGCATCCCAATCTGCTGGCGCCGCTCCACGACCGACCGGAAGGCGATGACGCCGAGCCCTGCGATGCCCACTGCCAGCCCAAGGGCCATGAACGACTGCAACATCCGGTTGAGCGCGAGGTCGCGCGCGCCGAGATCCTTCAGCACCTGCTGGATGCTGTCGGCGTCGACGCCGCTCGTCGCGAGGCGGGCCTCGATGTTGGCGGCGACATCCGCCGCGTCCCCTTCGTCGTGCAGGCGAAGGAAGGCGCGCCCATAGGTGGGCGTCCCCGCGAACGGGGTGTAGTCGCCCTCGTTCAGGTATACGCCGCCGATCATGTCGCCCGGCAGGCTCGCCCGCAGGACGCCGATGACCGTCACCGTGCGCGTGGCGCCCGTCGCGGCATTCGTAACCTGGAGTTCGAAGGGATCGAAGCGGTGAGCGGTCACCTCGACGCCCGCGGCCGTCCATTCGTACCGGTCGTTGATGTTGACGCCGATCACGGCGTTATCGACGAGCGCGAGGCCGGCGCCCGTGCGCACCGCGGCGAGCACGGCGGCGGCATCCGGGTATCCGCGCGCGAAGGCATCCAGCGTGGGCGCGAGCTCATCGAGGAACGCGTCATCGGCCGCGAGCACCGGATATGGCTTCGGCTCGCCCGCGTCGGAGACTTCCTTAACCAGGGTCCCGGCGGTGGGGAGCGTTACCCTGCCCACCGCGGCGATGCCGCCGTCGCTGCTCGTTCCCTGGATGGCGGCGGACAGGTCCGGCAGCGGCTGACCAGGGTTCGCCCTCGCCACCACATCCAGGTTTCCGCGTGCCTCCCGTCCGAGGAAGGCGGAGTCGAAGTTCGCCAGGATGATGCTGAACACGCTGAGAGAGAACACGATGATCGAGAACATCGCGATCGTCATGCCCGTTCGGAAGCGGTTCGACAGCGGATAGGCGATAGCCATCTTCAGCGCGGGCGCCAGCGACGCGAATCGGGCGGACGCCCAGGCAAGCAACGCGGCCAGCACCAGCACGCCGGCGAGCAGGTAGAACAACGAGCCCAACCCATCGCCCCGCTCGCCGATGGCGACGCCGGCTGCGGCCGCCGCCACGGCGCCCGTCGCAACCGCCGCGCTTCGCACGTACCGCGCACGGCCGCCACCGGGTGAGAACATGGCCACGAGCAGCCGGGCGTTGAACACGATCACGAGCGTGAAGCTCACGACGATCATGATTCCCGAGAGCACGAACATCTCGAGGTCGGAGCTGAATTCGCCGAAGAGGCGGTCGTGGAGGTTCGGCGGCAGCAGCCAATACGCCCCGAGGAGGGCCCCCGTCCCCGTCCAGAGCGGCCGGTTTGGCAAGCCGTGGTACCGCGCGAGCCCCGCCGCGGACAGCGGGATCAACGACATCCCGAAGGAGAACGGGAACAGCGTCCCACTCGCCCGGCCGAGGGCGATGAGGAGTGCCCCGAGCACGAGCCCGGACGGCCCGATGACCCACGCCCAGGGCAGCCCGAACCCTTTGCGGGCGACCAGCCAGATCCCCAGCGGCGGGAGCGCGAGGGCCGGTACACCGGCCGCCACCCACGCCCACCGCGTGCCCTGGCGCGGTTCTCGGCGCACGTCCTCGGGAAGCTGGCGGATGGCGGCCACGATGTTCACGTGCGTCACCTTCAGCGAGGCGAAGAGCACGGTCGCGAACGTGATGACGACGCCGAGGCTGTAGCCGATGATCAGCGCGGTGGGCGTCAGGTCGAATTCGATCAGGCTGTAGTAATCCCCGCCGACGAGAGGCAGAAGCCCCCGCGTCAGGCCGAACGACGCGCCCACGCCGAGCGCCACACCGATGACTCCCGCCAGCAGCGCATACGTCACGCCCTCGGCGACGAAAGACTGCACGAGGTGGCCACGCTGCGCGCCAACGGCCCGCGCCATGCCCATCTCCGCCTTCCGTTCCGCGGCGAGCATGACGAAGATCATGAAGATCAGCATCACGCCGGCAGCCATGGAGAAGAGCCCAAGGACCAGGAAGAAGGTGGTGAAGAGGTTGCCGAAGAATTCGGCTTGCGCCACCAGGTCGGCCTTGACGGCGTGCACTTCGACCGTCCGCCCCGTCTCCATGCCACCGGTGGCGACGAAGAGGCTGGCGCCTTCGCCCCGCAGGTAGGCATCGATGCGCGCGGCCGCCGGTTCGCCGCGGCCAAGGGTCGACCGCGCATCGCCCCGCAGCGAAACGGTGAGCGAATCGATCGCGTCGCCGCCCATGCCCAGCAGGTCGCGGGCCTCGGCGAGGGGAACCACGAGCCCGCCCGGGGCGCTGGAGTACTGCAGCCCGGCGACCCCCGACGCCAGCTCGTCGCGAACGATGGCGGCCACGCGGTAGTCCCGGGGGGCGCCGCCGGCGTGCACGGTCACGACATCGCCCGCGTCCGCCGCGAGCTCCCCGGCGGCCCTCTCGCTCAGGTAGGCCTCGCCCGGCCGCAGGGCGGACGCGCTGACGCGCGAGCCGTCCGTCGCGTGCAGCCCGCCTGCGCGGTCGATGCGGGCCGGGTCGATGCCGGTGAGCGCGACTTCGGGCGTCGCGCGTCCGCTGCGCGTATCCACAACGGCGACGGCCTTCGCCAGGAACGGGAGAAAGGTCTCGATGTCCGGGTCGTTCGCGAACGCCGCTTCGAGCGCCGGCACGACCGCGGCCGAGACGTACGCGCGTTCGCCGTCGGCGTTGGCGCCCCCATCGGCACCGAACTGGCGCTCGCCGTTCCAGCTGATGTCGACGTCGGTCCGCCCCAGCACGCGGTAGCTGTCGCGCGTGAGCGAATGGTCGATGGTATCGCCCGTGACGAACGCGGCCGTGGTGATCAGCGTCGCGAGCGAGAGGCCCGTGACCACCAGCGCCGTCTGGAGCCCGCGCCTGGGGAGGTTGCGAACGCCCATGCGGAACATCGTCCGGTTGCTCGCGCCGATGACGGCGACGGTGGCGACCGCCAACGCCAGCAGGCTGGCGAGCACGACCATGATCGTGAAGGTCGGGATGCCGAATAGCTCGTTCACCGCGTCCGCTCCTCGTTGACGATTTCGCCGTCGCGCATGTGCACGATGCGGTGGCAGCGCGACCCGACCGTGGGGTCGTGGGTGACGATCACGAAGGTCAGGCCGTGGTCCTCGTTGAGCGTCTCCATGAGCGTGATGATGTCGTCGGCGGTGCGCGAATCGAGGGCGCCGGTCGGCTCATCCGCCCAGACAATCTCGGGCTCGTTCACCAGGGAGCGCGCGATGGTCACGCGCTGGCGCTGTCCGCCGCTCAGCTGGGCCGGCCGCTTCGATGCCTGCGCCGCGAGCCCGACGCGCACGAGCGCGTCCTGCGCCCGGCGGCGGGCCTCCCGGGGTGAGACCCCCGAGACAACCAGCGGCAGCTCGACGTTCTCCACCGCCGAAAGGACGGGAAGGAGGTTGTAGGTCTGGAAGACGAAGCCCATGTTGTGTGCGCGGAAGGCCGTGCGTGCCCGGTCGTTGAGGGTCGCGAGGTCCTGCCCGGCGATTCGCACCGTGCCCGATGTCACGTCGTCGAGGCCGCTGGCGCAGTTGAGCAGCGTGGTCTTACCGCAGCCCGATGGGCCCATCACCGCCACCATCTCCCCACGCCGCACGGTGAGCGACACGCCATTGAGGGCGATGGTGCGGGTGCCGTTGCTCCCGTACACCCGGGTCACGGCGTCCAGCTGGATGATGGCGCCGGCGGCGGCTGCGGCCGGGATGGCTCCCGCCCGGGCAGGTGCCGCGGGGATAGGGGCGAAGGTGAGTTCGTTGGTTGGCTGCATGGCTCTCTCCTCTGTGCGGCGCACGTGGCCGCTGCCTCCGATGCTGCGCGGCGGGTGTCACAGCCATCGCGCGATGCGGTCACGGAGCTGTCACATTTCGCGTTGTGACCATCGTGGCGGGGACGGGCGTGGCCACGAATCAGGCGTCTGGCCGTGCGGTCGCGAACCTTCGAACGAGCCCGTCTTCGGCAAAACGGTGGAGGGGCAACAGACGGCCGCCGCATCGGTGGCGCGGCCCAGTCGGGCCCTTCGGGCGGGCGGAACACGGTGCAACGGCCCTCGCCTTCCGGGTGCGTGGCGGCCAAACTTGGCGCTATGCCCGATAGCGCTGCCCCGGCCCCGCGCACCAGCTCCAGTTGGCTGCTCCTGCTGCTGGGCGCAATCGTTACGCTCGCCTTCTTCGTGCTCCTCTCGTTCTTCCCTTCGGAGGACGCGACGCCGAAGGGTGTCTCGTTCGGGAAACTGCTGGAGGACGTTCGCGCCGGGGACGTCGAGCGGATCACCGTGAAGGGTGAAACGCTGACCGCGACCTACCTCTCCGAGGGCGGGCCCATCGTGCGGCAGTCCCGCGTCGCCGCGAACGTCGATCTCGTCGCAGTCCTCCGCAACGAAGGCATCCTCTTGAGCCGCGAAGTGGCGCCCGCGGGCACCCCGTCCGTGGATCTCGCCTTCGAGAAGGACAGCGCCAGCGGCTGGTCCACGGCCCTGGGCATCGGCCTCAACATCGTGCCTTTGCTTCTCTTCGGGGTGCTCATCTGGTTCTTCTTCAAGCAGTCCGGCCGCGCCGGGGCGCAGGCCGGCGCCTTCGGCAAGAGCCACGCGCGGCTCGTGAGCGGGAGCAAGGTCGCCGTCACCTTCGACGACGTGGCCGGTGTAGACGAAGCGAAGCAGGAGCTGAACGAGGTCGTCGAGTTTTTGAAATACCCGGCGAAGTTCGCCGCACTGGGCGCGCGCATCCCCAAGGGCATCCTGCTGCTCGGCCCGCCGGGCACGGGCAAGACATTGCTCGCTCGCGCCGTCGCCGGCGAAGCCGGTGTTGCCTTCTTCAGCATCTCCGGCTCCGAGTTCGTGGAAATGTACGTGGGCGTCGGCGCCAGCCGCGTGCGCGACCTCTTTGAACAGGCCAAGGCGAACGCCCCCTGCATCGTCTTCCTCGACGAAATCGACGCCGTCGGGAGGCAGCGCGGCACCGGGCTCGGGGGTTCGCACGACGAGCGCGAGCAGACGCTGAACCAGATCCTCGTCGAGATGGACGGCTTCGAGCCGGGCACCAATGTGGTCGTCATCGCCGCGACGAACCGGCCCGACATTCTCGACCCCGCCCTCGTGCGCCCCGGCCGTTTCGACCGCAAAGTCGTCCTGGATGCGCCGGATGTGCGGGGCCGCGTAGCCATTCTCAAGGTCCACGTGAAGGGCAAGCCGCTGGCCGACGATGTCTCCGTCGAGAAGATCGCGCGCACCACGCCTGGGTTCACGGGCGCCGACCTGGCGAACCTCGTGAACGAAGCCGCCATCCTCGCGGCGCGCCGCGACCTGCACACCATCGGCATGACCGAGTTCGAGGAGGCCGTCGACCGGGTCCTCGCGGGCCCCGAGCGGAAGAGCCGCCTGCTCACCGCCGAGGAACGGCGCCTGACCGCCTATCACGAAGGCGGCCACGTCGTCGTCGCGCACTTCACCCGGCACGGCGAACGGCCGCACAAAGTCACGATCGTCTCCCGCGGGGTGGCGGCCGGGTACACGCGCTTCCTCCCGGCCGAAGAGTCGCACTTCAAGACCCCGGATATGCTCCGCGACCAGCTCTGCGCGGCGCTCGGCGGGCACGCGGCCGAGGAGCTGGTGTACGGCACCGCCTCGACCGGGCCATCGAACGACATCGAGCAGGTCGGGCGCATCGCCCGGGCGATGGTGAAGCGCTGGGGCATGAGCGCACGGCTCGGCCCGCTCACCTTCGGCAAGAGTGAGGAGCTCATCTTCCTCGGCCGCGAGATCTCCGAGACGCGCGACTACAGCGAAGAGACCGCCAGGGTCATTGACGAGGAGGTGCGTGCCCTCGTGCTCGACGCCGCGGCGCGGGCGAAGGCCATCCTCACCGAGCACCGCGACCTTCTGGACCGGCTCGCGGTGACGCTCCTCGAGGTTGAAACGCTCCAGGGCGAGGAGCTCGCGCGGGTGCTCGGGCCCGGCGCCGACGGCATCGCGGGCCAAAGGGGTGTCCCGCCGCTGGCCGCAATGCGCATGGACCGGCCCTAGCGCCCCGTGTTAGTCGACCACGCCCGCGCCGAACGTATACTGGATTCACCCGCACGCTTCGAGGCCCAACTGGTGATTCTTGCCTTCGGTTCGGACCACGCAGGCTACGAGTTGAAGCAATTTCTCGTGGAGACGGCCCAGGGATGGGGCCACAGCGTCAACGACTTCGGTACGCATGGGCCCGACAGCGTCGATTACGCGGACTTCGGCGAGCCGGTCGCGCGCGCGGTCACGGCGGGGCAGGCGGACCTTGGCATCGTGCTCTGCAGCAACGGCGTAGGCATCAGCATCACCGCGAACAAGGTCCCCGGGGTCCGCGCGGCCCTCTGCCACACCAGCTGGGGCGCCGCGCGCGCCCGGCAGCATGCGAATGCCAACGTCCTCGCGCTCGGCGCGTGGGAAGTAGGCCGCGGCGTCGCCGAGGACATCCTGCGCGCGTTCCTCACGAACGAATTCGAAGGCGGCCGGCACGAACGCCGCGTCGCCAAGGTCATGGACGTCGAGCGGCGCGGGATCGCCGCGGAGGGCACGAAAGCATGACGGACGACGGTATCGGCAAGAAGACGGTCCGCGACATCGACGTCGCGGGCAAGCACGTGCTCGTCCGAGCGGATCTGAACGTGCCGCTCGCCAACGGCGCCGTCGCCGACGACACGCGCATCCGCGAATCGCTGCCCACCATTCGCTACCTGCAGGAGCAGGGCGCCGTCGTGGTCCTCTGTTCGCATCTTGGGCGGCCGAAGGGCAAGGATGCCGCGCTCTCGCTGGCACCGGTCGCCGGGCGGCTCGGGAACCTGCTCGGACAGGATGTCTTCTTCGCCGAGGACTGCATCGGCGAGGTTGCGAGGGATGCCGTCGATGCGGCTTCGCCGGGACGCGTCGTGCTGCTCGAAAACCTCCGCTTCTACAAGGAGGAGGAGGCGAACGACCCGGAGTTCGCGCGCCAGCTCGCGTCCCTCGCGGACATCTACGTGAACGATGCCTTCGGCACCGCGCATCGCGCCCACGCTTCGACCGAGGGCGTGACGCACTACCTGCCCGCGGTCGCCGGCTTCCTGCTGGAGAAGGAAGTGCGCTACCTGAGCACGCTCGTCGCGAACCCGCCGCGGCCCTTCGCGGCAGTGATCGGCGGGGCGAAAGTCTCGACCAAGATCCCGGCCATCGAGCACCTGCTGCCGAAGCTCGATGTCCTCGTGCTCGGCGGCGGCATGGCGAACACCTTCCTCAAGGCCGAGGGCATCAACGTGCAGATGTCGCTCGTCGAGGATGAACAGGTGGCCATCGCGCGGCGAATCCTTGAACGTGCCCGCGCTGCGGGTGTGCGCGTGCTCATCCCGAGTGACGTCGTGGCCGCGAGCCAGTTCGCCGCCGATGCAGAGGCGCGCCACGTGCCCGTTGCCCAGGTGCCCCCCGGGTACATGGTGCTGGACATCGGCCCGGAGACGGTCTCCGCCTATGCCGAGGCGCTACGCGGCGCGGCCGCCGTCATCTGGAACGGCCCCATGGGCGTCTTCGAGATGGACAAGTTCTCCAAGGGGACCTTCGGCATGGCCCGTGCGCTCGCCAGCCTCAAGGCCACGACCGTCGTCGGCGGCGGCGAAACCGCGCAGGTGGTGGCCGAGCTCGGGCTGCAGAACCAGTTCACGCATGTCTCCACGGGCGGCGGCGCCTCCCTCGAGATGCTCGAAGGACGCGAATTGCCGGGGGTTGCGGCCCTCCTGGACGCCTGACGATGCTCTTCGGTTTCCGCGGCATTCGCCTCTATCAGGGCCTCCTCGCATCCATCGCTCTGACCTTCGGCATTGCCGCCGCTTTGACGACCAAGGCGTACACCGACGAGCGCGCGCCGATGCTGCTCGCGCTCACGGGGCTCTTCGTCGTGCTCTTCATCTGGATGTTTGGGCTCGCGCTGCGCGCGCCCACGTCGTTCGTCGCGGTTTCGGACGAGCGGACGCGCATCCGTTTCGCCGGGTTCGTGGACACCGTGATCGATAACCGTTCGATCGTCGGCGTGCAGCTTGCGAAGCACCCGCTCTGGGGCGGCATCGGCGTTCGCACCGACTTCGGCGGCACCGTCGCGCTCGCGACTGCGACCGGGGTGGTGGCGGAGCTGGTGCTGCGCGAGCCGCTACGCATCTGGCTCATTCCGCACCTCTGGCGGGTCAACGCGCGGAAGCTCCGGTTGAGCATCCGCAACCCGCAGAAGCTCGTCGAACGGTTCGGCGCGCCCACGACCGAGCGGCCCTCCGCCGCGTCAGCAAAGAAGGCCAGGGCCCGTGGATCTCGCGCTCGCTAGCACCCTTTCCCGGCCGGACGGCGGCAAGATCGTGTTCTGCGTCATCGACGGCCTTGGCGGCCTCGCCCGCGAGGAGACGCTTCGCAGCGAACTCGAAAAAGCCGACATAACGCATCTGGACCGGCTCGCCGCTCGTTCCGAGGTGGGCCTGACGCAGCCCATGGCGCACGGCGTCACACCGGGGCCGCGCGCGGCGCTGCTCGGCCTGCTGGGCTACAACCCCATCGACGCCCGCGACGGCACGCTCCCTGCCTTCGGTGCCACCTGGAAAGCCCGCGCCGCCATGCTCACCGACGATGCCATCGCCACCAGCGTCGCGAACGCCGCCGGCATGACCGTTCTGCCCGATGGGCCCGTCGCGACCCAGATCGGGACCACCCGCTCGCGCTGGGACGAATTCGACCTCTTTGTGCTGCACATCACGGCCGTCGCGGAAGCGGCCTTCGCCGGGGATTTCCAGCGTAAGTGCCATGCGCTTTCGGAGCTGGATTCGGCCGTCCCTGAACTCCTCTCGCTGGGGGCCGATGTGCTCGCGATCGGCGGGCCTCGGTCGGTGCCCGCGCTGATGGCGGCGCCGACCTGGCATCCCGTGCCGCTGCTCGTGCATTCGGGGCACGGCCGCGAAGGCAACGCGCAGCACTTCAATGAACAGGAGTGCCTCCGCGGAAGCCTCGGTATCATGCCCTCCGTGGACGTGATCCCGCTCCTGTTCGCACACGCCCTGCGACTTCAGCCATACGGAGACTGACATGCGCCGACCCTTCGTTGCCGGGAACTGGAAGATGAACACCACGGAGGCCGAGGCCCGCGAGCTTGCCGCCGCCGTGGCCGCCGCGACCGCCGGCGCCGCCTGCGATGTGGCCGTGGGGGTGCCCTTTCCGCATCTCGCGGCTGTCCGCGATGCCCTCCGCGGGACGCACGTGGCGGTTGCCGCTCAGGACGTGTACTGGGAGCCGAAGGGCGCGTTCACGGGCGAGGTCAGCGTGCCCATGCTCGCCGGCTACTGCCGCTACGTGATCATCGGCCACAGCGAACGCCGCCAGTTCTTCGGCGAAACCGACGAGTGGGTGCGCCGCAAGACCACGGCCGTGCTGGCTTCGGCCATGGACCCCATTGTCTGCGTCGGTGAGCTGCTGGAAGAACGGGGTGGCGGCCAGACCGAGGCCGTACTCGCCCGCCAGATTGCCGAAGGGCTTGCCGGTATTGAGCTGAGCGCGCGTGTCACCGTCGCCTACGAGCCCGTGTGGGCGATTGGCACGGGCGAGACGGCGACACCCGAGACTGCCCAGGCCGCGTGCGCGTTCATCCGGGGCGAGCTGCGCAAGCTCGGTGGCGCCGCCGCGGATGCCATTCGTATCCAGTACGGCGGGAGCGTGAACCCCGGCAACGCCGCTGAGCTCCTCGCGCAGGCCGATATCGATGGCGCCCTCGTTGGTGGCGCATCGCTGAGGGCCGACCAGTTCGCGCCGATCGTCGCCGCCGCGAAGTGACCCGGCCCCGGCTCGTCGCGATCGCCGGTCCGACGGCCGCAGGGAAGTCCGCTCTCGCGCTAGAGCTCGCGCTGCGTCACGGCGGCGAAATCTTGAACGCCGACAGCCGCCAGGTGTACCGCGGCATGGAGCTCGGCACGGCGGCCCCAACGGCGGCCGAGCGGGCGCTCGTACCACATCATCTTTTCGGCAGCGCCGCTCCGGATGATGGCTACAGCCTGGCGCTCTTTCAGCGCGACGCACGGGCGGCGCTCGACGCAGTCAGGCGCCGGGGCGCCTTCCCCTGGCTCGTGGGCGGGACAGGCCAGTACGTGTGGGCATTGCTCGAGGCCTGGGCCGTCCCCGAAGTGCCCCCGGACGAGCGGCTGCGGGCCGAACTGGCCGCCTTCGCCGAGGCGAACGGGCCCGACGCCCTTCGCGCGGAACTTCGCGCGATCGACCCGGTTTCCGCGGACAGCATCGAGCCCAGGAACGTCCGCCGCGTGATCCGGGCGATCGAAGTCACGCGGCACACCGGCAGGCCATTCTCCGAATCGCGTTCACACGCGGACCCTGGCTTCGACTTCCGCGTGCTGGGCGTGGACCTGCCCAACGACATCCTCCACGCCCGCATCGACGCCCGCGTCGTGGCGATGTTCGAAGGCGGGTTCGTGGACGAAGTGCGCGCGCTGCTCGCGAGCGGTGTTTCACCCGAAGCCCCGGCCATGGCGTCCATCGGGTACCGCCAGGTTATTCGCCACCTGCGGGGCGAGATCACCATCGCCGAGGCTTTGGCGGAGACGCAACGGGCCACGCGTCAACTCGCGCGCCGGCAGCGGCAGTGGTTCCGGCAGACTGACGCGCGCATCACCTGGGTCCACGGGGCAGACGAAGCATGGTCGGCCGCCGGTGCTTTCGTGCGGGGAGACGACCCCTAGCCGGTGGCGAAGAGCGCCGCGGCGTGGGCGGGCATCTCGATGGCATCCCCGGTGAGCACCGGCGAACGGCCAAACCCGCCGAACCGGCCCTCATCCGTGCAGAGCAACGTTCGGAGCGTCCCGGGCGCTGCAACCCGGATCGTCTCGCCGAAGTTCGCGACGATCAGCCGGGTGCCGCCCGGATTGGCCATCTCGACTACGACGGCCCGTTCGCCGGCGGCACGGGCATCGAGCGGCGTACGCCCGTCCCGCGCGGCCGCGAGCCCGGGGTCCGTGGCGCGCAGGCGGAGGAGCTCCCGGTACAACCCGCGCACGAGTTGCCCGGCGCCGCAATCAGCCTCGTGCCAGGGCAGCTTCGACGCGAGGAAGGTCGACTCGGCCTGCGGGTCGGGGATGAGCGCGCGGACGGCCGGGTCACTGAACGCGGGGAAGGCCGCGAACTCGCGCCTGCGCCCCTCGGTCACGCTGGCGCCAAGCCCGGGCTCGTGGTCCGTGAAGTACAGGAACGGCGCGGATGCCGCGAACTCCTGCCCCTGGAACAGGAGCGGCGTGGCCGGCAGCAGCAGCACCAGGGCGGACGCGGCCGCGTAATCGCCGAGCGACGCGGTGGAGTTCAAGCGCAGCCCGAGCGCGCGATTTCCCACCTGGTCGTGATTCTGGATGCAGTACACGAACGATGACGAGGGCAGTCCGGCGGCGGGCGTCCCCCGTGGTTCGGCGGTCCCGGCGACGCATTGACCCTCGTAGAGCCATCCCTGCCGGATGGTGCGTGCCAGTTCCGCCGCCGTCCCCGCGAACCCTCCGAGGTACCCGTCGCGCTCGCCGTGGATGAGGGTGCGAACGCCGTGGTGGAAGTCGTCGGCCCAGACCGCATCGAACCCAAAGCCGCCGGGCCGGGGGAGCACGTACCGGCGGTCGTTCTCATGCGTCTCTGCCGTCAGGTATGGGATGTGCCCCGCGCGAGGGTGAGCCACGGCGGCATCCGCCAGGTCGGCCAGGATGTGGGTTGGCGAGTCATCCGCGATCTCGTGCGTCGCATCGAAACGAAAGCCATCGATGTGGTACTCGTGCATCCAGTGGAGCAGGTTCTCGGCGAAGAACCGGCGGACATGCTCGCTCCCCTGGTCGTCGAAATTGAGGGCGTCGCCCCAGGGGGTCTTATGCCGGGCCGTGGTGTAGCGCGGCGAGTACAGCCCCAGGTAGTTCCCGTCCGGGCCGAGGTGGTTGTAGACGACATCGAGCAAAACGGCGATGCCCGCGCCGTGCGCCGCGTCGATGAAGCGCCGGAACCCGTCCGGGCCGCCGTACGGCGCGGCCGGCGCGAAGAGGCCGACGCCGTCGTACCCCCAGTTCCTGCCGCCGGGGAACGAAGCGACCGGCATCACTTCGATCGCGTTCACACCAAGGTCCGTAAGGTACGGGAGCCTGGAGATCGCGGCGTCGAATGTGCCCTCGGGCGTAAACGTGCCGATGTGGCACTCGTACAGGACAACCGACGCGAACGGCGGCGGCCGCCATGCGCCGTCTGTCCAGGCGAAGGCCGCCGGGTCCACCACCTCGGATGGGCCGTGGACACCTTCCGGCTGGCTCCGGGAACAGGGATCTGGCGCGGCCACGCCGGCGACGCGGTAGGCGTATCGCGTGCCTGGCCCCGCTTCCGCGACTGTGGCGGCCACGTACTCCCCATCGCGGGAGAGCGGCACCTCGCGCGCATTCGTCCCGTCGAAAAGCACCAGCGCCGGCGTGGTTTCAGGTGCCCACGCTCGGAAGGTGGTGCCCCCGGCGTGGCGGACGGCGCCCAGTGAGGGCGTCCACTCGACGGTCATTCTGCGGTCCCCACGGCGACAGCGGCGATGCCACCATCGAGCCGCCCCTCCGGCCACGCGGTGGGATCGATCGGCTCACCGGTAAGGCCGTCACACCAGCGGACGCCCGGTCGCAGCGGGACCGTCGTGCCCGCCCACGTTCCGGGGCGGAAGACGCCCTCGCCCTCGACCAGCCGGAAGCAGCGAATGGGAACGGCCACCGCCAAATGCTCGCCGGCGGCCTCGCGCTCGAAGGCGAAGACCCGCGACGCGAGGCCGCCGGCGGCGTCCAAGGGCGCGTACGAGCCCTCGGAGAAGAGCCGCGAGTGGCGGGCGCGCAGCCCAAGCAGCCGCCCGGTGAGCCACAGCTTGCGTGCGTCGATCCCTTCAGCGGGTGGAAGCCCGGGCAACGCCTGCAGCCTCGCGGCCAGCTGGTCGAAATCGACCGGGCGGCGGTTATCGGGGTCGGTGAGCGCAAGCGATACGCACTCCTCGCCCTGGTAGATATCCGGGAAGCCCGGCGCCAGCAGCTTCAGGGTGAGTCCGGACAGGGTGTTCAACGCGGCGGCGGGCAGGATACGCCGCACGAGTGCCTCCATCCGGCGTTGGAAGGCCCCCGCGCGGGCCGGGTCCAGGATGCGATCGATGAACTGGAGCACGGCGGCTTCGTACGCTTCGCCGGGGCGCATCCAGCTCGTTTCCCGCTTCGCCTCGCGCATCGCCTTCAGGGCGTGTTCGCGGATGCGTTCGCGGTAGCCGTGGCGGGGGTCGTCCTCGGGCCAGCTTCCCAGCAGCGTCTGGTAGAGGTAGTACTCGAACCCCGGGCCGGGGTACTCGCCTTCGGGACCGGGCGTGCGATGGCGTGCGTTCAGGCGGGCGAAGGCGCTCACCTCGCGGTCCCACTCGCGCGGCATCTCCGAGAGCACGTCGATGCGCGCGCGCACATCGGCGGAGCGCTTCGTGTCATGTGTCGAACTCGCCGACATGGCGCCGGGCCAATGCGACGCGCGGTCGGCCATCCAGCGGTGGATGTCGCCGGGGTCCATCCCGAAGCCGTCAGGGTCGCCGCCCACCTCGTTCATGGAAAGCAGCCGAACGAAGCGGAAGAACGACGTGTCTTCGACGCCCTTCGCGGTGACCGGCCCCGAGAGCTGCTGGAAGCGACGGCGGAACCGCTCGCGGCGGGCCCGTTCCTCGGGGTCGAGGTCGCCGGCGAGGAGCAGGACTTCCTCCACGAACCGGACCGCGAGCTCGGAGAGGTACGGCTCCCGCTGGAGGGCGAGGCGGGCGGCACCAGAGATGATGGCGCGCGCGTGGGACTCATCGCCATCCATGTAGGTGCGATACACCGGGAAAGCCGCGAGCGCGCCGCTCAGGGCGTCCCGCAGCGCGCGCAGCGTGAGGTCGCGATACCGGCGCTGCCGCTGCGCGATGCGGTACAGCTCGGCGGCCAGCACGTTCAGTTCTCCGGAGAAGGCGTTGCGCGCGATCTGGCGCTTCGCCTCGTAGGTGGTCGCTTCGTAGGAAGTGGTGTCACCGGTTCGCTGCCGCCGGGTCAATTCCATGCGCTCGCGGCCGGCCGGATCCACAAGCAGGCCATCGACGCGCGCCATGAACTCGTACCCGGTGGCGCCATCCACGGGCCAACTGCCGACCAGCCGCTCGTCGCGTTCGAGGATCTTCTCGACATAGATGGGGATGTTCTTCGCGCTGACACCTTCGGCGGCGAGGTCGAGGCGCTCCCGCAGGCGCACCAGGTAGCCCTGGGGGCTGTACAGGCCGTCGATGTGGTCCACCCGCACGCCCGTGACGAAGCCCGTCGCAACGAGCTCGAACAGCAGCCGGTGAACGTGCTCGAACACTTCGTCCCGCTCGACGCGGATACCGGCCAGGCTGTTCACATCGAAGAAGCGGCGGTAGTTCATCTCCTCGGCCGACACGCGCCAGTCGGCGATGCGGTAGTGCTGGCGCGCGAGCAGGTCGTCGAGGCGGTCGAAGCTGGATGGCTCATTCGGGTTCCCGTTGACAGCCGCGACCTGGCGTTCGAGGAAGGCCAGGATGGCGGGTTCGCCCTTCACCAGCGAACGCCATTGCACCAGCAGGTTCTCGAGGCGGTCCGGCTCCTCGCGCTGCATCGCCTCCAGGATGTCGATGAGGGCTGCCAGCGAAGCAGGGTCGCGGAGGTCGTTGCGCAGCTCGACTGGGGGGAGGCCGGTCAGCTGCGCGAACGTCCCGGGCGCCAGCGGCAGGGTCTGACCGAAGTAGCGAAGCACGGGCTCGCCGTCGTCGAGCGCGACCTGGAGTTCGCCCGCCTCGAGTGCCAGGCCGAACGGCTGTCCGAGGATGGGCACGACGACTTTCCCGGCCGGCATTTGGGGCTGCCCGGCCCAGTCGATGTCGAAGTAGCCCGCGTAGCGCGAGGCCTGGCCGTAGCGGAGGACGTCGCGCCACCAGGGGTTCTCCCAACCCACGCCGACGTGGTTGGGGACGATGTCCAGGATGAGCCCCATGCCGTTGTCTCGAAGGAGCCCGGCGAGTTCGTAGAACCCGGCCAGGCCGCCCAGTTCGGGGTTCACCTGGCCGTGGTCGAAGACGTCGTACCCGTGGGTGCTGCCCGGCGAGGCCGCGAAAATCGGCGAGAGATAGAGGTGCGAGATCCCGAGGTCGCGCAGGTACGGCACGATCGCGGCCGCCCGCGCGAAACCGAAGCCCGCATGGAGTTGCAGCCGGTAGCTGGCGGACGGGGTCCCGTATCGGCTCATCCCGGCGCCGCCGGGCGGCTAGCGAACCCCCTGGATCGGCTCGGTCGTTGCGGTGCGCGGCACCTGCCGCCGGACAATCCGGCGTGCCGCCAGGTCGACGACCCAGACAGGCGACTCCTGCACGCCTTCGGGACGCCGCAGGGCGGCAGCCACGTCGAAGAGGACGGAGTCGGGGTCGCGGTCCATCGAAGCTCCTCCGGCCCGATGGGCATACAGGGCCCGCGGCTGTCCGCTGGCCTCACCTCCACCGGGGGTTCTGGGCCCCCCCAGCATATCGACTCACGGTTGGCCGTCGGGTTGCAGCGTCCCGCCCCGGCATTGCGAAAGCATCGCCGCACGGTTCAACGCGCCGGGTAGACGACGGTAGCTGTGGCCGTGTAATCGGCGTGCGGGGCAGCGAACTCGAGAAGCGCTACTTCCATCGCGTGCCCGGCGAGATCCAGGGTCGTGGATGCCCCGAAGGTGGTGCCCCCGGCATCCCGGAGCCGGACATCGATTTCCACCTCGCCCTGCCCGCGCCCGCGGTTTTGCACCGTCACCCGGACAACGTACGGTGCCCCGGCAGCCTCTGGCGGCACGACTTCGATGCTGACCACCTCGGGCCGCGGCCCCGAGCAGTGCCGCGAAAACAGCACGCCCGCCACCACGGCCGCTGTGACCATCGCTCCGGCGAACGCGACCGCCTTCATGTCCCGGGCACCCATGGCGGCAGGATGAGGAGGTACGCGATCACCGCGACCGAGGCCGACACGACGATCGCGGCCAGACCCATCGTCGCGACCGGGTCGGCGCGGCGCTCCGACCGCGAAAGGCTCGCGATGCCGAGGGGTTCGGGGATGATCGGCAGCTTGTGCTCGGCCGTGTACTCGAGGTCCGGGAGAAATGCCTCGGCGCGGACCGATGGGGTCACCGCGCGCAGCTGAGCGGCGATTGCGTCGCATGTCTCGGCGTCCAGGCTGACCCTGGGCCACAGCTCCTCCAGGTCGAAGGCCCGGCGGAGGTTTTGGGCGAAGGCGACCATCCCAAGGTAGGCTCGCTGGGATTCGTCATCCACGCCTTCCCAGTGCACCGGGTCGAGGTCGACGCCCGGATAGCGGTCCTGTATCGCGAGTTGCACCTGGTGCGCGAAGTAGGCGAGCAGATTGTTGGAGCCTCCGTGCCCGTGGTAGGCGACACGCGCGGCATCGACGCGGATCTCCCCGGCATATCCCCACGCGTCCTCCAGGCGAAACGCGAATCCCTGTCCCGGGGCTTCCTCCCGCTCGACGACGAAACTCAGCGCGGCCGAAGGGGCTCTCCGGGTCCGTTGGCGGGCGAACGCCCGCGCGAGCGCGGCCTCGCCGGCATCGCGCCCCCGCAGCACACCGATCGCCGCGAACGCGCCCAGCCGAACGGCCCCCAACGCTCCGCGCGCCGAAAGCGCGGCGATGTAGGCGAAGAACACCAGGAAGAACGCGATCGTCAGGGTTTCGACGTTTGACCGCTGCGCGAGGGTCACGAAGAACTTTCCGCGCCAGGTCAGCAGCGCCACGCCCACGATGGAGACGAAGAACAGCACCACGTAAATGGCGGCGAGCCAGTGAACCCGCCGGGCATACTCGTCCGCGTCCGAAGTTGCCGGTTCGCGGACGAAGTGGCGGCCGAAGTCGGACACGATCGCCCGCGCCTAGCCGTTCACCATCTCGCCGCCGTTGGGGTGCAGCACCTGCCCGGTCATGTAGGAGGCATCGTCCGAGGCGAGGAAGACGTACGACGGCGCGACTTCCTCGGGCTGCCCCGGCCGCTTCATCGGCACGTCCGCGCCGAAGCGTTCGACCTTCTCCGCGGAGAACGTGGACGGAATGAGCGGCGTCCAGATTGGCCCCGGCGCGACCGCGTTCACCCGCACACCCTGCTCCGCCAGCGACTGCGAAAGGGACCGGGTGAACGCCACGATCGCGCCCTTCGTCGCGGAGTAATCGAGCAGCGCGGGGCTCCCGCGGTACGCCGTGACGGAAGAGGTGTTGATGATGCAGCCCTTGCCGTTCGTCAGGTACGGGAGGGCCGCCTTGGTCATGTAGAAGAACGAGAAGATGTTCGTGCGGAAGGTACGTTCGAGCTGCTCGGCGGTGATATCGGCTATGGACTCGACCGGGCTCTGCTCGCCCGCGTTGTTCACGAGGACGTCGAGTTTGCCGTATTCGGAGGCGCACTGCTGGACGGCTTTCTGGCAGAACACCTCGTCGCCGGCGTCGCCGGCAATGGCCAGGCAGCGCCGCCCCTCCTGCTCGACCTGCCGCCGGGTCTCTTCGGCGTCTTCGTGCTCGTTCAGGTAGGCGATGGCGATGTCGGCGCCTTCGCGCGCGAAGGCCACGGCGACGGCCCGGCCGATGCCGCTATCGCCGCCGGTGATGAGGGCGACGCATCCTCGCAGCTTGCCCGAGCCACGCTGGGAGGCGTCCTCGAACTGCGGGCGCGGGTGCATCTCCGATTCGATGCCGGGGCGGTGGTCCTGGGTTTGGGGTGGAAGCGTCTGACCCTGGGACATGCGGCGGCTCCGTCCTCGCGCGGCGGCGCAGTGGCTGCCGGGATGGGGTTGGTGAGGGCCGGGGCAGGTGAGGAAAACCGACTCCGATGACGCGGGCTACCCAATACAGCTCTTCAGGTTCATGCCCCGGCCTTCTCCCCGATACTACCCTCGCGCGGCGGCGGCTCCGGCTTTCGCGTGCGGCGGACGGGGTTGCAAACCCCTTGCAGCAGAACCAGTGGCTGGCTAGCCCAGCGCCGGGAGGTCCTGCTGGAGCGTGAGCAGCGGCGCGAAGAGATCCCCGTCCCGCGCGACGCGGGTGAGCACCTCGCCGGCTTCGAACCGGAGCATCGCCGCATCGCGGGCTGCGACGGCAGCCTCCACTTCGTCCCATGTCACCGGCGTCGATACGGTCGGGCGTTCGCGCGCGCGCAGCGAGTACACGGCGACGGTCGTCTTGTGGTCGTCGTTCTGGGACCAGTCGATAAACACCTTCCCGCCGCGGAGCGCTTTGCTCATGCTCGAAACCACGCGCCCGGGGTGCGCGCGTTCGATGAGCCGCGCCACCGCGTTCGCGAAGGGCTTGGTCTGCTCGAAGGTGGCCGTGGTGTTCAGCGGGAGGTAGAGCTGCATGCCCTTCGAGCCTGAGGTCTTCACGAACGACTGCAGGCCGAGCCCTGCGAAGAGGTCGCGGATCCAGAGGGCCACTTCCGCGCAGTCGAGGACATCCGCAGGGGGCCCGGGGTCCAGGTCGAAGACGACGCTGGTGGGGCAGAGTACGTCCTCGGCGCGCGAGAGCAGCGGGTGTAGCTCCAGCGTCGCCAGGTTGGCCAGCCAGACCAACGTGGGCAGATCGTTCACGAGGCAGTAGTTGATGGTCCTGGCGTTGCTTCCCGAGTAGATGCCCTTCTTTTGGACCCAGGACGGTGCATGAGATGGGCATTGCTTCTCGTAGAAGAAGTCGGCTTCCGCGCCGTCCGGATAGCGCTTCAGCGTCATCGGGCGATTGAACAGGTGCGGCAACATCACCGGCGCGATGCGGGTGTAGTAGTCGATAACCTGAGCCTTTGTGAAGCCGGCCGAGGGGTACAGGACCTTCTCCAGGTTCGAAAGCGCCAACTCCCGCCCTTCGATCTCGACGAGGACCTTGCTCCCGTCCGAACTCGTGGCAGGCCGCGGGCGGGCGGCGATTGCACGTTCCTCGCGGGCACGGCGGCGCGCGCCAGTGCCCGGGGAGCCTTTCACCGCCAGCTCCTCCGGCGCGGATTCCTTCGCCGCAGTCTCCCGCACGACGTCGCGCGGGTCCTTGTCGCTCCGGAGGCCTTCGAACGAAGGGTGGCGAAGCGTCCCATGCCGGGTCCACTCCGTGAAGTCCACCGCCGCCACCAGCTCGGGCCGGACGAAGCGCGCGCCTGGCTCCGGCACCCCCTGGTCGAAGGGGTTGCCTGGCGTCTCCGCCGCGGTCAGTTTCCGCATGAGGTCATGCAGCAGGCGGTCACTGAACCCCGTGCCCACTTTTCCGGCGAAGTGCAGTCGCTGCCGTGTGCCCGCCGCTTCGGCGTCGGCGCGGGTGCGGTCGTAATAGCCCAGGAGCACGGCGCCGAGGGTGTCCGCGCGATTCCCCGCGCCCGGCGTCCACCCGCCGATGACGAACTCCTGCGCGAGGCTGTTCTTGATTTTGAGCCACGCGCCCGACCGCTTTCCCGGCTCATAGATGCTGTCCATGCGCTTCGCCACGACTCCCTCGAGGCCCTGCGCGCGGGTGGCCGCGAGGAGCGCGGCGCCTTCACCTTCGCGATACGCGGGTGTACGCCACGATGGCCCCTCCAGCGCCAGCTCCTGCAATCGCGCGCGGCGCTCACGGTAGGGCAGCTGCATGAGCGGGTGCCCGTCGAGATAGAGCAGGTCGAACACCATGAAGGCTGCCGGGTACTCCTCCATCCGGCGGCGGATGTCCGCGGGGCGCGTAAGGCCGAGCCGGTTCTGCAGGCGCCCAAAGCTCGGGATCCCGTCCTCGCCGAAGGAGACGATTTCGCCGTCGAGGACGACTTCGCGGCTGCCGAGCGCCTCACCAAGCGCGGCGAACTCCGGGTACTGCTTCGTGATGTCGAGCAGGTTTCGGCTTTCGATGCGGACGCGGCCGCCTTCGCTGAACAGCAGCGCGCGGATCCCATCCCACTTGATTTCGAATGCGTATGCGGCGTCGTCGCGGGGCAGCTCACCGGGTTTCGCGAGCATCGGTTCGACATGCCGGGGCATGGGCTCGCGGGAAGGATCCTGGGGTGCGTCCATGCGGTGCATCAGCCAGTTCTTGCCATCGGTCTGGAACAGCACGTACTTCCCGGACACCCGGTCGCCGTGGAGGGTGACCATGACCTCGCCTTCCCGGAACTTGTGCGTCTCATACGTCCCGCGGTCCCAGAGGATGACCTGCCCGCCGCCGTACTCACCTTCGGGAATCTCGCCCTCAAAGTCGATGTAGCTGAGTGGGTGGTCCTCGGTCTGGATCGCGCGGTGGTTCACCTTCGGGTCCGGGGGTACCCCTTTGGGCACCGCCCACGACACGAGGACGCCTTCGTGCTCCAGCCGGAAGTCCCAGTGCAGCGCCGTGGCGTGATGTTCTTGGACCACGAACCGGGGTAGCCCGTCTGGCGCGGGCGCGACGGCGCCATCCGGTTCGGCCGTCCGGGCGAAATCGCGCATCCCGCGGTAGGTATCGAGGCGGTCTGGCATAAGAAGCGTTCAGCCTTCCGGCGGTGTCCTTAGTGTGCCAGACAGGGTGGCGCGCCGGTGTTACATCCGCCTCACGCGTTTGGAGAACCGCTAGTAGCCGCGCGAGTCCCAGAGCAGGTCTTCCCGCCCTTCGCGGACGGACTGGTAGCGCGCGGCGACAAAGAGGAGATCGCTCAGCCGGTTGAGATAGGGCACGACGAACGCGCCCGTTTCCTCCTCGCGGGCGAGGGCGATGGCGAGGCGCTCGGCGCGGCGGCAGACCGTGCGCGCGACGTGCAGCTGCGCCGCGGCCAGCCCGCCTCCGGGGAGGATGAAGCTCTTCAGCGGCTCCAGGGAGTCATTCCAGCCGTCGATCCATCCCTCAAGCTGGTCGATGTGCCGTTGTTCGATGCCGGGCACGGAGAACCGCTTCTTGTCCTCCTCGAGGATGCAGAGGTCGGACCCGACGTTGAACAGCACCTGTTGAATGACGAAGAACTGCGGCTTCATCGATTCGTGCAAGCCGGATTCGACGGCGACGCCGATGACGCTGTTGAGCTCATCGACGGTGCCGTACGTCTCGATACGGAGGGAGTCCTTGGGGACGCGCTGACCGCCGCCGAGCGCGGTGGAGCCGTCGTCGCCGGCACGGGTGTACACGCGATTGATGTGGACCATGCCCCAAGGATGCCCGATCGCGCGGGGGCGGGCGACCGCGGCCTTTGCCCGGGGCGCCTCGGTTTCGCACAATAGGCGCATCACCGCGCCACGCGCGGCGGGGGAGAACAACCATGGCCGACGCTCCGGCTCGCTGCGTTCGCTGCTACACCCGGCTCACGGGTGCGCCCCATTACATGGCCGGCCGCGCCTACTGCTGCCAGAGCTGCTCTGTCGGTTCGGCCTGTGAGCACCAGGGCGTGCACCGTGCCGCGAACGTGCGCCGCTACGACACGAACTTCGACCGCTTCCGCCAGGCCGCGCGCGAACGCACCCCGTACGAAGCTGTCCGCCCCGGGGACTGACGCCGGCGCTTGACCGGGATTCGCCCGGCACCGGACCATCCGCGCATGGCTCTCTACGAATACCACTGCTCCAGCTGCGGCACGCGCACGGAAAAGCGCATGCCGATGAACGACGTCCTCCAGCTCATCCCCTGCCCGAAGTGCAACGCCCAGGCGAAGAAGGTCATGGGCGGCTTCGCGCTCGTCGGCCGCGCCGACGCCGGGATCGGCGACGGCCCCGCTCCCTGGGAGGATGGCGGCGACGATGGCGGCGACGGCGGCGATGACCACGGTCACTCGCATGACTTCGGCGGTCACGGTCATAGCCACGGCCCCGGCGGGCACACGCACTGACCTCCCCCTTGCCGGGTCGCCCGCCGATCGCCAGCATGGCGGCGTGAGAACGAACGGCACACCCGACTGGCTCGGCGCCGCCCTCGAGGAGATCCCGGGTGTGCGGGTTGTCCGCGACCGCGACGAACTCGCCAGCTACGAAACGGACTGGACGCGCCGCTTCCATGGCCAGGCGCGGATGGCCTGCATACCGCGCGATACAGCAGGCGTTGCCGGTGTGCTCGCGTTCTGCGCGCGCGCCGGGGTGCCCGTCGTGCCGCAGGGGGGCAACACCGGCCTCGTCGGCGGGAGCGTCCCGCGCGGCGGCGAAGTCGTGCTCAGCACGCGTGGCCTCGCTTCGCTCTCGCCCGTCGATCAGAACGCGGGGCAGGTCACGGCCGGCGCCGGCGTCACGCTTGAACGCCTGCAGCAACACGTCCGCGGCGTGGGGTTCGACTTCGGGGTCGACCTTGCCGCGCGCGGCAGCGCCACCGTGGGCGGCATGGCCGCGACGAACGCCGGGGGCACCCGCGTGCTGCGCTACGGCTCGATGCGAGAACAAATCGTCGGGTTCGAGGCGGTGCTGCCCGGTGGCGGCATCGTTTCGCGGCTCGGCGGTCTCCCGAAGGACAACACCGGATACGACCTGGGCAGCCTGCTCAGCGGCAGCGAAGGCACGCTCGCGGTGATTACGCGGCTGCGCTTGCGGCTCGTCCCTCTCCTTGCGTCACGCGCGGTCGCGCTGGTCGGCGTCGCGCTCCCCGCGGATGCCGTGACGCTGGCCGCGAAGCTGCGCCGCGCCTGCCCCTCGCTGGAGTCGCTGGAGATGTTTCACCCGGACGGGCTCGAGCTGGTGTGCCGCCACGCGGGCATGCGGCCGCCCTTCGCACGCGATTGCGGCGCTTACGTGGTCGCGGAGTGCGCCGCTCGCTCCGACCCGTCCGAGGAACTCGCGACGGCGCTGATCGCGTGCCCCGAAGTCGCGGAAAGCGCGATGGCCACGGGCCGAGCCGAGCGCGAAGCTCTCTGGGCCTACCGCGAACGGCACACCGAATCCATCAACGCCGAGGGCGTACCGGTGAAGCTCGATGTTGCCGTGCCTGTAGCGGGTGTTGTGGCGTTCCTGCGGGCTATCCGCGGCGAAATCGACCATGCCGCACCCGGCGCGCGGGCCATCATCTTCGGGCACCTGGGCGAGGGGAACTTCCACGTCAATCTGCTGGGCGTCGACACGCGGGAAGAAGCCGCGACGGCGGCGGTGCTTCGCCTCGTGGCAGGTCTCGGTGGCAGCATCAGCTCCGAACATGGCGTGGGCGTCGCGAAGGTGGCCTACCTCGGCCTCACGCGCAGTCCCGCGGACCAGGCGGCCATGCGGGCAATCAAGCAGGCGCTGGACCCGGCGGGGATCATGAACCCCGGCGTCATCTTCCCCGCGTGAGCCGCTCGAAGCGGCCGCGGCGGCCAGGCCCCGCGAAGCGGCCACCAACCGTCGCCCCGGTGCTTGGGCCGATGCCTTCGGCGGTCGCGGCCTGGCGGCTCGTTCACCCGTTCCCGTCCATCGCCGTGGCGGCACTGACTGCCGCGCTCGTGCCGTTTGCGGGTGGCACCGGCCGGGGCGCGCTGGCGGCCCAGCTGGGCATTGGCATGCTCCTCTATCAGTTCGCCATTGGTGCCGCGAACGACCTGGCCGACATCGACCTGGACCGCGAGATGAAGGCCTGGAAGCCACTGGCGCGTGGGGCGCTTTCGCCGCGAGCCGCCCGCGCCCTCGCGGCGATGGCGACCGCGGGAGGCATGGTCGTGACGTCCACCCTCGACCTCGTGCCGTGGCTCATCGGGATAGCTGGCCTGGCCTGCGGGCTCGTGTACGACCTTTCCCTCAAGCGGACCGCAGTCGCGTTCGTGCCACTGGCCATTGCCGTGCCGCTCATCCCGGTCTGGGTGTGGTCAGCGGCGGGCGCATGGGATGACCTCCTCTGGGCGGCGATGCCGGCGGGCATGCTCCTGGGCGCCGCGATCTACCTGGTGAACCAGGCGCCCGGGGCGGCCGAGGAGCGTACCGCAGGTGTCGATGGCCTCGCCCAGCGATTGGGCGCACGCCGGGCCGCCCTGGTGGGTGTCGCGGCGTTCGGGCTGGCGTCATCGATCGTGGCGGTAACGCTCGCCTTCGCCGGCGAAGGGGGCCGCGCCGTGCTCTGCGCGCTGGTCGCGGTGGCAGCGATGCTGCTGGTCCCCCGCGCGGCACGTCTCTTCGGGCGGGACGGGCTCTTCGGCCTGTTCGTGGCGAGCGGCGCGGCGCTGGCGCTCGTCTATCTTTCCGCGCTCTGACCGGACAGGCGAGCCTCGAGCCGCGCGAGCCGCTGGTCGAGGCTGCGCATGGAGTGCCGGAAAATCGCCATGGTCACGAAGAAGTCGGCCCAGAGCATCGAAGCGCCGATGCACAGGAACGCGTCCTGGAGTATCCGGTTGTTCACGAGGATTGCCGCGAGCACGAATGCGAGCCCGATGCCCGAGACGATCGACGGCAGAACGATGAGCATGCGGCTACCTCGGGGACGCGGCCCGCTCCCGGGAGATTATGCCTCCCACGGCATCGCCCCCGCGAGCGCCATGAAATCCGCGTGAGCGCCGTGCGTACCGGCCACGGCGGCGCCGCAGAAGAGCGTTGCGGGGGTGCCGTCTCGCGCGGTCACCGTGCCACCGGCTTCCCGCACGAGAAGGATGCCAGCGGCGATATCCCACGCCTCCAGGTTCAGGTGCGCGTACAGGTCCCAGCGGCCCGCCGCGGCGTAGGCGAACCCCAGCGCGGCCGACCCCGTGATGCGCAGGCCCTGCATCCCCGGCCACAGGCTGAGCGCGGTTTGGAGCTGCCGCGCCGCACGCGCGTCGTCGTACCCGAGGTCCAGCGCCACCACGCCTTCACGGAGCGTGGCCACGTCCGTCACCCGCATCGGGCGGCCGTTCAGCGTGGCTCCTTCGCCCGCGACGGCGGCGAATTCGTCCCCCAGCAGCGGGTGCTCCGTCAGCGCGACCATGGGCTCGGAGTTGAAGCACAGGGCGATGGAGAACGCGAAGTGGGGGATGCCGCGTGAGAAGTTCTTCGTGCCATCGATCGGGTCGCAGACCCACATCCAGCCGTCTGACCGCGTATCACCGGCCGTCTCCTCGCTCAGGATGGCGTGTGCGGGGTACTCGGCCTGGAGGATACGCGTGACCTCCGCCTCGACGGCGCTGTCGGCTTCGGTGGCGATGTTGCCGCGGCCCTTCACGGCGGTCACCGCGGAGCGCCCGTACGCCTCTCGAATGATGGCGCGCGCGGCGGCGGCGCAGCGCCGGGCCACCTCGAGGGGCTCCAGCCCCGACGTCGACGGTGGCGGCGGCCTCACGCGCGGCCACCGGGGAGCGAATCCCGGTACTGCCGCCAGGTCGTGGCGTTGCGGGCCGTCCAGCGGTCCTCGGCGACGAGGATCTCCGCGGGCAGGCGGACCTGCGGTGCGGTTTCCTTCGCGCGGAGGTCCTCGGGGAGCTGCATCGGATCGCCCTGGAAGCCGATGGCCATGACCACGTGCACGCGGACGTTGTCCGGCGCTTCGAAGGCCGAGCGAACGGCCGGCTCGTCGAAGCCCGCCATGGGATGCATGATGAGCCCGCTTCCCGTTGCCTGGGCGAGCAGGTTGCCGAGCATGATGCCGGCGCAGAAGGCGCCGAGTTCCCGCGTGGTGCCGTCACTGTTCGTTTGGGGCGTCTCCTGTGCGCCATCGGAGCAGACGGCCGCGAGCACGGGGGCCGCCCCGGCCCAGTTCCGGTTCCCGGGTGAGCACGCCGCGAACAGCCGCTCGCGAACAGCCGGGTCGCGCGCGACAAGGATGCGGGCCGGCTGCGTGTTGCCGTGGCTGGGCGCCAGCGCGGCCGCTTCCCAGAGCGCGTCCAGCAGCTCCCCGGGCACGGGACGGTCGGCGAAGGCGCGCCGTGCGCGCCGGTTGGCGATTGCGGGAATGACGTCGGCCATAGGGGCATCGTGCCACCCCCCGAAGGAGGGCGCTACACTCACGCGGTGCCTGCCTTCGCCGGGATCGACCTCGCGTGGACGGTCATGAACGACTCCGGCATCTGCATCGTCCGGGGCGAACGGGGCCATCTCGAACTGGTGACTCACGAGGCGAGGCCCGTGCAAACCGGGGAGCTCCGCGACATCCTCCTCGCGCTCGGTCCGGATGTCGTCGCGGCCATCGACGCACCGCTACTGGTGGGGCCCGGGCGCACGGCCGAGCGCGAGGTCGGACGGCACTTCGGCCGCTTCAAAGCGAGCGCCCACTCGGCCAGTGCCGAGCTGCTGCGAACGACGGGCCGCGACGCGGGGCCCCGCCTCGCGGGCGTGCTCGGCGCCGCGGGCTTCTCGCTCGACCCACTCGCGATCACGCGGGAGGCGGCCGGCCGCTTCGCCTTCGAGGTCTACCCGCACGCGCTCCACGTCTGCTGGTTCGAACTGAACGAGCGCATTCGCTACAAGCGGAAGCCCCAATGGAAGGTGGCCGGCAGCCGCGAGGGGCTTCGCGCACTCCAGCGCTACGTGCGCGGGGCGCTCGCCGCCTTCGCCCCCGAACTGATCGACCCGCTCGCCCCCGACCTCGCGCCCGAGGCCACGGACGCGCGGGGTCGCGCCCTGAAGCGGTTGGAGGACCGCCTCGATGCGGTTACGTGCATGCTTGCCGCGCTGCGGGCGTGGCGCGAGGGCATGCGGCCCGGCGATGTGCTCGGCCAGGGGCTGACCGGCTACGTCGCCGTGCCGGGGTTAGCTCTCGATTGCCGCTTCGGCGCGGTCCATCCGGTCGGGTGCCGACATTCCCATGATGCCGAGCACGCGCGCGAGGCTGACCTTCGCCGCCTGCACGAGCCGTAGTCGCGCGCGTGACAGCGCCACGTCGTCGGTGAGCACCTTCAGGGCGGAGTCGTTCTGCACCTTGAAGGCATCATTGAACGCGTGGAACGCGGTCGCCAGCGACATCGCATAGTGGGGCAGGTGCTGCGGCTCGAAGGTGGTGGCGGTGATCTGAATGACCTCCGACAGGCGCATCATCTCTCGCACCAGCGCAAGCTCGTGGGGGCGCGTCAGGAGGGAGACATCGCCGCCTTCGGGCGAGAGTCCCTGCTCCGCGGCACGCCGCAGAATGCCCGCCAGCCGCGCGTGTGCGTACTGCACATAAAAGACCGGGTTCTCGTTCGACTGCTTCTTCGCCAGGTCGAGGTCGAACTCCATTTGCGCGCCCGGTGAACGGAGGAGGAAGAAGAAGCGGGCCGCATCGGCGCCGACCTCTTCGACCAGCTCGTCCAGGGTGATGATTTCGCCGCTGCGCTTCGAAAGCCGCACGACTTCGCCCGCGCGTTTGAGCACGACGAGTTGGTACAGGAGCACATGGAGGCCGTCGGCATCGCCGCCGACCGCGCCCGTCGCGGTCTTCAGCCGCGAAACGTGGCCGTGGTGGTCCGCACCCCAGACGTCGATGACCAGGCTGAAGCCGCGCTTCACGAACTTGTCGAAGTGATAGGCGATGTCGCTCGCGTAGTACGTCGGGCGCCCATCCGAGCGCACGACCACGTTGTCCTTGTCCTCGCCGAGGTCGCTGCTCGTGAACCAGCGCGCGCCCTCCCGATCGACGAGCTGGCCGTTGCGCATGAGCAGCGCCATCACCTCGTCGTACACACCTGAGGGACCGTAGAGCGACTTCTCGCTGAACCAGCGGTCGTAGCGCACGCCGAAGGCCGAAAGCGTCTGGCGGATGTTCGCGACCATGAGTTCGATGCCGACTTCGGTGAGCCGCGCCGGGGCAGGCTCGCCCTCCGGGCGGAGGTAGGTGTCCCCTTCGCGAGCCTTGAGCTGCTCCGCCAGCTCGACCATGTAGTGCCCGGGATAGCCGTCCTTCGGGATGCCGACGCCGCGCCCGAAGAGCTGCTGGTAGCGCGCGTACAGCGTGTCGCCGAAGGAGTCAGTCTGGGTGCCGGCGTCGTTGACGTAATACTCGCGCTCGACGTCGTAGCCGGCGGCGGAGAGCGTCTCCGCGAGGGCATCGCCGATGGCCGCGCCGCGTCCGTTGCCGACGTGCAAGGGGCCCGTCGGGTTGGCGGAGACGAATTCGACCTGCGCCTTCTTGCCCGAGCCGATGGCGAGGTCCGCGTAGCGTTCGCCCGCGTTGATCACCCATTCGACCTGGCTCTGCAGGAACGCGTTCGAGAGGCGGAAGTTGATGAAGCCCGGCGGGGCGACTTCGGGCACTTCGATGGCGGCATCGGCAGGGAGGTGGCGAACGAGCACTTCCGCGATCGTGAGCGGCGGCTTCATCGCCGCGCGCGCGAGCCGCAGGGGCAGCGAACTGGCGTAATCGCCGTTCGCGGCGTCCTTCGGGCGCTCGATGGTGGCGCCCGGGAGCGCCACGTCGGGCAGTTCGCCCGCTGCCACCGCGGCGCGGACGGCGCCGGTGACGAGCGATTCGAGATGCTGGCGGATATCGCGTGCGTCGGCCATGGAACGTACAGGGTACCCCATCGCGCCCTTTGTTGAAGCGAACCGGCGACGCGCCTGCCCGCTGCGCGTAGGATTGCGGCCGCCGCCACCGCGGCCGGAGGGCGCCATGTCTCGTCGTAGCTTCTGGGGCTGGGGGCTCGAAAGCGACGAACCCACCGCCGAGCAGCGTGCCCAGGCCGCCGAACGTGCATCAAAGCGGTACGGCGTCGAGCTCGTATCGCCGCCCGTGCCAACCGACGCCGACCTCCATCTCCGCGCGCCCCGCATCGAGCCGCCCGCCGCGCTCGCCGGGATCATGTCGACTGACGCCCACGAGCGCGCTTCGCACACGTATGGGAAGAGCTACCGCGACACCATTCGCGCCTTCAACTGCGACTTCCCGAACCCGCCCGACGTCGTCGCATTCCCCACGACCGAGGCGGACGTCATCGCCGCGCTGGAGTGGGCGGGCGAGACCGGGACGACGGTGATGACGTACGGCGGGGGCTCATCGGTCGTTGGTGGGGTCGAGGCCCCCGATGCCGCCGGCCGCGTGCTCTCGCTCGACCTGGGGCGGCTCGACCACGTGCTTGAGATCGACCAGACCTCGCGGGCCGCGCGCATTCAGGCCGGTGTGCTCGGCCCCGCGCTCGAGGACCAGCTCCGCCCGCACGGGCTCACCCTGCGCCACTACCCGCAGAGCTTCGAGTGGTCCACTCTCGGCGGCTGGATTGCCACCCGCTCCGGCGGCCACTACGCGACCAACCACACGCATATCGACGACTTCGTGGAGTCGGTCCGGATGGTCACGCCCGCGGGCATTTGGGAGTCGCGGCGCCTCCCCGGCAGCGGCGCGGGCCCGAGCCCCGACCGGATGGTCCTCGGCAGCGAAGGCATCCTCGGCGTCATCACCGAGGCGTGGATGCGCGTACAGGCACGGCCGGTCTACCGCGCCTCCGCGGGCGTCACGTTCGCGACGTTCGCCGCCGCCTCCGAGGCGGCCCGGCTGGTGGTACAGGCGAAGCTCTGGCCCGCGAACTGCCGCGTGCTGGACCCCGTCGAGGCAGGAAACGCCGCTGGCCTGAGCGGCGACCAGGCGCTGCTCATCCTCGGCTTCGAATCCTCGGACCTGCCGCAGGGCTCGTTCATCGCCGAAGCGGTCCGCATCGCGCGCGGAGCGGGTGGACAAATCGCCGACGACCAGGTGATCGTGAGCGACGGCTCGAAGGAGGGCGTGGGGCGCCAGGGCGCTGTCGGCGAGTGGCGCAATTCGTTTGTGCGCGGCCCCTACGGGCGGAACCTCACGGCCGGCCTCGGCATCGTCGGCGACACGTTCGAGACGGCCATCACGTGGGACCGCTGGCCCGCCTTCGATGCCGCCGTGCGCGAGGCGGTCCGTGACGCGCTGCAGCGCGTCTGCGGCGGCGGCACGCTCAGCTGCCGCTTCACCCACGTCTACACCGACGGCCCCGCCCCCTATTACACCTTCCAGGGCCTCGGCCGCCAGGGCGCCGAGTTGGAGATGTGGGCCGAGTTGAAAAAGGCCGCCTCGGACGCCGTGATGGCGAACGGGGGCACCATCACGCATCACCACGCCGTGGGGCGCGATCATCGCCCCTGGTACGACATCCAGCGGCCAGGCCCATTCACCGAGGCCCTGCGTGCGGCGAAGAAGGCCGTCGATCCCGCGGGCATCCTCAATCCCGGCGTGCTGATCGACCCCTAGCGAGTGCCGCGGGCTGCGGCCTGGCGCCGAGGAACGCAGCCGACGCTCCCGCGAGCATCGCTCCCATGGCCACGAGCACCGCTGCCAGCCGGAGCCCATCTGATTGTGTGCCCGAGCCAGTGCGAGGCGGCAGCGGGGCGTCCTGCGACCGGCTGTCTGGAACCGGCGACCCGGCCGCGGCAGTGGCTGACGCTGTTGGCGAAGCGGTGGGCGGCGGCTCCGCGTTCACGGCGGCGGGCGCGCTCGCGGCCGGGCTCCCGTCCGTGAGCGCGAAGGTGCACGCGACGGTTTCGCCCGCGCCGACCGCGACTTCGACGCTCCGGCTTGCCACGCTCACGAGCGAGGTCGCAGTCTCACAGGTCACGTTCGCGAGCACGAGCCCGCTGCTATCGAGCAGCTCCACGCGATAGGTCCCCGCCGGGAGTGCCGGGAACATCGTGCGGGCCGGGAGTGCGGTGGCCTCGTCAGCGTCAAGTTCGAAGCCGATGCCACCGAGGGCCGAGGTCACGAACGTCGCGCGCGAAGGGGAGCCACCCGGCGCCTCCAGGGCGATGGCGATGGCGCCGCTTGCCACCTGGGCCTGTGGGGTTGCCGCCACGGCGGCCGGCGGAGGCGCCGCCAGCCCCGCCGGGGCGCCGCCGGTACGTTCGTAGATGAAGCGGCAGGTTGCGTTGTCGCCCTCGGCGACGGCGATGCGCACGGTCGCTCCCTGGCTGCCGGCGAGGC
>JAYRRO010000132.1:0-10167 GCA_041910095.1 Dehalococcoidia bacterium
CGCATCGGCCCGAAGTCCCAGGTCTCGATCTGGTTCGGCGAGGAGAACGTCTTCGTGACCCACGTGGACCTGAAAGCGGGCGACGCCGAGTTCACCATCCACGGCGCGCCGCCCTCGGATTTCCGCATCAAGTCGCCGACCGCCGTGGCGAGCGTGCGCGGCACGGTCGTCTCGATGGCCTACGACCCCGTCACCCGCCGCACCACCGTGCGCTCGCTGGAGAACGACGTCGAGGTGACACCGGCGAACCCCGCGCTCGGCTCGACGGTCCTGCACGGGGGCGAACAGGTCACGGTCGACGCGACGACGAAAGGCGCGGTGACGCGCATCGCCGCCGGATTCACGAACCGCCTGCGCCTCCCCGGCATCGCGGGGGACCGGTGAGTTCCCGGTTCCAAGTTCCCGGTTCCCAGTCCACCCCGGAGGGGGCCTGCTCGCGGCGGGGCTGAGGTCAGGACTCAGGAGCCAGCACCCGGAACTCGCTGGGAACTGTAAACCGGGAACTAGGAACTCGCCTTCCGCAGCCACGCGATGTGCGCGCTCTCTTCCAGCGTCGTGATCCAGTGCAGCGCTTCCCAGAGCGTTTGCCCGCGCGCGTAGGCGCCGTGCCCGCGCAGCAGCACCACCAGGTGGTTTCGCAGCGCGGTGGCGATGCCCTCCGTCTGCAGGGGGCCGGCCTCCACCACGGGCACCTCCTTCAGGTGCAACTGCCCCTCCAGGTCGCCCGGGACGAACAGATCGGTATCGAAGGAGAGTGCGGTGGCGTGCCGCGGGTGCGCGTGGGCGACGGCGTTCGCGCTCGTGATCGCGTACACAGCCTGGTGCAGCATCGTATCGCTCGAAGGCGGCGGACCCTCGTAGCGCCCATCGGGCGAAACCCGCGCGATGTGCCGTTCGCGCAGCCGCCCGAGCATCGTCCCTGTGCCGGTGATCCAGAGGTCGTGCCCCTCGCGGAGGCTCAGGTTGCCCCCGTGGCTGGTCACCAGCGCGAGCTGGTAGAGGTCCTTGCCGACCTCCTGGAGGTCTCGCAGTACACCCGGTGGGATAGGCATGGGCATGGGCGGGCCTCCGTCTGCGAAGTTCCGGCCGAGTGTAGCGGCCGGGCGGTGCCCGCGCGTCAGCCCGCCGCTCGCCCCGTTTCCCAGGTGATGAGGAACTCCCGCGCGGCCGGCCGCCAGGTGGGCACCCACGCCTCCCCTTCGATTCGGAAGAGCCGGTCCAGCCCGTTCTCGATGCTCTCCCGCGCCCGCGCGAACGACTCCGGGGAGAGGCGGTCATACCGCCGCAGTGCCAGCAGCGCCGTCTCGAGCGCGGTCTCGCGGCTCGTGGGTGGCGGCGGGTGGAGCGCGAAGCGACCGTCCAGCACGCGCACGTCCGGCAGGATGCCCATCTCCCAGAGTACCGGCACCAACTCCATCGGCCCCGGCAGGAGCGCCAGCGGCTCCCCCAGCGCCACCTCGAACAACGCGGCGTCCTGGTTCGGCGGCGGCACGCTCCAGCCGTTGACGATCACCCGGCGCCGCGCCGCCTTCGCCAGCTTTTCGACGAAGGGCACGATCCCGGCCACGAAATACGCCACGTTGAACGCCAGCACGACGTCGCCCTCGATACCGTCCGCTTCCATCCAGGGCGACCGTACGGCGCGCGCATTGGCGATGCCCGCATCCCGGGCGATGGCGTCGAACTCGGCGCACATCGCCGCCGAAGGATCGACATTGACCACGTCGCTGCACTTCAGGGCCATGGGAAGCGCCATCCGCCCCGCTCCGCCGCCGACATCGACGACGGTATCGCCAGGCTCGACGTACTCCATCACGGCCGCGAGGTTGCGGTCGGGCGTGCGGCGGGGGTCATCGCGGAAGCGGCCGACGGCCTGGTCCCAGCGGTCGCCGTCCGCGGGGGTGAAGAGGCGCGCCGTCTGGGCATCGCGCGCGACGACCATCGCGGCATAGCGCGCGGCGGCGGTCTCCATGCGGGGAGTATAGGAGTTCCCGGTTCCCAGTTCCCGGTTCCCAGTTCCAGGTTGCCATGGGAATGTCGAGGGCCGAGTGCCGAGGCTGTCGCGCTCCCCCCGGTGGCAGCGCCTCCGCGGCCAGGTCCAGGGACCGTGAACTGAATACCCGCGCAGGCGGTTGCGCATTTCTTTGGGGTTTCCCCCCACCGGCGGCGCGCGCGCGGTATACTCCCGGACGGGCGCACGCCCCGCAGGAGGTCCCCGTGCCCGAGACATCCAACTACCGCGAGGAGCTGCTCGCCCGCCTCCGCCAGGCCACCGAGGACTTCGCCTGGGCAGTGCGCAACGTCTCCCTCCTCGACCAGGGCTATTCGCCCACCGCCCAGGAATGGACCATCCACGAGCACACCAGCCACGTGCGCGACATGGAGACCGAGGTCCTCCTCCCGCTACTTCGCTGGGCCACCGTGCCCGATATGCTCGACCCCCTCGATTACAACCGCCGTGAGTGGCGCGAACAGCGCTACGACGTCACCGAACCGATGGCCTCCATGCTTAGCGACCTCGTCCGCATCCGCGATGAGGAGCTCGGCATCCTCGCCCGCCTGCCGGAAAGCGTCTGGCAGGGCTGGCGGACCGACACCCGCTGGGGTCCGCTCACCTGCCAGTGGATCGCCGAGACCATGTACCGCCACACGCTGGACCACCTCCAGCAGGTGATGGCGCTCCGCCAGGACATCCACCTCGCCGCGCTCGAGCCCCGGCCGCTCGTCGTGGGCGGGTACATCGGGGGGACCAACCGCTAGTGCGCCTTCGCTCCATCCTTCGCATTCCCGCCCTTGGGCCGCTCGACGATGCCCTGGCCGCGCCCACCGACGCCATCGCGCTCACCCTCGCCGATGCGCGCCATCCCGTGGAAACGCTGCGCGAAGCCGCCGTCGCGGCCATCCCGCGCATCGTCGAATCCGGCAAGCGCGCCATCGTCACCGTGAACCACCCGCGCACGCAGCTGCTCCGCGCCGACCTCGCCGCCGTGGTGGTGCCCGGGCTCGGGGGCGTCTTCCTCCCGCATACGGTCGAACCCCAGGACATTCGCGACCTCGCCGTGCTCCTGCGCGAATTCGAATACGACCGCGCCATCGAGCCCGGCGAAGTGCTCGCCTTCCCCGTGATCGACACCGCCCGGGGCCTGCTGCGCGCCGCCGAGATTGCGCACGCCGCGCCGCGCGTCGCCGGCCTCCTCTTCGATGCCGAAGGGTATGCCTGGGATGTCGGGGCACGCGCCGAGGAGCGCGGCGAGCGGCTCGCCTATCCCCGCGGCGCCGTGGTTGCCGCCGCCCGCGCCCATGAGAAGCTCCCGCTCGTGACCTCGTCCGGGCTCGAGCTGCAGTTCCTCTTCCAGCACGGCTTCGCCGGGGCGGTGCTCGTCGATGCGCGGCACGCCGCCAATGCGAACCAGCTGTTCGCGCCCGGCGAGTTCCGCCTGCAGCGTGCGAAGGCCGAGGCCGGCGCCTACGACGCCGCCAAAGCCGAAGGCGCCTGGGTGGCCCGCGCCGCCGAGCACGTCATCGACGCGCACACGGTTCGCGCCCTCCGCGCGCTCGAGTAACGAGTTCCCGGTTCCCAGTTCCCAGGGGATCAACCCCGTGCGGGCTGCTCCCTGGCCGGCCGGGGGGCGAACGAAAGGGGGTGCTCCGAGGGAGCACCCCCTTTCGCGTCCCGCACTGGGAACTGGGGCCTGGGAACTCGCCCGCGCGAAGCGCCTAGCGGTTTGCGATGGGCGTGTACTCGCGGTTCGCGGCGCCTTCGTAGAGGGCGTTGGGCCGCACCAGGCGGTTGTCCGCGTACTGCTCCAGCAGGTGCGCCGTCCACCCCGTAATGCGCGCCAGCGCGAAGATCGGCGTGTACAGGTCGCTCTTGATCCCCAGCATCCGGTAGACCGAGGCGCTGAAGAAGTCGACGTTCGGGTAGAGCGGCTTGCCTTCCAGCTTGCGCGCCAGGTAGTCCCGCAGCTTCAGGCTGAGGTCGAAGTACCAGCGGTCCGGCGAGGTCTCCGCCACCTGGTGCCCGAGCCGCTCGAGGATGACGGCGCGCGGGTCCGTGGTCTTGTAGATGCGGTGCCCGATGCCCATAACCCGTTCGCCCCGGCCGAGGAGGGCTTCGACGTGCGGCGCGATGTTCTTCTCTTCCTTGATCGCGTCCACCGTCTTGAACACGGCTTCGTTCGCGCCGCCGTGCAGCGGCCCCTTGAGCGTGCCGATGGCCGAGGCGATCGAGCTGTACATGTCGCTCAGGGTCGAGCCCGTGACCATCGCGGAAAACGTCGAGGCGTTCATTTCGTGCTCGGCGTGGAGGATGAAGGCCACGTCCATGACGTGCTTCGCCAGCTCGCTCGGCTCCTCGCCCGTGAGCATCCAGAGGAAGTTCGCGGCGTGGCCGAGGTCGTCGCGCGGGGCCACCGGCTCCTTGCCGTTGCGCAGGCGGTCGTAGGCGGCGATGACCGTCGCCATCTTCGCGGTGAGGCGCGCGGCCGTCCTGCGGAGGGTCGGCTGGGTGAGGTCGCTCGAATCCGGGTCGATGGCGCCGATCACTTCGACGGCGATTTCGAGGGTGCGCATGGGGCGAACGTGCGGCCAGAGTTCGCGGATGAGCCGCTCGACGACGCCGTCGAGGGGCCGCTCCTTGTTGAGGAAGGTCTTGAGGTCGTCGAGTTCCTGCTTGTTGGGGAGGCGCTGGTTCCAGAGGAGGAAGGCGACCTCTTCGAAGGAGGACTTCTCGGCGAGGTCGTAGATGTTGTAGCCAGAGTAGATGAGTTCGCCCTTCAGGCCATCGATGCGGCAGAGCTTGGTCGCCGTTACGTTGATGCCTTCAAGGCCGCGCGCGATTTCGGTCACGGGTGTCGCACTCCTTCATGTCCGCGGGCCCGGCGTGCGACCGGCGCCAGCGATTGTATACAGCGCGCGCATTCTACCACCGCCCTCGCGACTAACGACAGCCCCCGTCGATGGATGCATAGCATGACGATGGGGATTTCGCCGCGAAGTGCGCCCTTTCGCGGCCGGGTTCACGCCGGCAGCGGCGCCGACCAGTTGTTCGTGCTGAAGATGTCCTCGTCCCAGGCGCTGCGTTCGCCGAGCCGCAGGCGATAGGTCGCGGCGGCGCCGATCATCGCGGCGTTGTCGGTGCAGAGCCGCACCGGTGGGATGCGCACGGGCACCGGGCAGCGCCGCGCCAGCTCCTCGCGCAGCCGCCGGTTCGCGGCCACGCCGCCGGCCACCAGGACCTCGGCCGCGCCCAGCTCGCCCGCGAGCCGCGATGTCTTCCCTGCGATCACATCCACCACCGATTCCTGGAACGCCGCCGCCACCTCGGGCGTGCCGTACTTCCCGGAGCGGACCGCGTGCAGCGCCGCCGTCTTGAGCCCGCTGAAGCTAAAATCGAACGTCCCCGGGAGCCAGGCGCGCGGCAGCACGAAGCCTTTGGCGCCACTCGCGGCGAAGGCATCGGCTTCGCGCGCCACCGCCGGGCCGCCGGGGAAGGGTAGCCCGAGAAGGCGCCCGACCTTGTCGAAGGCCTCGCCCGCGGCGTCGTCGCGCGTGCCGCCCAGCCGTTCGTACTCCCCATGTCCGCGCATGAGCACGAGGTCCGTGTGCCCGCCGGAGACAACCAGGCAGAGCGCCGGGAAGCGCGGCTCGTCACCCTCGACCAGCCAGTTCGCGTAGATGTGGCCCTCGAGGTGGTTCGTGCCCAGGAACGGGAGGTCCCGCCCGAAAGCAATCGCTTTCGCCGCGCTGTAGCCCACGAGCAGCGCCCCCGCGAGGCCGGGGCCGCGCGTCCCCGCCACCGCGTCGATATCTCCGAGGGTGCAGCCCGCGGCGTCGAGGGCTTCGCGAATCACCGGGAGCACCTTCGCCAGGTGCTGGCGGCTCGCCACCTCCGGCACGACGCCGCCGTAGCGCGCGTGCAGATCGACCTGGCTCGCCACCACGTTCGACCGCGCGACGCGCCCATCGACCACGACGGCCGCCGAGGTTTCATCGCAGGAGGATTCGATGGCGAGCACGTTCACCACCCCAGCGTAGGACGGGGCGGCCCCTGGCGATATGCCGCGCGCTCAAGCGAATTCGAAGACGGCCCACCCGGCCCACGCCGCGCCGATCACGAGCACGATCCCGGCCCACACCCGCCACGCATACGGCTGCCGCCCCGTCGTATAGGCGACCACCGCCTTCGTCACCGTGTTCGTAGTGAGCCCGGCGAGGATTGGCACGACCGCCGCCTCGGCATCGATGCGCCCGGCCGCGACGAGCGACGCCGCCGAGATGGCGGCGGAGTGCGTGTCGGCGAAGCCCGCGAGCGCCGTCGCGATCACGACGCCGCCTTCGCCGAACTGCTCCTGGGCCGCCGCCGAGATGAACAACACCACCGCCACCGTGGCCGCGAAGATGACCGCCGTCTTGAGGTCGAAGGCATGACCGGGTTCGAGGACATCGCCATCGTGGGCACGGCGCAACCGCAATCCCATGAGCGCGCCATAGGCGCCGGCGACGATGCCCGCCGGCGCGAGCGCGCTCCACAGGCGGGAGAGCGTCCCCGGGTCCGTCGCGCCCACGACGATCACCATCTGCACCACCGTCGCGACCGTCGAAAGCACCGCGCCCGCGACGGCCGGGGCCAGCAGCGACGGCTGCTGGCGGGCGCGCGCGCCCATGGCGCCGATCGTGGCCGAACTGGAAACGAAGCCCGAGGCGAAGCCAGCCAGGGGAAGGCCAACGCGCGGGCCGAGGATGCGCACGGCCAGGTAGCCGCTCGCGCTGATCGCCATCACCACCACCACCAGGCGCCAGACGCTGAACGGGTTGAAGACATCGAACGGCCCCACCTCGCGGTCCGGGACGAGCGGGAGGATGACGAGCGCGGCCGCGGCGAAGAGGAGGCCGTCATTCAGTTCCCGCTCGGTGAGGGTGCGCGCAACGAAGGCGTGCAGCCGTTCGCGCGCCGCGAGGACGATGGCGACCACGACGCCGAACCCGGCGGCCAGCGGCGGGTCGTGCACCGCGAGGGCGCCGAGGAGGTACGCGATCATGAGCGCGGCCTCGGTCGTGAGGCCCGGGTCCTCGGTGCTGCCCGCGCGGAAATACCCGGCGACGGTGGCCAGCGCGACGAAGCCGCCCACCACCGCGAGCAGCGGTTCGCTGCCGAGCACCATCGCGATTCCGCCCGCGAGCGCGACCAGGGCGAAGGTGCGAATGCCCGCGATCGCCTTGCCGCCGCCGCGGAACTCCTTGCGCCGTTCGCGCTCGACGCCGAGGAGCATGCCGATGCCGAGGGCGACGCCGAGGCGGGCGGCATCGGTGTCGAGGTCGATGGAGGGCAGGCTCGCGAGGAACGGCACGCCCCCATCGTGCCGATGACGGCGACGTTCGCAAGCGGCACACGGCCCGCGAAAGCACGCCCGGATGGCGTTGGGGGCGGGGGGATAGAGTTGCGGGCACTGCCCCGCGGCCCGCACGGAAATCTGTTGCGAGGGCGTTAACCTTCGCTGACACCATTACGTTGTTTCTGGTACACAGCCAGAGTGCTGCCTATCCTCGAAAGGAGGACGGTCGGCTTACAGCGAAAACAGGGTAACCTGCACGGCCCGGGGGGCTGGTTTGACGCAAACACCGGTCGATGCGCTCGCGCCGGAGTTCGATGAGTACGCCGTGGTAGAAGCCGCTCGTGGCGGCGACGAAATGGCCCTCTCCCGGCTCTACGAGCACTACTTCCCAAAGGTCTTCCGGTACGTCAACAGCCGGCTCGCAGCCGCGGAGGACGCCGAGGATGTCACGGAGGAGATCTTCCTTCGCGTCATCCATAACCTCGGCAGCTTCACGTGGCGCGGCCTCCCCTTCGGCGCCTGGCTCTTCCGCATCGCACGCAACGAAGTCGTGTCGCACGTGCGCAAACAGAAGACCCGGGCCCCCTCGGCCGAGCTGACGGAGTTCATTCCCGACCCATCCCAGGACCACACCCTCGTCATCGAACAGCAGATGACCGTGGCGATGATCCGGGAGGCCGCGGAACGGCTCCCCGAAGCCCAGCGGCAGGTCATCGCACTCCGTTTCGGCGCCGGCCTCACCGTCGCCGAAACCGCCCAGGCGCTGAAGAAGACCGAGAACAACGTGAAGGTGTTGCAGCACAAGGCGATCGCGAAACTCCAGACCATGGTGGTCCTGGAATGATTCGCCTGTTCGACCGCAAGCCCGCGGCCGAAGCCGCCACCTTCGCCGAAGCGCAGGCGCTGCTTGATGACGGCCTGCCCATGGACGACGTGCTCGACCTCTTCAGCGCCGAGGCCACCTGGCTCGAGCCCCTGCTGCGCACCACCACCGGCATTCGCGAAGCCACCGCCGCCGAACAGCCCAGCTATTACTTCGAGGCCTCGCTCAAGCAAAAGTTCCTGGCCGCCGCCCGGCGCGAACCGCGCATGGCCCCGGCGCCCGTGCTGCCGCTTCCTTCCCGCGCCCCCATTTCGCCGCGCGCCGGCCTCCGCACCGCCTTCGCCGGTAGCGCGGTGGCGGGCGTCGCCGCGGCGATTGGCGCGCTCACCCTCGGCTTCATCACCTCCGACGATGCCGTCCCCGGCGATTGGAACTACACTTTCAAGCTCGCCAACGAACGGCTCGAATACTCCCTCTCCCGCGGCGGCGGCCGCATCGATATCCAGCTCGGGCAGACCGAGGCGCGCGTGCGCGAACTCCAGGTCCTCGCCAGCAGCGGTGCCGTCTCCCCCGCCGATATCCAGCGCCTCCAGAACGATGCCCGCGAACTGGAAAAGCTCGCCCGTTCCAACCAGCTCGACGAGATCCAGCGCGGCCGCATCGAAGTCATCACCGGCTCCAGCGTGAAAGTCCTCGAAGGCGTCGCCCAGAAGCAGCCGGACCTCCAGCCCGCCGTCGTCACCACCATCACGACGGTGAACGACACGGCGATGGCGGCCGGCGTCGGTGGCGCCGCGACGGTCGAGCCGCTGCCAACCCTCACCCCCGCTCCCACCGCCACGCCGAAGCCCGACAGCGATACCAGCTCCTCCACGGCCGGCACCGCGACCCCGGCCCCTGGCACGGCCACCGCCTCGCCCACCGGCACCCCTTCGGCCGCCGCGACGGCGCACGACAGCGACACCTCTTCCACCGTGACGGTGACGGTGACGCCGCCTCCTTCGAGCACGCCCGCCCCCTGAACGCCTGATTAACCCTTGCCTTGCCCGCTCCCACGGCTCCGGTAGTCTCGGATGACGCCCCCGGAACCGTGAGGTGCCATTTGCTTCGAACCTGGATTGCGGCCAGCGCCGCGCTCGCCCTCTTCGCCAGCATTGCCTGCGGCGATGGCGCGGACAAGGACACCAGCGCCACCACCGCCGCCGGCGCATCTCCCTCCGTCGCCATCACCACCGAGCCCACGCTCCCGGCCGCCCCCACGCGCGTGCCGCCGACGGCCGTGCCGAACACCGCGCGCGCGATCACCGTCGTCGCCGGGCAGAAGACGTATACGCCCACCGTCGAGGAGTTCCGCAAGCTCGCCACGGCCGAAGTCGATTTCGCAGGCACGAAGAAGAAGGGCGTGACGCTGCAGGCGCTGCTCGAACAGGTGGGCGGCGGTTCACCAGGCTTCGTCACGATCGAAGGGCTCCGCGCCAACCTCGGCGCCGAAGCCACCACCCGCTACCCCGTCGGCACCGTCGCCGCCAACACCATCCTCGTCATGGATGAGACCGGCCACCTCGAGATGTTCAGCGCGAGCATCCCGCAGGCGGAATGGCTGAAAGCCATCACGGCCCTCTCCTTCCAGTAGCGCGCCACCGCCCTCCCCGGCGGCGAGCAGACCCTCCCAACGCGCGATCTCGCGCAATGCCTCGGGCGAGAAGAGCTCGGCCGCGCGCGCCCACTCCCCGGGCGTGCGCGGCGGCACGCCATGCATGAGCAGCCCCCGCAGTTCCACCTCCGCGAGCGCGTCCTCTTCCTGCCGGGGCTCCGCGCCAAGCGCTGCGAGCACCCGCAGCACCGCCGTCAGCGCCTGCGCGTTCGCCGCCGGGTCCTCGCGCGAAACAAGCAGCTCCATCAGCCACCAGGCCAGCCCGCGGACATCGCGTTCGCGCACCGCCCGGGGCAGCCCGCCCTCGCCGTCGCGGCGGTCCCTCCGCCGCGAAACGGGCGTCCCGCGCGGAACCC
>JAYRRO010000133.1:0-12325 GCA_041910095.1 Dehalococcoidia bacterium
GCGAGGGCCGCCGTCGAGAGGATCACCGCGGACAGAATCACGCACGCTTTTCGCATCGCGAAAGTGCTCCGGGATCGAGTCGGGCCGCGTCGTCGCCGCCCCGTCGGAGGCGGCCCCGCGCGGATTCGAAGATGGCCACCAGCGCCGCGAATCCTGCAGTGGCGCCGGCGGAGGCCCCACGCCCCCGACGCCCCCCACGCCCGCCGCGGGCCCCCAGATGTTCGCGAACCGCCGCTGCAGAATGCCCACCGCCTCGGCGAGCTGCTCCTCGAACCCGGGCGTGGCATCGATCGCGGCGAGCGCCCGCTCCGTGGGGCCGGCGTCCAGGGCGGCTTCCACCGCCGCCCGCACGAGTGTCTCCTTGTCCGGAAACACCCCGAACATCGTCCCCTCGGCGACCCCCGCCGCCTCCGCGATCTGGCGTGTGGTGACATTCGCACCCCGCCCCAGCAGCAGCGGCAGAATCGCCGCGACGATAGCTGCCCGCCGTTCCTCCGGCGGAAGCGCGGGCGCCACTCGCGGGACCCGCCGGGCAGGCCATTTCCCGACACGAAAAAGCCGCCGGGCCCGTCTGGAGCGGGACCCGGCGGCAAAAAGAGCGTGGCGAGCGTCGAGGGAGAGGGCAAGACGCTCGCGAACGGGGACGTGCCTAGGCAGCCATCCGGTGCTCTTCGTTGGTGATGAAGTCCATGTCCGAAAGCCAGTTCCGGAATTCCTTCGTCTGCCCGCAAATCTTGCAGACGCCCGCGCTCTTCGGGCCGTTCGGCTCCTCAATCCGCCAGCGGTGCAGATGGTCCGCCTGCGGTGCCTGGGCGACAGGGGTCTGGATGGTGGTCTCGGGCATCTTGGTTACTCCTTCCCTTGTTGACTCGCCCGAAGCGTGTCCGGTACGCTTCTGTGAGGGTAGTGCTGAGACTATCGATTTCGTAGTGCCAGTCTACCATCCCGTACTATCAAGTCAATAGTATCGGTGCTATCGAATGGGTAAAACCTCGCCTGCGAGCGTTAAAGCCGCTTTCCAATCCAGCGGCCAGGGCCGGGAATCCGACCCTCGCAAGTCCTACAACCATCCCTGCACCATCGCCCGCGCGCTCGATATCCTCGGCGACCGCTGGACGCTTCTCATCCTCCGGGACCTCATGTCCGGCCTTCACCGCTACACCGAGATCCAGGAAAGCTGCCAGGGCATGTCCCCCAACGTGCTCTCCGACCGCCTCAAGCGGCTCCAGGAAGATGGCCTCATCGAACGCCATCACCGCAAGGGCCTCCCCCCACAGGTCGAATACACCCTCACCGAAAAAGGCTGGGCCGTTCGCCCCGTCCTCCAGTCCCTCATCGATTGGGCGAAGCAGCACGTAGGCTCGCTCGACCCGGAGGACCGCGAAACGGGGGCATCCACCGATTTCGTTGTGCGCGTAATCCCTACTTTCGCATTCCATGCAGCCAACGCCGCCGGCATCGCCGCCACCATGGTCGTCGAAATCGCCGAAGCCCCCGGCTGTACCGCCTGGACCTTCGAAATCCGCGATGGCCACCTCCTCCCCCGCCGCAACGCCTCGCCGCTGGCCGATATCCACCTCAGGACTACCACCAGCGGCTTCTTTGCGTTCGTTCGCGGCCAGGCCGACGCGGAGGAGGTCGGCGAACTGAACGGCGACCCCGATGTCGCCCGCGCCATCCAGGCCTGCTTCATCACACACTGAGACGGCGCCCGCGCGGTTCTTGCCCCCGCGCTCTACACTCCCACCGTGATCATCCTCCTCTACGGCGCCGACCAGCTCGCCATCGACCGCCGCATGGCCCAGCTCCGCGATGAAGCCGACGGCGGCACCGGGATGCTCGCTACCAACCTCACCGTCTTCGACGGCCGCGACGCCAAACCCGCCGAGATCGCAGGCGCGGCCATGTCCCCGCCCTTCCTCTCCCCCCGGCGCCTCGTCGTCGTCGAGCACCTCTTCGCACGCTACGAATCCAACCCGGGGGAGGGCCGCCGCGGCGGCCGCGGCCTGGATGCGCTCGCTCCGCTCCTCACCGTCACCGAAGGCGGCCTCCCTCCGACCACCGTCCTCGTTTTCAAAGGCGCCCGCGTGTCTCCCACGAACGCGCTCCTCGCCGCCCTCAAGAAGCTCCCGGGCGTCTCCGTCGAGGAGCAGCCCGAACTCAAGAACGAGGCCCTCACCCGCTACATCCGCAACGAGGCGAACGCTCGCGGCCTCCGCTTCCGCGCCGGCCCCCCCCGCGCCTCGCACCCCTCCAGCCAGGAATGGGACCGCGCCGCCGCCCAGGACCCCGTCGCCCTGATCGGCATCCTCACCGGCGGCGAAACCCTCGCCATCGCCAACGAACTGGATAAGCTCGCACTCTTCACCATGGGCCGCGACGCCACCATCGACGATGTCTACGAGCTCTGCTCCGGGCAGCGCGAATTCACCGCCTTCGCCCTCAGCGACGCCGTCATGGATGGCCGCCTGCTCGATGCCCTCTCCGTCCTCGAAGCCCTGCGCGTCAAGGGCGAAAGCACACAATCGCTGCTCGCCCTGCTCATGGCCGCCTATCGCCGGCTCGGGCCCGTCATCGACCTCCGCGAACAGGGCATCTCGCCAGAAGAGATCGGCAAGGCCACGGGCATGAAGTGGCCGAACCTCCGCGATGCCGCCATCCGCCGCGCCGACAGCCTCGGGCAGGAGGGCCTCGCCGCCGCCTTCGCCGCCCTCGTCGAAGCCGACCGCCGCCAGAAGCTCGGCGAGATCGACGACGACCTCGCGCTCGAAGTCGCCGTCGGCAAGCTCGCGATCGCCGCGGCAGCAGCCGCCAAACGGCAGGCCCGCCAGCCCGCTACTCCCGGGCGGCAACCAGCAGCCCCTCGTCGATGACGATCCCCAGGTCCAGCGTCCGGTAGCCCTGCTCCTCGAACAGCACCACCACCCGGTTCGCCTCGTAGCGCAGCACCTGGCCCGTTCCCAGCGTGGCATGCGAAACCCGCGAGCCCGGCGCGAACGGCACCTCACCGGCCGGCTCCCTCAGCGGCGCGTCACCATCGCAGCGGTCGCAGTTCCCGCACGGCCCCTCGAACCGCTCACCGAAATACGAAAGCAGGAACGCCCGCCGGCACCCGCGCGCCTCCGCATAACCCCGCACCATCTCCAGCCGCGTCCGCAGGTATCCCCGGCGCCGCTCCTGCGCCTCCAGCGCCCCCGCAACCGTGTCCTCGCCTTCGCCGCTCACACCCAGCAGCGCGATGGCCCGCTTCACCCGCGCTTCCGGCCATTCAAGCAGACTCGCGAGCGCAGCCGTGTCCGGTTCGCCGCTCGCCGCCGCGACGGCGTCCAGCTCCTCCGCCTCGAACTCCGACTCGCCCCCGAAGAAGCGCCTCAACGCCAGGTCCTCCGGCCGGTAGAGCAGCAGCGCTCGTGCCGCCTCCCCGTCGCGCCCGGCCCGCCCGATCTCCTGGAAGTACGCGTCGAGCGAGTCGCTGATGTCGTAATGCGCCACGAGCCGCACGTCGGCCTTGTCGATCCCCATCCCGAACGCGATCGTCGCCACCACGCAGCGCACCTCGCCCGCCATGAACGCCGCCTGCACGCGCGTGCGTTGCGTGGCGCCCATACCAGCGTGATACGCCATCGCGGCGAGTCCTCCCTCCGAGAGCGCGCCGGCCACGTCCTCCGCCGCTCGCCGCGTCGCCACATAGACGATCGCGCTCCCCTCCCTCCCGGGTTCTTGAGCGATGAGCGCCGCGAGCTTCGCGGCGTCCCCCGCCACGTCGCGCACCTCCAGCGCGATGTTCGGCCGGTCGAACCCCCGCACGACGACGGCCGCATCCTCCATTCCGAGCTGTTCGATGATCTCCTGCCGCACCGGTGGCGCCGCCGTCGCCGTCAGTGCCAGAATCGGCGGACGCCCGAGCGCGGTGGCCGCCTCCCCAAGCCCGAGATAGTCGGGCCGGAAGTCGTGCCCCCACTGGCTGATGCAATGCGCCTCATCGACCACGAACAGCGACGGCGCCAGTGCCGCCAGCCGCTCGCGCACCTCCGGCTTCGCCAACTGCTCCGGAGCGAGGAACACGAACTCCGCTTCGCCCGCCGCGACGGCCGCGAACGCCGCTTCGCGCTGCGCGTCGCTCAGCGAGGCGTTGAGCGCCACCGCTCCCCCCAGCTCCTGTTCGCCGACGGCCCGCACCTGGTCTTGCTGCAGCGCGATGAGTGGCGACACCACCACCGTCGGCCCCTCCAGCTGCAGCCCCGCGACCTGGTAGATGGCCGACTTCCCACTCCCCGTCGAGAGCACCGCGAGCGCGTCCCGGCCTTCCAGGATGGCGGCGATGGCCTCCTCCTGCCCGGGCCGCAGACGGTCGTACCCCAGCGCCTCGCGGGCGGCTTCGCGAATTCGGACCGAACGGCGCGCCATCGGCTTCCTCCGGCGCCCATCCTGCGGGCCCGGCCGCGCCCGCCGCGTTACAGCGCCAGCCCGCCGCGTTTCGTCCCTCTCGCCCTCGCCAACTGTCATTGGCGCGTAATCCCATTCCCCGGGTGAACAACGCGCGAGCATGCGCCCGCGCCGCACCATGGAGCGCGGAACCATCACCCACAGGGAGGTCCGGCTTCATGAACGACAAACTGCGCAAGGTCGAGGATCTGCTCGGCCGCGAGGACGGCCACGCCTACGCCTATGGCGGCGGCAGCCTCCTCGCCATCGTCGTCATCGTCCTGCTGCTCATCTGGCTGCTCTAATCCAGGACGCGGCGTCGCGCTCCCGCGCGTGCGATTTGCGCGCGCGGGGGTAGCCCATACGCTTGAAGACGCCCGGCAATCCCCGCCCTATAGTGGCGGACGTGCCAGCCGTGCGTCTCGTCGCGAGCCTCTCCACATCCCTCGCCGTGGCCTGTCCCCATTGTCCGGGCTCCGTGCGCGAATCGACCTGGGTTCACCCCCGCCGCGTCGAAGTCGACCGCATGGGTGACGTCGTCGAGGTCGCGCCCGATGGCGTCGGTTTCGCCACCCGCCCCGAGTCCGAGAACGACCGCGTCGGCACCGTCATTCGCCTTGAGTTCTGGTGCGAATCGGGCCACCAGTTCGCCTGGCAGGTCTCCTTCGAAGGCGCCGCCACCCTCTTCCGCCTCGATGCCGCCATGCCCGGGTTCGATATCACGGAATACATGGACGAGTTGCCGCGGCTGTAGCCTCGCCCTCGATGGGCGCGAGTGTCCCCGATTCGTCCAGCCAGCCCACGCAACTCGCGCACATCGTGAAGGTCCCGGCCGGCCCCAGTTCCTCGACTTCGGTCTTGCACCACGAGCAGGTCAGCGCCGCCAGCAACCGCGGCTCGTTCGTCCTTCGAGTGCGAATCGTGAACAGCGCCATGGCCTGCCTCCTTCATGACCTCAATGTCCTGCGATGTGGCCGGCGCGAAGCCGGTGGGCGCCCGGCCGCGATCAACTCGCGAGCGTGCCAGGCGCGGTTTGCACCGCTGCCGTGACCGGGGCGGCCGCGGGCGTGATGCTGACGCCAGCCACCGCGGGCGGCGTCACCGGCACGATGCCCACCGGCACCGGGACCGCCGCCGCCTGGCGCGCTCGCCGGCGCTCCCCCAGCGGCACCGCCGTCTCATTCACCCCGGCCATGCAGAAGGGGCAAACCTGCCAGTTCTCCGCGAGTGGCTTGCTGCATGCCGTGCAGCTTCGCTTCAGCTGCATCAGGCACGCCGGGCACACCAGGTATTCGCTCCGCACCACCCGCTTGCAGGCGGGGCAGTGCTCCTCTTCCATCAGCAGCCGCTGCAGCGCCGTCTCCTGTAGCGAACGAAGGTACCGCTGCCGCTGCGTCGATCGCGGCCGCACCAGCAGGTACAGCGCAAGCCCTGGCAGCGATGCCGTGCCCACCAGCAACACAGAAAGCGCGCTGAATGCCCAGCTCCCGCTTCGGATGCGCGCGTCGCGCCCCGCCCAGAACGTCACCGCGAGCCACAGGGCCGCCCAGTAAATGCCGACGCCGATCGCCGCCAGGCGCAGCGTTTCCAGCCACGAACCGCCCGGCCATTCCATCAGGAAGGTCATCCCTCGCACTCCTCCGCCCGGGCGCGTTAGGGGCTCGCCCGCCGGCTGAACCTATCGTGCAGCGCCGCCGAATGGGGCCGCGCTACAGTGCCGGAGCGGGGAATTTCGCCTTCATGCCAACGGGCCGCCGCGTCTTCGGGCGGCCCGCACTGGTCGCCCGTTAGCCGCGCGAGGGGAGCGCCACGGTGATGTTCCCACGCACGCTGGGCTGCCCGTCGGCGATCGTCACCACCTCGAGCTCCACCACCTTCTTCCCCCCTTCCTGGCGCTTATCCACCACCCGGCCCATCAGCACCAGCGGCTTCCCCGCCACATCCGGCCGCCGGAACGCCACCCGGATGCTGCCGACCTCCGCGTCGGCCCCGGCCCAGTCGTTCACGTACTGCGTCATCCACGACATCTTCAGCACGCCCGGCACGAGCGCGCCGCCGATGCCCATTCTCCGCCCCGCCTCCGCGTCCGCGAAGGCCGGGTTCGTCGGGTTGTCCCGCCCGAAGAAATCGATCGCCAGGTCCTCCGTCGGCAGCTTCTCCACCGGCTCCAGCTCGTCGTCCACGCGGACATCCTCGTAATAGCGGCTCACTCGCTTCCTCCCCGCCCCGCGCGCGCCGGGTCGAACTGCGTGATCGTCAGCAGCGAAGCGGCCACGTGCTGCCCCTGGGCGTCGTAGTAGTCGGTGCTCGTCGTCACCAGCACGCTGTGACCATAGCGGCCGCCCAGCCGCTCGCGGATGTCGAATACCTGCCCAACCGCCTTCAGCTCCTCCCCGATCTTGAACGGCCGCGAGAACTTCCACTCCTGCTGCGTGAGGATGGCCCCCGGCAGCAGCTGCGGCGTGCCCCGTCCGCCCCCACCGCGCCCGCCGAAAAACGCGATCACGTAGGGCGGCGCCATGCCGGTCCCGTCCGCCCAGCGTGGGTCCGTATCTCCGAGCACGTCCCGCATGCGCTTCGCGTCCGCCTCGCGCACCACCACCGTCGATGGCTCGCCCGGCACCCCGATGAGCGCGCGGTGTTCATCCGTAATCAGGCTCTGTTCTTCTTCTGCCACCAGTCGCCCTCCCTGAATGCCGGGGACTATAGCACGGGAGCCCGCTGTCGGCCCGGCCCCGTTTCCCTGCCGGAATCGATCTTCGCGCCACGCGCGGCTGCCCTTCCAGGGCACGAAAAAGGCGGGCCCGCCGTGCGAGCCCGCCTTCGCGTTCACCTTGGCCACCGCCTACTTCGGCGGGAGCGCCACCTCGATTTCCCCGTTCTCGATGCGCACCGGGTAGGTCTGCATCGTCTCCGCATCCATCGAAGGCTTCAGGTACTTCGGCCCCGGGAGCGATGACAGGAGCTTGAAGAGCGGCGCCTGCATCCGCCCGAGGAGCGGGTGCGCGTTGTTCCAGGAGCTGTCAAAGGGCTTGCGCACCACCCGGCCCGAGTCGGCCTCGAACATCGCCCCGTGGAAGGGGCAGGTCACGCAGCCATCGCGCAGCGCGATCGGCTTCACCGGCGAACCCGGCAGCCCCGCGAGCGGCAGCCGCGCGTGCGAACAGAGCGCGCTCATCGCCGTCGCCGTATCCCCCACCCGCGTGATCAGCACGCGCTTGCTGCGCAGCCGCACCTCTTTCGGCGTCCCGTCCGGGAAGTCCCGGATCAGGCCGGCTTTCACCCAGCGCGTCAGCCGCGAGGCGGGGACGTTCTTCTTCGCCGCCGTCGGCAAGGGCGGGTCCATCCCCAGGAGCGGGCCCATCGTCACCTGCAGCATCGCGCCCATCGATCCCAGGCCAACGAGCAACATGACGATGCCGCCAAGAACGTTATCGCCGTCCACCTGGGCGTCGCCGGGGAAGAACAGCATGATGATGCCGCCAGCAATGAGGGCAATCGAAGCAAGGCCCCAGGTGCCGAGAATCGACACGCCGAGGAAGGCAAGCGCAGGTGACACAGCCACAACCTCCGCTGGGGATACTAACCCCGTCCTTCGCGCAGGCGCAAAACGAGCCCGTTCACGCCCCCGAATGACTCTCGCTCAACCCCTCCAGCAGCACCCGCACCCGCTCGGGCGCCGCCAGCAGCTGCCGAATCTGCGACTCCAGGTCCTTGCGCTCCTGCGAGCCGTGCCACCGCCGCCAGTCCATCAACCCGAACCAGCTGCTGATCACGATGATGTTGTGCGCATCCTCGCTGTCCCGCAGCGTCTCCCCGCTGATGTAGCCCGGCTCCTGCAGACAGCGCGCTCGCAACGTGCGCAACAGCTCCAGCGCCCGGCGCTCCTGCCCCGGCAGCACCCGCCGTTCAATCAACACCTTCACGGCCATCGCGATTACTCCAACACGACCTGGCGGTACCCCCGCCGGAAATACACGAGCGGCTTCTTTTCGGCTTCGTAGGCCGCGCCCAGCACCCGCCCGACCGCGATCGTGTGGTCGCCGCCAGGCAGCAGCTCGTGCAGTTCGCAATCCAGGTGCGCGATCGCCCCGTCGATGATCGGGCTCCCCGTGTGCCATTCAATCGTCCCGAATTCGCCCTCGAAGTTCAGCGCCGGCTCCCGGCCCGAGGTCGCGAAGTAGCGCGACACCTCCTCCTGGTCGTCCGCCAGCAGGCTGATTGCGAACCGCCCGGATTCCCGGATCATCCCCGGGATGCGGTTCGTGTTCGCCAGGCACACCAGCACCAGCAGCGGCTCCACCGAAAGCGAGGCGAAGCTCGAAACCGTGATCCCGTACACCAATCCCTCGTGGCGCGTCGTCACCACCGCAACCCCCGCCGCCCACGAGCCCAGCGCCCCCTTGAAGTCCTCCGGGCTGACGTGCGCCATCGCTCAGGTTCCCTGCAGCGCGGGCGCCATGTCCCACACCGGGTGCACCGTCGTCTCCACGAAGAACCGCGCCATCGGCAGCCCCGCCAGCAGCTGGTCCATCTCCCGAGCGTCCGCGGCGTCGTAGATCGCGAGCACGCCCACGCCCGTCTCCCGGTAGATCGCCCGGATCTTCCCCTGCTCGTAGTGCGCCTTCACCGCCCGCAGCTGGTCCGAAACGATGCCCTGCCACGTCTCGGCTGCCATGTCGGCCGGCTGGCGCGAAACGAGACGAACGGAAAAGAGCACGGCGAACCCCCTGAGGCTGCGCAGTATACCGGCCCGTTCCTATGGCGACGAACCGCCGCCGCCGCCTCAGGCGAACAGTTCGGCCAGCGGCACCGCAAACCCCTCGGCGGCGAACCCGGCATCCGCGCTGCCCAGCGTGTCGCCCTCGCCGTAAGTGTGCCCGTCGCCGCTCGGGCGGTGCACCGTCACCGTCGCCGCCTCCGGGCGCACCACCCACACCAGCGGCGTCCCCGCGGCCAGGTACGCCCGCACCTTCGCGTCCACCGCGCGGTCCGTGTCGTCCGGGCTCACCACCTCCACCGCCAGGTCGGGCGGCCCCGGACAGAACCCCCGCTCAGCCCAATCGGATTCCGCCAGGCGCTCGGTCCCAATGAAATAGGCGTCCGGGGCCACCAGGTAGTCCGGTGCGCGGGCCAAGAGGAACCCCGCCTCGACGCCTGCCTCCCCGAGCTGGTGCCGTGTCGCAAACACGTCCAGGCGTCCCGCGATCCGCCCAGCGATGCGTCCATGTGCACGCGAAACCGGCGTACGTATCGTCACCTCGCCCTCGACGAGCTCCATCTTCCCGCCATGCGGCGGCTCGGGGAGCTTCCAGAACTCCTCCGCCGTCAGCGGCGGCACAAGTTGCGGTGCTGCCATATTCCCGGCCCCTACTTCCCGGCGCTCTTCGCCGCCACTTCGGCCATCGCCTCTCCGAGGCGGTGCATGCCTTCCTCGATGTCTTCCATCGCGACATAGCTGAAGGCGAGCCGCAGGTGGTTCGTCGCCACGCCGTCGGCGAAGAACTGCGGCCCCTGCCCGATGATCACGTTCCGCGCGTTCGCCGCCATCTGCACGTCGCGCGAATGCATCCCCGGCCGCAGCATCAGCCAGAGGAAGAACCCCCCATCCGGCCGCGTATAGGTGCAGTAGTCCGCGCAGTACCGGCGGATGCCGTCCTCCACCCGCTCCAGCTTTTTCAGGTAGATGCGCCGCAGCTCGCGGATGTGGTCATCCAGCTCGCCGCTCCGCATCGCCCGCGCCACCACCCGCCCGAGGAACGAGCTCGACCCCATGTCGTAGCGCAGCGCCGCCATCCGCGCCGTCAACGAGACCGGGCCCATCGTCCAGCCCAGCCGCAGGCCCGTCGCGAGGATCTTCGAAAAGCTCGAGATCTTCACCGCGTGGTCGCCGCCGCTCAGCGCGAACAGCGACGGCGGCGGCGTCCTCTCAAACCAGAGCTCGCCGTACGCGTCGTCCTCCAGCACGAAGGTGTTGTACTCGCGCGCCAGCTCCACGATGCGCTCGCGCCGATCCAGCGGCAGCGTGCACCCCGCCGGGTTCTGGTGCGTCGGGATGCAGTAGAGAAACTTCGCCCGCTTCCCCTGGTCGGCGAGTTTCTTCATCTCCTCCTCCAGCAGGTCCACCCGCATTCCGAGCTCGTCCATCGGTACCGGGATCTGCACCGCGCCGAAGCTCCGGATCGTGCGCATGCTCCCCGGGAAGTTCGGGCTCTCCACCAGCACCGCATCGCCCGGGTCCAGCAACGTCTCGCACATCACGCCGATACCGTGCGCCGACCCCGAGACCACCATCACCTGGTCCACCGAAACCGGGATGCCCTCGATCGCCGACGAACGCTCCGCGATCGCCTCGCGCAGCGGCCGCGGCCCGAAGGTACCGTTGTACTCCAGCGCTTCCTTTTCGTCGTTCTCCACCACCCACTTCGTCGCCCGCACCAGCAGTTCGCCCGGCAGCGAAGGGATGTCCGGCAGCCCGCCCGAGAACGAGATCACCGGCCCCCGGTCCGGCGCGGCCGCCGCCCACACGGCAGGACCGAGGATGCGTGCCCGCGCGCTCACCACCTCTTCCAGGTGCTCGGGCGTCCAGTACGGCTCGGTCATCGAAGGCCTCCAGCGGCGGGATACCGGCAAGTATAGGGCGGCGTGCACACCCGCGGCCCCGCGCGCCCGGCGCGGCTATCGCGCCCATTGGAGTTAATGCGCCCGAAACAATCGCCCCTCGACGGTAGTGGGTCAGTTCGCGTCTTTACCGAGAACCCGAATCTAGCGGTGCGTTGCACGGGGCAACCGACATCATGACAACATGCCGAACATTCGGGCCTTGCGAGCCTGTGCTACGCTTGGTACATGCCAGACCGCTCAAGCAAACCCAAGAGGCCCCGCGACCTGAATCAGTTAGCAGCCGCTATTGTAGAGGCAGCCACTGAAGGCGAGCCAGAGCCGCCCCAGGACACACGCGATCCGGCAGCCGTGGAGCTGGGGCGGAAGGGCGGGCTTAAGGGCGGGAAGGCCCGGGCCGAGAAGCTCACTGCAGAGGAGCGGTCTGCGATCGCCCGAGCGGCTGCGGCTGCGCGATGGGCGGCGGGACATCCCAGCTCGTGACCCATCGGTAGTAGTTGTCGCCAAGTCGCTCGACGCCTTCGCCGCTGTTACCCCGGTCGCGCTCTCGCGCCAGACGGATGAGCGCGGTCACGATGGTCGCCTTCGGATCGCGCTCGCTGAGCGAGTACCCGCGACGCCGCACTTCTGCCAACACAGTATCCGCATGGAGCGCTTCGCCAGCGGCCTCTCGGAGAATGGTGGCAGTGGTTTCCTTGACCGTCGCCACCCGGCCACGTCGCGGCCGAGCGGCGGCTTCGCGCTCCAAGATCGCCTGATCGGGTAGTTCGGAGATCCGCGCGATGATCCCTCTAAGTTCGGTCGCCATCGAACGCATGGCGTCTGCGCTCTCTTGCAGCGCGTCCGCCCATTGGTCGAATGCGACAGATGCCTCGCGGATCGCGTGGGGGATGCGAGCCATAGCGGTGACCCCTCAAGCTTTGTGATATCCATCACAAGATCAATTTGTATCAACATGAAGATATCGCGCGCGAAGGTCTCGCGCCAGATGTTGATCTTCCAGTCGGCACGAACGAAACTGGCATCACCACGGGTAGGGTGAATCCGCGCTAAGCCTGACCGAAATATGTGGGGTGGCATGGACGGCGGAGCGGGAAGGTGTAGCCGCCGTCCATACCGACGAGGTGGTGCCTCTATGGAGGGGACGATCTACCAGGCGGTTCATGCCCGCCTTTCGATTCGCCTCCCTCTCCTGAAAAGGAGCCCATAGCGCCCAGGGCCGGGAGTCGGGACACACAGGGTAGAGCGGCCAATAGTCCGCCGGTCCCAACCATGAAAA
>JAYRRO010000134.1:0-41967 GCA_041910095.1 Dehalococcoidia bacterium
CCCCCCGACGGCGCACGGGCAACAGAAGCTCGCCAGCCGTTCGCCATCCATGACCGCGAAGCCGAACGCGCGCGTCGCGAAGCCTTCCGGGCCGCCCCATACGGCCACCACCCATGGGTCGACGGCGCCTTCGAACTTCGCGGCGATGGCCGCGTCGATGGCCACGACGCGGAATCGTTCCGGGAGTACCTGTCGCGCCCCGAAGCCCTCCGGGGTCGTGTACTCGAGCCGTTCCCGCCGCACGGCGAAGACTTCGCCGAGCGCGGCATCCCAGGCCGGGGTCGATGCCCACACCGCCGTCCCCGGGTATCGCACCAGTCCCGGGAGTTCGCCTGCTGCTTCGCGGGCGAGCCGCGTGCTCGGTTCGCCGATGGCGTGCCAGAACCCGCCTTCGTTGCAGACGATCGCGCTCTTCGGTGAATCGGCCCGGTCGGCGAAGGCCACGCCCGCCATTGTGCCGTCGATCACACTGTGCACGAAGGCCATGTGCCCCGCCGCGTGCGGGTGCGGCACCAACGGCCGCAGCCGTTCGAACTCCGGCGGCAAAAGTCGTTCCATCGCCGCAGGGTGGCACCGGCCGCCGCCCGCGTCCACCCCTAGGCGCGCGACTCCAGCCGCCTCTTGAGCGCGGCAAGGAACCCGCCCGCCTCCAGCCCATCGAGAGCGCGATGGTCGAAGCTGAGGCACACGTTCATCATGTGGCGAACGGCGATGCTGTCATCGTCGCGCACCACCGCGCGCTTCACCGCCCGCTCCATCGTCACGATTGCCACCTGGGGCGGGTTCACGATTGGTTTCGACGCGATCGACCCGAATGCGCCGGTGTTGTTCACCGTGAAGGTGCCGCCTTCGATATCCTCGACGCGCAGCGTCCGCGTGTGGGCCTTCGCCGCCAGCTCGGCGATGCGCCGCGCCAGCCCGGCGACGCTCAGGTCGCCCGCGCCATGGACCACGGGCACGACCAACCCGCTCTCCGCCGCGACCGCAATCCCGAGGTCGAAGGCGTGGTAGCGGCGCAGTTCGTCGCCCTCCCAGCGCGCGTTCAGCATGGGGAACTCGCGCAGCGTCTCGCACACCGCGGCGGCGAAATAGGGCAACAACGTGAGCGCGACGCCTTCCTCCTGCTCGAAGCGCTCCCGCTCGCGCTCGCGCAGGCGCACCAGGCCGGTGACATCCGCCTCAACCATCGTCCACGCCTGGGGCGCCTCCAGGTTCGACCGCCTCAGGTGCTCGGCGATCGTCCGCCGCGTCGCGGAAAGCGGCACGACCTCGTACGCCCCGGCGGCCGGGGCCGGCGCCGGGGTGGCCCTTGGCCGCGTTGGCGCCTCCGCCTTCGCGCTTGCGGGGCTGGGCGTCTCCCGGGGGGCGGCGCCGATGCGTGCCTCGATGTCCTTGCGCGTGACCCGGCCGCCGATGCCCGTCCCTTCGACGGTCGCAAGGTCGATGCCATGCTCCGCCGCGAGCCGGCCCACCGCGGGCGAGACGAAGCGCGAACGATCCTCGGGGTTATGGCCGTTCGCCTGGCTCGCTGGACGGGCCGGGGCGGCGCGGTTCGCCTTCAGCGACGGGCCCGGCGCCGACGCCGCGAGTTCTCCCGCGGGCAGGGGGCGCTCCTCGGGGATGGCCATCGGTCCCCCCCGCCACGACCCGGCGGCGACGGGCTCCGGCGCATCTTCCGCTGGCACGCCCGCCTCGACGATTTCGCAGAGCGGCACGCCGACCTCCACGGTCTCGCCCTGGGGCACCAGGATCTGCCCCATCGTTCCCTCGAACTCGGAGGGCAGCTCCGCCGTCACCTTCTCGGTTTCGATTTCGCACAGCGGATCATCGATACGCACCGCGTCGCCCGGCTGTTTGAGCCACTGGATGATCGTCCCCTCGGTCACGCTCTCCCCGAGCTGCGGCATCGTCACGGTCGCCATCGTTGCCTCCCCGTCGCCTAGTACGCTGCCAGGTCACGCGCCGCCGCGGCGATCTTCGCCCGGTCTGGCATGAAGAAGGACTCCATCGCGTGATGGAAGGGCATCGGCGGGATGTCCGGGCCCGCCACCCGCCGGATGGGCGCGTCGAGATGTTCGAAAGCGTGCTCGGCGATGATCGCGGCGATTTCGCCCCCCAGCCCGCCCGTGAGCGTGTCTTCGTGCACGATGAGCACCTTCCCCGTCGCCTTCGCCGCCTCGAGGATCGTCTCCCGGTCGAGCGGGTTGAGCGTGAGCAGGTCCACCACGGTCGCTTCGATGCCGTCCGCCGCGAGCTGGTCCGCCGCGGCGAGCGATTCGTGCAGCATGAGCCCGTAGGCGTAGATGGTGAGGTCCTCCCCCCGCCGGGTGATCCGTGCACGCCCGAGGGACTCCTCGGCCGGCGCCCCCTCCAGCTCCTGCTTCACCAGCCGGTAGGTCCGCTTGTGTTCGAGGAAGAGGACGGGATTCGGGTCGGCGATGGCGGCCTTGAGCAGCGACCGGTAGTCCGCCGGGAACGACGGCGCCACGACCTTGATCCCGGGCATGTGCGCGTAGTACGCCTCGATGCTCTGGGAATGGTGCTGGCCGCCGTGGACCCCGCCTCCCCAGGGGGTGCGTACCACCATGGGCAGCCAGGCGTCCCCGCGCGTGCGGTAGCTCCAGCGCGATGCCTCGCTGCAGAGCTGGTCGAACCCCGCGTGAATGAAGTCTGCGAACTGGATCTCGGCCACGGGGCGCATGCCGTAGTGCGCCGCGCCGATGCTCAGGCCGATGATCGATGACTCCGCCAGCGGCGAATCGAGCACCCGCCCCGGGTACTTGCCCGCGAGCCCCTCCGTCGCGCGGAAGACGCCACCCGCCTCGACATCCTCGCCCAGCAGAAAGACCCGCTCGTCGCCACCGAGCGCCTCGTCGAGTGTCGCCCGGACTGCTTCGATGACCGTCATCGCCGCCATCTCAGCCCTCCTTGTAGACGAAGCCGAGGGCGTCTTCGGGCTTCGGGTCGGGTTGCTGCTGCGCCCAGGCGGCGGCTTCGCGAACCTCCTCGTCCACGCGCGCCTCGATCGCGTCCAGGTCCTCGCGCGGGAAGATGCCGTCGCGCTCCACGCGCTCGCGGAAGAGCTTGATCGGGTCCTTCGCCGCCCACTCCTCGAGTTCCTTGCGCGGCCGGTAGCGCGTGTCGTCGTCGTCGCTGGAATGGGGCCAGAGGCGGTAGCAGCGCGCCTCGATGAGGAAGGGCCCGCCTCCGCGCCGCGCCTGGTCCACTGCTGGCCGCACCGCCTGGTACACGGCGACCCCGTCCATGCCGTCGACGACGATGCCGCGCAGGCCGTACCCGCGCGCCCGCTGGGCCACGCCCGCGGTCGCCATCTCCTTGTCGGTCCGCTCGGAGATGGCATAGCCGTTGTTTTCGATGAAGAAGATGACCGGGAGGCGGTGGATCGTGGCGAAATTCAGGGCCTCGTGAAAATCCCCGCGGCTGGTGCTGCCTTCCCCGCAGGTGGCCATCACCACCACGGGGTCCTTCCGCAGTTTCGCCCCGAGCGCGATGCCCGCCGCGTGCAGGAACTGCGTCGCGACCACGCTCGATTGCGTGACGATGTGGCGCTCGCGGTTCCCCCAGTGCGAGGGCATCTGCCGCCCGCCGCCGTTCGGGTCATCAATCTTGCCGAGGACGTTGAGCATCGCTTCGCGCGCGCTCATGCCGAAGACGAGGTTCATCCCCAGGTCGCGGTAGTAGGGCGCGAGGTAGTCTACCCCTCGTTCCAGCGCCATCGCCGCGCCCACCTGCGCCGCCTCCTGCCCCGCCCCGGCGATGACGAACGCGGCCCGCCCCTGCCGGTTCATCGCAATCATGCGCTCGTTCAGCCGCCGGCTGAGGAGCATGCGGTAATACATCTCCTCCAGCTGCTCCTCGCTCAGCAGGTAGTCCTCGATGGGCTGTTTCGAACGGGTCCGGTTCGCCCGGGCCGAGGTCATCGGCGAGCCTCCTGCGTGCCGCGGCTCCCGGTCCGGCACTCCTCCCGTAATCGTAGAACACGCAAACGACCATCCGCGTGATGCGCCGTGCGGAATTGGTCTTTCAGCCGCCTTGCGAACCCGGCGGCGAGCCGCTTGCCGCGTCTCCAGCGGGCCGGTGTTTCGCCCGCTGCCCCGCCTGCAGCCCTTCGATCGTCTCCGCCGTGCGATCGAAGAGCTGGGGCACATCCCAGCCGTTGGCGCCCGCGTACGTATCGAGCTGGCTGCGGTGATGGATGTCGTGCTCCACCATCATCATCAGCACGCGCCATCCCGAAAGCTCGCCCGCGGAGTCGATCATCGCCACCCGGCGCGCCAACCAGGCGTCGGGCGTGCCCTCGAGCGCCTCCCGTAGCGCCCGCGCGCTCGCCTCGATGGCCGGCACCCACCGCTCCCGCGATCGCACGTCCGGCGGGCGCTCCGTGACCCATCCCTTGCCCGCGTAGGCGCTCGCGAAGTACAGCCGCGAACCGGCCATGTGCCCGATGATCTGATTGATGTTCCAGGCGTTCTCACCCGTCCCCGCGGCCGGGCGCCAGCCATCCGCTTCCGGCGGGAGGGCGGCGATATCGCGCATGGCCCGGCGGTTCACGGCATCGAAGTAACGGAGAAAGGCGTCAATCGACGTAATCACGGCAGCACCGGCGGCACTATACCAATCGCTCCGCCCCTGTGAGGATCCCGCCACGGCAGGCACAATAGCCCGAACACGCCCCGGGAGGTCTGGTGTTCAAGCTCGAGGTCTCCTGGCGCGGTCTCTTCGTGCTCGCCGCCGCCATCGGGGCGGTCTGGGTCATCCCCCAGGTGTGGGCGGTCGTGCTCCTCATCGCGGTCGCCTTCATCTTCATGGCCGCCCTCCTCCCCTACGTCGAATGGCTTGTGCGCCACCGCTTCCCGCGTGTACTCGCGGTGCTCGCCGTCATCCTCGCGGTGCTCGCCATCCTCGGCGGGCTCGCGGCGATGTTCGTGCCCGCCATGGTGAGCGAATTCACCGACCTCCGCGACAACCTCCCCAACGACGCCCAGCGCCTCGAGGACTTCCTCGACGACTTCGGCATCGATGTCGAACTGAGCGACCGCGCCGAGGAGATCAACTGGAGCGAAGTCGTCTCCGGCCGCGTCGCCGTCGATTACGGCCAGAAGGTGCTCTTCGGCCTCCTCTCGGCACTGACGATCATCGTGCTCACGGCCTACCTGCTTGTCGATGCGCCCAAGATGAAGGCCTACCTCTATCGCTTCATCCCCGACCACCGCGAGCGTGAGGCCGATGAGCTCCTCGAGGCGATGGGCCGCGTCGTCGGCGGCTACATTCGCGGGCAGGTGATCACGTCCGCGATCATCGCGCTCTACACCCTCGCCGTGCTGCTCATCCTCGATGTCGACAACCCGCTCGCCTTCGCCGTGCTCGCGGGCTTCGCCGACATCATCCCCCTCATCGGCGCGTTCATCGCCATCGTTCCGCCCGTCTTCGCCGCCTTCGACCAGTCGGTCACTCGCGCGCTCATCGTGCTCATCGCGCTGCTCGTGTATCAGCAGTTCGAAGACCGCCTGCTCGTTCCGCGCGTCTACGGGCAGACGCTGGGTCTGCAGCCCCTCGTCGTGCTCCTGACGGTGCTCATCGGCGGCGAACTGCTCGGCGTCACCGGCATCCTGCTCTCGCTTCCGGCAGCGGCCGCCATGAAGGTCGCGCTCGACTACTTCCTCGCGCGCCGCAAGCCAGGCAGCCTGTTCGAAGCCAAAGAGGACGAGGTCGCCGCACCCGACGACCCTGACGGGGACTCGTCCGAAAGGCCGGAGTCGTCCGCGGCCGGCTGAGGGCTTCGCGGCCGCGTGACCAGCAACAGCAGCGCCATCCCCGCCAGGAGCGCACTGGCGATGATGCCCGCTCGGTAGCCGCCCGTCGCATCGACCGCCGCTCCCAGGACGACCGGCCCGCCGGCGCCCGCCATGCTGACCAGGAAGGTCTGGACGCCCATCAGCGTGCCCAGCCGCCGTTCGCCGTACACGTTCGCGGCGAACAGGCCCTGCAGCGGCGAAATCGTGCCGAAGGCCAGTCCGGTCACGGTCATGAATGCGAGGGCGGCGCCGAGGCCCCCGAAGGCGAGCATCAGTGTGCCGGCCGCCATCGCCGCGTAGGCCGCGCCGAGCGCCGCCGGCACCCCTGCCCGCCGGACGACGGCCTCGGTGCCCGCGCGCCCGGGCAGTGACAGCAGCCCTTTCACGGAGGCGATCGTGGTGGCCGCGGCCAGCGAGATGCCGCCAGCGGTCATGGCCGGCACCTGGTGCACCTGCACCGCCGACACGGAGAGGCCGGCGAGCGCGAACATGCCGATCATCCAGCGCGCTTCAGGCAGCCGCAGGGCCTCGCCGAGCCCGCTCCAGAACGCCACACGCCCGCCCGCCGCCGACCGTCCCCGCCGGACCAGCAACGCCGCCGGCAGACAGTGCAATGCCATCAACGCCACGAGCACGCGCAGGGCCGTCCGCCAGGACAGCTGCTCCACCAGGAGCCCGGCGATGGGGAAGAAGACGACGCTCGCGAGCCCGCCGATGAAGGTCAGGATGGCGAACGCGCGCAGCCGTTCCTCCACGAAGAGCCGCGCCGTGACGGCCATGCTCACGCTGTAGTACAGCCCTGCCGAGATGATGCCGCCGCCGATGCCCCACGCCACCACAAAGAGCGGCAGCGAGGGCGCGCTCGCCGCCGCCAACAGCCCGCCGCTGCCCAGCACGAGGGCGCCCGCGATCACGGGCCGAGGGCCGAAACGGTCGAGCAGCCAGCCACTGAGCGGCGCGCCCAGGCCGCCAAGCAGCGCGCTCATCGTATAGGCCAACGAGAGGCCGCCGACCGGCCAACCCGTCGCGTCGTGGATCGGCCCGATGAGGACGCCGAACGAGTACATCACCAGGCCGTAGGCGCCGACGGTGAGGACGCCAAGCAGAACGACTTCCCACCAGCGTGCCAGCACGCGCAGCGAGCGGCTCGTCACGGGGGTGCCCACGGTGCGCTCACAAGGATGGCCATGGCGCGCACTCTACGCTGAGCCGCACCTGGCCGGCCGGGGCTACTCCGCGGGCGTGCTCGCGCCGGTCAGTGCCCCCACCTCGGAGGCGGAAAGCGTGAGGCCCGCGGCCGGGAGCACCTCCGCCAGCTGCGCGGGCGAATTCGCCCCCACGATCGGCGCCGTCACCCCGGGTTGGGCCAGCAACCACGCGACCGCGACCGCCGCCGGGCTGGTGCCGCGCGCGGCCGCGATCTCCCGCAGGCAGGCGACCGTGGCCCAGCCGGATGGCGTCATGTACTCCCGCACGCCGTTCGCGCGCGCGCCCTCGGGCCTGGAGCCCTCCCGGTATTTCCCCGTGAGGAACCCCTTCGCCAGCGGGCTGTACGGCACGACGGCGAGCCCCCGGTCGAGGCAGAGGTCTTGCACCTCGCCCTCGAATTCGCCCCGGTGGCACAGGTTGTAGTGGGGCTGCAGCGAAACGAACACCGGCAGCCCCAGCGTCTCGCCTTCGTTCAGCGCCTCGCGCAGCTCATCGACGTCGTGGTTCGACGCCCCGATGGCGCGCACCTTTCCGGCGCGCACGAGCTCCTCGAAGGCGCGCAGCGTCTCCTCCACGGGCACGGAATCGTCGGCCCAGTGGCACTGGTAGAGGTCGATCGTCTCCACGCCCAGCCGCTTCAGGCTCGCCTCGCAGGCCTTGATGATGTGCTCGCGGCCCAGCCCTTCGCCCGCCGGCCCGGGCCACATGCGCCCGCGCACCTTCGTCGCGATTACCATCTCGTGGCGGTTCCCTCGGGCCGCGAGCCAGCGGCCCACCATCCGCTCCGCTTCCCCGCCGCCGTGCCCCCGCACCCAGCGCGAGTAGATGTCGGCGCTATCGAGGAAGGTGCCGCCTGCTCCGGCAAACGCGTCCAGCGTCGCGAACGAAGCCGCCTCGTCTGCCGTCCAACCGAACTGCATCGTCCCGAGGCAGAGCCGCGAGACCTCGATACTCGAATTGCCCAGCGCCACCGTATCCATTCGCAGCGCAGTCTACCCGGGGCTGCCCCTTCGGCCGAAGTTCGCGCGTCAATCCATCGTGGCAACCAGCGATACTTGATCCATGCGGCGTCACGAAGCCTTCGCCCCCGAGCCGTACCGGCTGCCCGATGGCCGCGAGCTCATCGTGCGGCCCATCCGCCCCGAGGACGCGGCCGAGCTGCAGTCGCTCGCCGGGCGCCTTTCGGCCCATGCCCTGCGGCTGCGCTTCTTCAGCCCCATCACGGCGCCGCGCCTGGCCGCCCTCGAACGCGGCCGCTTCTTCCCGCGCCTGGCGGAGGTCGACTTCCAGGAGCGGGCCGCGTGGGTGGCGCAGGTGCCGGGCGAATCCGCCATCCGCGCCGTCGGCCGCTACCAGCGGCTGTCCCATGGCGCCGATGCGGAGATCGCCTTCGTCGTCGAGGACGCTTTCCAGGGCCAGGGCGTCTGCACCGAGCTCCTGCACCACCTCGCCGCCTACGCCCGCGACGCGGGCATCGGCCGCCTGGTTGGCGTCGTCCTCGCCGAGAACATCGGCATGATCGAGGTCCTCAAGCGCAGCGGGTATCCCTACCGCCTGGTCGCCGAAGGGGAGGTCGATCGGCTCACGCTGGACATCGCGAGCGCGGCGCAGGAATGAATGCATCCATTTGACACAACAATCGCAAACTACTCCCATTTTTCTCCGCGAGCGTCGAAAATGGATGCATGACCACCGAAGCCGCCGAACGCCATGAGAAGCAGCTCCGCGATGGCCGCCGCATTGCCTTTCGCCCCATCGCCTCGGATGACGGCCCAAGGCTCTGCGACCATGTGGCCCGCAGCTCGGCCGAATCCCGCCGGCTGCGCTTCTTCAAATCCACCAGCCGCCTCGACCCGAACTTCGCCGACCGCCTCGCGGAAGTCGACCACCGCCGGCGCTGCGCCTTCGTTGGCCAGCTCGCCGGGGACGACGCGATCCGGGCCGTTGGCCGCTACGAAGCCACCGGCTCCGGCGAGGCCGAGATCGCCTTCCTGATCGAGGACGAATTCCAGGGCCACGGCCTCGGCCGCGAACTCTTCGAACTGCTGGCCGCGAACGCCGCGCGCAACGGCATCACCCGCTTCACCGCGATGGTGCTGCCCGAGAACCGGAAGATGCTCACGATGTTCGAGAGCATGGGCCGCCCCATCTCTGTCCGCAGCGACGGCACCACCCTGCTCGTCGAACTCGAACTCGCCGCGTGAGCCAGTGACGCCGGCGGGGTTGGTCCCCCGGCGGTCAGTCCACCTGTCCCTGCTCGAGCCCCAGCGCGAGATTGATCAGCGTGCGCACGCTGTAGCCGCTCGCGCCCTTGCTGACCCACCCCCTGTCCTTGTCCATCATGTCCACGTTCGCGATATCGAGGTGGACCCACGGCGTCTTGCCCACGAACCGCTCGAGGAACTTCGCGCCGACGATCGTGCCCGCGCCGCGCGTCCCTGAGTTCTTGATGTCCGCGACGTCGCTTTTCACGTAGTCGTCGTACTCCTTGAACATCGGCAGGCGCCAGGTCTTCTCGCCGCTCGCGGCCGCCGCCTTCTCCAGCGCGCCCGCCAGCCCGTCGTCGTTGGTCATGATCCCGTAGCAGACATCGCCGAAGCTCGTCGTCGCCGCGCCGGTAAGCGTCGCCACATCGACGAGCCGCCGCGCGCCGAGTTCGACCGCCCAGCAGAGCCCGTCGGCCAGCACCAGCCGGCCCTCGGCGTCGGTGTTCAGGATCTCGATGGTGGTGCCGTTCATCGCCGTCACGACGTCGCCGGGCTTGGTGGCATTGCCGCCGGGCATGTTCTCGGTGCAGGGGGCGATGGCGACGACATCCACCCTCGGGGCCAGCGCCGCGATCGCCTGCATCGCCGCGATGACCGTCGCCGCGCCCGTCATGTCGGCCTTCATGGCGTCCATGTTCCCCGCGGGCTTGATGCTGATGCCGCCGGTATCGAAGGTGATGCCCTTGCCCACGATGGCCAGGTCGAACCCCTCGCCGCCCTTGCCCCGGTAGTCGATGCGGATCATCTTCGGCGGCTGGGCGCTCCCCTTCGCCACGGAGAGCATCGAGCCCATGCCCTTCGCCTCCATGTCCGCGCGCTCCAACACCTGGATACTGAGCGAAGGGGTGGCGGCCACCATCATCCCGGCGCGCTCGGCCAGCATGGTGGGCGTGAGGTGGTTCGAAGGCTCATTCGCCATGTCGCGCGCGGCGTTGGTGGCCACGCCCAGGAGGTCGCCCCGGCGCGCCGCGGCCTCCACCGCCGCCGCGCGCGCGGCATCGTGCTCCACGATCTCCAGCGTTGCGATCTCGGTCCGCTCATCCGGCGTCGAGGAGCGATGCTTGAGGAAGCGGTAGCTGCCGAGGATGGCCCCCTCCGCCACCGCTTGAGCGCACGCTTCGAGGTCCAGCCCGCCGATGCCAGCGCCGTGCACGATCGTCGCGACCCGTCCGATTCCCGGCCGCCGGAGGTAGCGGACGACGTTCGCGCTGAGGTTGCGAATCGCATCGATATCGAAGTCCGCCTGCTTCCCGAGACCCGCGACCAGCACGCGCGCCGCCGGGATCTGGCCGTGCGTGTGGATCAGCGTCAGCTCGCCCGCCTTGCCGCGGAGGTCGCCCAGCTCGATCAGGCGGCGAATCGCGCCACCGAGGGCCGCGTCCACCGCGCCCGTGGCACCGCCGGGCACGGTGACTCCTTCAAAGAGGTTGATGACGATGACATCCGCGTCCGATCGGGCGATGTCTCCGGTGGAAGTGGCGATCCGCATGCGTATTGTGACCTCGTGTCCGGCGATGGTACCGTTTCGAGGCGAGTGTAGCGGCGCCCCCGAACCGGGCATAGCCATCCCGCCACCGCCGCCTGCCATGGCCATCACGCAGACGCGCGACCTGCGCATTCACGCCTTCCGCGCATGGCGAGCCACCCACCGCGTCGGCCTCCACGAAGCCGTGATGGTCGCTGGTGCCTTCCTCGTGTACTTCCTCGTGCGCGCCTCCGTCGATGGCCGCGCCGTCACCGCCTTCGCCAACGGCCGCGACGTGATCGCCTTCGAAAAGCGCCTGGGGCTGTATCACGAACTCGCCATGCAGGGCTGGATCATCGACCACTACGCCCTCATCAAGGCGATGAACTGGATCTACTTCTGGGGCCACATGCCCGTGGTCATCGCCTTCGCCGTGTGGCTCTTCATCTGGCACCGGCCGACCTACGCGCTCATGCGCAACGCCTTCCTCGCCTCCGGCGCCATCGCCGTCGTAATCTATGCGACCTACCCCGTCGCGCCGCCGCGCCTCTTCCCGCTCGAAGGCTTCATCGACACCATGGCCGTGCACGACCGCGTGAGCTACAACGCACAGGAAGTGGGCGCCTTCGTGAACCAGTACGCCGCCATCCCCAGCCTGCACTTCGGCTGGTCGCTGCTGCTCGGCGGTGCGGTCGCGGTCGTCACCCGCCATCCGCTCATGCGCGCGCTCGGCATTCTCTGGCCGATCCTGATGTTCTTCTCCGTCGTGCTCACGGGGAACCACTTCATCGTCGATGCCGTGGCGGGCGCACTGGTCTGCGCGGCCGGGCTCGGCGTCGCGTTCGTGCTCAGGGAGGCGCTGGGGCGCCTCCGGCCCGCCCGGCGCTAGACGACCTGGAGCGGCGTCGCGATCGCCGCGCGTGCCCGCTCAATCTGCGGGATGGGCGTGGGATCGACCCCGTGCAGCAGCGCCACGTAGAAGGAGACGAAGTCGCCCCACGCCGTGGCCTGCAGGAGCTGTTCCAGCACCGTCGCGCCCCCGAGGTCGATCCGGTACACGGGCACGCCGCACTCCTTCAGCATCTCCGCGGTGACATCGAAGCGCCGCAGCACGGGCGTCGAGTTCAGCGACCGCGATTCGACCTGCACCGCCGCGAGCACGTGGCTCAGGTGCCGTGCCGTCTCCAGGCCGACGATGAGATTGTGGTTCGCCTCGGGCAGGCTCTCGGCGGCGCCGAATGCCTTGCCGTTCTCGGCAAGCTGGTTGCGGAAGCGCGTCGCCGCCGGCGATAGGTGCTCGGCGCCGAAGATGAACGGGAGGCGGCCCTGGAGCCCGGCCGCGATCTGCTTCGCCCCGTTCCGCGGGTAGGGCATCGAAGGTTCGATATCTTCCACCAGCCGCGCGTGGAGCTTCGCTGCCTTGCGGATCGCGCGCGTGTCCACGTTGCAGAGGCCGAGGCGGTGGCCCATTCGCAGCAGTGGCGCCAGGCTGTGCACCGTCGCCGCCCGTGGCGGCGATTCGTACGAGACTTCGTGCCAGGCCGTGCCATCCTCGCCCGCGCGCTTGCGCAGCCGCCCCCCGCGCGTCAGCGCGAGCAGCTTCGCCCCCCGCTTCCAGGCATCGTCGTAACAGGAGAGCGTCTCGTCGGTGTTCCCGCTGTACGACAGCACCACCACCAGCGTGCGGTCGTTCACATGGTTCGGCAGGTTGTACCCGCGGACCACCGAAACAGGCACCTCGGAGTAGGGCGCGCAAATGGCCGCGAAATAGTCCGCCGCCGTCGCCGAACCGCCCACGCCCGCGAGCACCACGCTCGTCGCGTCCTCCGCGCCGGCGGGCAGCACGAGGTCTTCGCAGCGCTCCCACGCGCGCACGAGCTCGGGGCCCGCGTCACTGATGTGGCGCAACATCCCCGAGGCATCGAGCCCCAGCAGCGAGGGGTCGTCGAGGTCCGTCACCGGGCAACGCCCGCGATGGCTTTCCCCGCCTCCAGTACAGGCTTCACAAGTGATTCGTCGGAAACTTCGGTGTAGATCCGCAGGAGCGGCTCCGTCCCCGAAAGCCGCAGAAGCAGCCACCCCTCGGGGATGAAGAAGCGCCAGCCGTCTGTCCGGTCACTGGAGAGAATCGCGCGGCCGGCGATCTCGGTGGGCGCCGCCGCATCGAGCCGCGCCTTCACCGCCGCGTTCGTTCCGGGCTCAAGGTCGAAATCGAGCCGCTCGTAGAAGTGCGCGCCGGTGATCGCGAACATTTCGTCCAGCAGCTGCGAGGGCCGCTTCCCGGTCGCCGCCACATAGTCGAGCAGGAAGAGCCCGGCGAGGATGCCGTCGCGCTCCGGCAGGTGCCCCCGGAAGCCGTAGCCGCCGCTCTCCTCGCCGCCGATGAGGGCATCCTCGCGCATCATCAGCGGGCCGATGTGCTTGAAGCCAACGGGCGTCTCGAAGCTCGCGACGCCGTAGTGGCGCGCCAGCAGCGTCGCCATGTTCGATGTCGTCACCGACTTCACGACCGGTCCGCGCAGGCCGCGATTCCCCAGCATGTAATTCACAAGCAGCGCGAAGGTCCGCAGCTGGTCCACATACCCGCCGCGCTCGTCCACGAGCCCGACGCGATCGGCGTCGCCGTCGTTCGCGATGCCCACATCGAAGCCGCCGCCGGCCATCATCGCCATGAACTCGCCGAGATTGGACTCGATCGGCTCGGGCGCGCGAATCCCCGGGAAGGCCGGGTTCCGCTCGGCGTGGATCTCGGTCACCGTCGTGCGGCCGCCCGCGAGCAGCTCGGCCAGCAGCCCCGCGCCGGCGCCATACATCGGGTCCAGGCCCACGCGCAGCCCGGCCGCTTTGATCCGTTCGACATCGACCTGCCGCCGGAGCGCCTCAAGATAGCCCGGCACGGGGTCGAAGCTGGAAATGCTGGCCGCGTTCGCTGGCGCCTGGCGGATGCTGGCCGGGTCCGCGAGAAAGGCGGGAACGCGCTGTTCGATATCCGCGACGATCTCCGGGCTCGCGCTGCCGCCGTAGTGCGGCTTCACCTTGATCCCGTTCCAGTGGTACGGGTTGTGGCTGCTCGTCACCACAACGCCGCCGGCCGCGCCCACTTCGATGATGCGCCAGCTCAGCGCGGGCGTTGGCGCCGGGCGCGTCGCGAGTTGGACCTGGAAGCCGTTCCCCGCCAGCACGCGCGCGACTTCGCGGGCGAACTGGTCCGAAAGGAACCGGGTGTCGTAGCCCACCACCACTGGCTTCTCAAGCCCATACGCCCCGGCGAAGTGCGCGGCCACGGCCTGGGCGCACGCCCGGACATTGTCGAAGGTGAACGTGTCGGCGATGATCGCTCGCCAGCCATCGGTTCCGAAGTGGACGGGGTTCTCAGTCATCGTCATCCATCATAGCGCCCGTCACTGTCGATGACCGTCCCGGGTGGGACGGCCACGCCCGCGGCGATGACCGCGCCCGGGCCGGCCACCACGCCGCGCACTCGCGCACCATCGCCGACCACGACGCCGTCGGCGAGCACGCTCTCCGCCACGGATGCTCCATCGCCCACGCGCACGCCCTCCCAGAGCACCGAGCCCGAGATGGCCGCCGCGCCGGCGACGGACCCTTCGCCGATGCTCGAGCCTTCCACCACGGCCTCGGCCGCAACCTTCGCGCTGGCCGCGATCGCGTTCGTCTTCGCCCGCGCGAGGAGCGCCTGGTTCAGCGCAAGGTACGATTGCGGCGTCCCGATGTCGGCCCAGATGCCCTCGGCGGTGTACCCGAGCACGGGCTGCCTCCGCGCCACCAGCGACGGGAACAGGGTCTCCTCCACGCGCACGGCTCCCGGCGGGATCTGCCCGACGAGTTCGGGCTCGAAGATCCACACGCCCGCGTTGACCAGGTTCCCCGGTTCCTCGCCCATGGGCGGCTTCTCGACGAACCCGGTGATCATGCTCCGGTCGTCCACGACGGCGACGCCGTACCGCCAGGGCTCCGCGACGGGATAGAGGTACTGGCTCAGGCGCGCGCCGCTGCGCTCATGCTCGGCGAGCATCGCGCGGAAGCCGAACTCGACGAAGACGTCGCCGTTGAGCACGGCGAAGCGCCCTTCGATGCCCGCCTGCTGCACGGCGAAGCGAATTGCGCCCCCCGATTCCAGCCGTTCGCGCTCCCTGACGATGCGCAGCGCCATGGGCCCATAGGTGCCCTCCGGGTACGCGTTGGCCAGGTCGTCGTTGTTCTGACCAAGCGCGAGCACCACCCGCTCGATGCCCGACGCCGCGAGCCAATCGAAGAGGTACGCGATCGCGGGCCGGTTCAGCACCGGCACGAGGCTCTTGTGGCGGCGCGCCGTGAGCGGCCGCAGCCGCGTGCCCTGCCCCCCGACCAGCACGATCGCGTCCATCGGAACCTCGCTACTTCAGGCCGGCCGTCGCCCGCAGGTCGGCCGCCCGGGTGGTGTCTTCCCACGGGACCTGCAGGTCGTTCCGCCCGAAGTGCCCGTAGGAGGCCGTGGGGCCGTAGATGGGCCGGCGAAGGTCCAGGTCGCGGATGATCGCCCCCGGGCGCAGGTCGAAGTGCTTCCGCACCGCCGCGAGGATGGCCGAATCCGGCACCCGGGCCGTCCCGAACGTCTCCACGCCGATGGAGGTCGGCTGCGCCACGCCGATGGCGTAGCTCAGCAGGAATTCGCAGCGCGAGGCGAGCCCCGCCGCGACGATGTTCTTCGCCACCCAGCGCGCCGCGTACGCCCCCGAACGGTCGACCTTCGTCGGGTCTTTGCCACTGAAGGCGCCGCCGCCGTGGCGAGCGATGCCGCCGTACGTGTCGACGATGATCTTGCGCCCGGTCAGGCCGGCATCGCCCTTGGGGCCGCCCACGACGAAGCGCCCCGAGGGGTTCACATACACCTTCGTGCCCGCATCGATGAGCTTCTCATCGACGATCGTGCGGATGATGTGCGCCTTCACGTCCGTATCGATTGTCTCGTTGTCCACGTCGGGCGAGTGCTGGGTGGAGATGACGAGCGCCTCGGCGCGGATGGGCTGCCACTGCTCGTCGTATTCGATGCTCACCTGGGACTTGCCGTCGGGCCGCAGCCAGGGGAGTTCGCCACTCTTGCGGGCTTCGGCCAGCCGCCGCGTCATGCGGTGCGCCAGCGAAATCGTAAGGGGCATCAGCTCCGGCGTCTCCGTGCAGGCGAAGCCGATCATCATGCCCTGGTCGCCGGCGCCGGTATCGAGGTCGGTGCTTTCCGCTTTGCCGTGGCGCGCTTCCCAGCTGCGGTCCACGCCGCCCTTGATGTCCGGCGATTGCTCGTTGATTGCCGTGATAACGCCGCAGGTATCGGCGTCGAAGCCGATGTCGGAGGAGGTGTAGCCGATGTGGCGGATGGTCTCGCGCACCAACCGCGGGATGTCGACGTAGGTCGTGGTCGTAATTTCGCCCGTGACCAGCACCAGCCCGTTCGTGATGGCGGTCTCGCAGGCAACGCGGGCCATCGGGTCGTTCCGGTAGATGGCATCGAGCACGGCGTCAGAGATCTGGTCGCAGACCTTGTCCGGGTGCCCCTCCGTGACGCTTTCGGAGGTGAGGATTTTCCGTTCAGCCATGTGCAGCGCTATCCCTTTCCAATCCGTCGTCAGCGGGCTCGAACAACGGAAAGCCCCTCGCATGCGGAGGGGCTGCTTGCACGTTCATCGGAACGGAAGCCCCTCGGCTGGAGGGGCGGGCCGCCGGCGCCCGCCTTTTGTTGCTCGTCTCCCGCGAGCCGCGTCCTCTTGGCACCTTGGAGGCATAACCAGGTTGCCGGGCGCCCGGGCGAACATCGCCCTGCACCCTCTTGACGCTGAACCCCAGCGTAGCAGCAACCTACCGGCCGGGAAAATCGCCGGGCACTAAAACGCCCGCCACGGTGGGCGGGCGTCACGATGCTCCCGGGCGGTCCTTTTAGCCGGCGCTCTTCGCCACGAGGGCCGCGAGGCGGCGCTTCAGGCGGTCGGCCTTGCCGGTGTGAATCGCGCCCATCTTCGCCGCGCGATCGAGCGAGGAATAGGCCGCGCTCAGCGCTTCCTTCGTCGCCTCGGCATCGCCTTCGCCCGCGGTTTCCCGCAGCTTGCGCGTCGCCGAACGCATCGCCGAGCGCCGGGACCGGTTGCGGTCGCGCTCCTTCAGGGACTGGTGCCACCGCTTCAGCGCGGACTTCTTGTTCGCCATGTGTCTCTATCCAACCCGGGTTCGTTTTGAGCAGTCGAACGCTAACTGTAGCGCACCCCCCGGCAGCGGGCAAAATCGCCGCACACCCCGTTGGGCGACGGCGCAGCACGGCGTAGGATGCCGCGCATGCGCGTGAGAGGCCCCCGCAAGCTCGTGGCAGCGGCCGCCGCCTCCGCGCTCCTCACCGCCTGCGGAGGCGGCGGCACGGACGCCACCCCGTCACCCTCACCCGCGTCGGCCGTTCCCGCCACGGCGACGGCGACGCTCGCGCCGCCCACCGCCGTCCCCACGCCCACCGTCACGCCCGTTCCGTCCGGCCAACCCACGCGCCTGTACATCCCATCCATCGGGACGAACATGCCCGCGGCGCCGAAGGGTATGACGGCTGACCGCCAGATTGAATCCGTGATGCAGGGAGAGGCCGGCTATTACACCCAGTCCGACCCGGTGGGAAAGCCCGGCAACGCCTTCTGGTTCGGGAACAAGGATGGCACCTTCCACGGGCGGATGGACACCATCCGTACGGGCGCGGAGATCTTCATCTCCACCGAGAGCGGCGGCCGCTACGTCTATTCCGTGGTCTCGCTGACGAAGTACGGCCTCGCGGAACTCGACATGGGTGCGGTGATCTACCCGAAGCTGCCGGCCGGAGAGGAGCGGCTCACCATCCTCACCAGCGCGGACCTGGATCCGCAGACGGGTGCGCACCTCAGCTACTTCGTCGTCGTCGCCATCCGCAAACCCTGAACGGCGTGACAGCCCTCCCCCGGCCTGCGACGCTTCCCCTATGGAGCTAGCGCCGCGCCAGCCCGCGCCACTCGACTACGACGAACCCGTCTTTCGCCACGGCATCCCCGCCGATGCCGCCACGCGCGGCTCCATCCTCCTCCCCGAATTCCGCGACGTGCACCCCCGCATCGCGGACCGCCTGGCCGCTGCCGGCGCCGCGCCCGTGCTCGACCTGGGGTGTGGCCGCGGCACCCTGGGACGCCTCCTCGATGCGCGCGGCGTCCCATGGGTCGGCGTCGACCGTTCGCCCGCGCAGCTGCGTGAGGCCGCGGGCGCGCTCGTTCGTGCCGATGCCACCCGGGTCCCCTTCGCCCATGGCGCCTTCGCCGCCGTGGCGTCGCTCTACACCCTCTATCACTTCGCCGACCCGCTCGCGCCGATGCGTGAAGCCGCCCGCGTCCTTCGCCCCGGCGGCGTCTTCGTCACCTGCGCCCCGAGCCGCGACAATTCCCCCGAACTGCGGCCGTACATCGCCCCGGAACCACCGCTCACCTTCGACAGCGAGCTGGCCGGCGAACTCCTTTCCGCCGTCTTCGACGAAGTCGTGGTCGAACCGTGGGAGATGCCGCTCTTCCGGCTCACCGATCGGGAGTCCGTGCGCGTGCACCTGCTTGCCCGGCAGCATTCGTTGGAAGACGCCACGCGCGCCGCGAAGGCCGTACCGCTGCCCCTCTGGGTGACCGCGAAGGGCGCCGTGGCGTGGGGCCGTAAGCGCGTCTGACGTTCATTCCCGGCTGGCGAAGGCGAATCGCGCGACGAGCCCCAGGTGGTCCGAGGGGTACACCCGCCGGCCCCCGCGATCGACGCCGCCAAAGGCCACCGAGCAGCGCTCCACGGCGAAGCCCCCGTTGAGAAACAAGTAGTCGATGGTCCGTCCTTCGCCCGGGCCGGCGTGCGAAGGCGCCGTGAACGCCGGTTCGGCCCCGTTCGCGATCCCGTGTGCCGAAGCGAGACGCTCCTGCATCACGCCCAGCGTCTCCGACCAGGGGTCCGCGTTGAAGTCGCCCCCCACGATTGCGGGCACGGGTCCGCGCGTTGCCATCCAGCCGAGGAGCCGCCCCGCCTGCGCGGTTCGCAGCCGTTCGTCATCACCCCGGTGCGCGAGGTGCACGTTGTAGGCATCGAATTCGCGTCCGCTCCGGGCGGCGAGCGTGACGCGCTGCGCCACGCGCTCGTTCCCGCGCAGGTCGAGCCGCGCGTGCGAAAGCACCGGAAGCCGCGTCAGCACCGCGAGCCCCTCGATGAACCACCACCACCCGCGCTTCGGGACGGTCAGCGCGCGGTAGCCGTAACCGGTCGCGCGGCTCAGCCGCCATGCGAGCCACCGGGGCTGGGGGAACCAGCGTGCGGTCTCCTGCAGCAGCACCACGTCGGGCGCTTCCGCGGCGAGCGCCGCCAGCACGAGCGGGGCGCGCTCCCGCCAGCCCGCCTTCATCCCGTGGAGGTTCAACGAGGCCACTGTCACTCCGGGCCGTTCGTCCACCCGGCGATTCTACGGCGGACGCGCCCCCGGGCCGCCATCGATCCCCTCCGGCGCCGCCTGCCCTATCCTCGGAGCAACCCTCGAAACAGGAGGAGCCATGGAGCTCCGCAGCCTCGGCCGCACCGGCATCAAGGTCTCGAACCTCTGCCTCGGGTGCATGATGTTCGGCGGCAAGACCACCCCCGCCGATTCCGCGCGCATCATCGACCGCGCCATTGATGCCGGCATCAACTTCCTCGATACGGCGAACGTCTACAACGCCGGCCGCAGCGAGGAGGCCACCGGCGCCGCGCTGAAGGCGAACGGCCGCCGCCAGCAGATCATCCTCGCCACCAAGGTCCACGGGCGCATGGGCGAAGGCCCCAACGACTGGCGGAACACCCGCCGCCACATCATCGAATCCTGCGAAGCGAGTCTCCGGCGCATGGGCACCGACTGGATTGACCTCTACCAGATCCATCGCCCCGATCCCGACATCCCCGCCGACGAGACCCTTCGCGCGCTGGACGACCTGGTCCGCTCGGGCAAGGTGCGGTACATCGGCACCAGCACCTACGCCGCCTGGCAGGTGGTCGAAAGCCTCTGGGTGTCGAAGGAGCACGGACTGAACCGCTTCATCTGCGAACAGCCGCCCTACCACATCCTGGATCGCCGCATCGAGCGCGAACTGGTGCCCATGGCGCAGACGTTCGGCATCGGGCTCATCCCCTGGAGCCCGCTCGCCGGGGGCATGCTCACCGGCAAGTACCGCCGCGATGAGCCCCCGCCCGAGGACAGCCGCTGGGCCACCTACAACAGCAACCCGATGCAGCGCCGCCGCTGGAACGAACGCATCTTCGATGCCCTCGAAGGCCTCGAGCCCCTGGCGAAAGCGCGCGGCATCACCATGTCGCAGCTCGCCCTGGCGTGGGTGATGCAGCAGCCGGGGATCACCAGCCCGATCATCGGCCCGCGCACCATGGAGCAGCTCGAGGACAACCTCAAGGCGTTCGATGTCACCGTCACCGCCGAGGACCGCGAGATTATCGATGGCCTCGTGCCGCCGGGCACCCACGTCTCGCCCTACTACGAAGCGGACTTCGGCCCGCACCCCTACCGCGTCTAAGCACCGCCGCGGCAGGTGACAAACAGCGAGCCCCCTCCGCGAGGAGGGGGCTCTTGCCTGCGCGCGCGAAGCCACCCATCAGCCCCGCCACCCGCGCGCGCGGAGCCTGGAACCTACCGCCCGGCCGCGCAGATGAGGTTGCGGTCGAACTTCTCCACCCATTGCACCATCGCCACGGGTCCGCCCGTGAAGCTCGCCTGCCCGCACTTCTTCTCCGCCTCCGCGAGGTTGCGAGCGCCCGCCACCCAGGCGCGCACGTCCGGCCGGTAGCCGCCCGTGATTTCGCCCCACTGGTAGCTCGTCGAGTACACCCCGATGTTCAACCCCTGCGCCTTCAGGTAGTCGATCGCCCCGGACACCACGCGCTCGTTCGCGCCCTTCTCTGGCGACCAGTAGTTCTCCTGTTCGACATCCAGCCACCACACCGTGGGCGTGATGCCTTTCGCCCGCGCGAGCGCCACCGCGTCCCGCGCGGAGTTGTAGCCCCAGTTATAGGCAACGCACGCGGCCTGCCCGCCCATGCAGATGCCCGCCGGCCCGACGAACGTGTTCCAGTCGGTCGTCTTCGGATAGTCCAGGTTGATGTAGACGTCCGGGTGCGCCTCCGCCTGCCGCGCCCACTGGTACTGGGCATCGAAGCAGCGGTTCCGGGTGAACGGCTTCCCGCCCGTGAGCCCGATGACCGCGAAGCCGCTCTCGCCCTGGGGATTCGGCTCGCCGCATTGCGGCCACGAGATGTCGTAGCCCACCGTGCCGGCGCCCGCCGTCACCAGCGCCGCCTCGGCGCCTTCGGCCCGCGCCGCCCGCGTTCCCGCGAACACCGCGAAGATGAAACCCATCAAAAACGCCGCAAGCAGCTGCTGACGGCGAGCGCGAATCGCTTTTCTCACCTTCCACCTGGTCGGAAAAAAGTCCGGGAGCGTTGTCTGTTCCGAGCGTATGGCGATCTCGTAGCAAAACGCAATCAGAAATAAAGGCGACATTGCTTCGCGTATGGAACGCTCGTGCATTGCTCACGCATGAACGCGCCGTCACCCGCGTGGCCTTCCCGCGGCTCGGCCTTTTGATGGACCGAAAGCCGCACCCGCGCCAAGGCCGTATAGTGCCCGCAATGGCACCCGCCGCCTGGCTCACCGAACGTCTCCCCGCGACGCGTCACCGCGATTTCCGCGCGCTCTGGGGCGGCTCCGCCTGCTCGAGCATCTCCCTCTGGACGCTGCTCCTGGGCAACGCCTACATCGTCTACAAGCTCAGCGATTCATCCTTCTGGGTGGGCGTATCCACCTTCGCCTCCATGTCTCCGTACTTGCTCGCGCCCATCGGCGGCACAATCGCCGACCGCGTGCAGCGCCGCACGCTCGTGAAGGTCACCCGCCTCGGTGCGTTCGCAACGACATCCGTGCTCTTCGTGCTGGCGGCGACGGACGTGATCGAAGTGTGGATGGTGGTCGCCGTCGCACTCGCTCAGGGCGTCGTACGTGCCGTCGAAATCCCATCCGACCAGGCGCTCCTCGCGAACGTCGTACCCTCCGAGGATCTCGGCAACGCCGTCGCCCTCACGAGCATGACGCAGCACGGATCGCGCGCGGTCGGGCCGATGCTCTCGGCGCCGCTTCTCGGCACGGTCGGGGTCTGGGGGGCGTACCTGCTCGCGGCGATCTTCGCGCTCGTCGCGTTCACCTCCGTCCGCCGCGTGAAGACGGAGTCCCGCGGCGATGTCGTCGCGCTCCGGCAGGTCTTGGCGAACCTCGGCGAAGGGCTGAGCTACGTGCGCCACCACGGCTCGGTCGCCTCGGTCTTCGTGCTCGTGGTCGCCCACTGCGCGCTGACGATGTCGTTCGACGCGATGCTCCCCGGCTTTGCCCGCCACGAGCTGCACCAGGCCTCGACGGGCTTCACGATCATGACCATGGGCGTCGGCATCGGCGCGCTTACCGGCACCTTCATGCTCGCGATGTTCCCGGGCGGGCAGCGCGGACGCTTGCTGCTCGCCACGGCGATCGCGAGCGGCATCTCGCCGATGCTCATGGCCGCCAGCATGAACGTCCCCACCGCGGCCTTCAGCGCCGTGCTCATGGGCCTGTCGCAGGCGATGTTCATGGCCGTGACCGCCGTCCTCCTCCAGCAGGTCATCCCCGATGGCATCCGCGGCCGCGTGATGAGCTTCTACCTGATGTCGGCCGGTGGGATCATGGCCTTCGCGAATCTCGGCTTTGGCACCCTCGCCGATTGGACCGGCGCCCCGGCGCTCTTCTTCCTCCCCGGCCTCTCCTTCGTGGCGATTGTTCTCGCGACGGCCTTCGCGCCCCACCTGCGCCGGCTCTACCGCACCGGCCGCATCCCCGCCGAGGCGGCGGTCGCCATTTCTCCGGCGGGCGGGCGCTGATGCCCGGGCTGTGGCACGGCAAGCTCGTCTTTCTTCGCGCCATTGAACCCGGCGACTGGGATGCCATCGTCCGCCTCGACGCCGACGACGAGGCCCAGCGCCTCGGCGACGACCTCCAGCTCCCTCGCAGCGAGGCCGATACGCGCGCATGGGCCGCCGCCCAGTCCACCGCCACGGGCGAGGGCGACAACGTCCGGCTCGCGATCGTCACCTTCGGCGAATTCAAGCTCGTTGGGCTCGTCAACGTGCACGGTGCGGACCGCCGCCACCGTTCCTTCGAATACGGCATCACGATCGCCGGCGTCGACCAGGGGCGCGGGTACGGCCGCGAAGCCGTCCACCTGCTCCTGCGCTACATGTTCGAGGAGCTCGGCTACCACACCGCGCACGCGACCGTGTACGCGTTCAACCAGCGTTCGCAGCGCTTCCACGAGGCGCTCGGGTTCACCCCGGGAGGCCGCCTCCGCGAGTCCCACTTCAGCGGCGGGCGCTTCCACGACGAGCTGATCTACACCATGACCGAGCGCGAATTCGCCGGTCTCTACGGCAGCACCCTCTAAAGCGGCGAAATCTTCACCGTACGCTCTCGCGCTATCGCTCATTTGTTCTAGAATGCGTGCCAATGACCGCCGCATCGCCGCCCCGGGCCCCCTTCGCCGACCCGCGCGCTCTCGCGCCCGCCCGCAAGGTCCTCGCGGATGTGTTCGGCTACCGCGAATTCCGGCCCGGCCAGCCCGAGGTCATCGCCTCCGTGCTGGCGAACCGGGACACGCTCGCCGTCATGCCCACGGGCGGCGGCAAGAGCCTCTGCTACCAGGTGCCGGCCCTGCTCTTTGAAGGCGGCCTCACGGTGGTCGTCTCGCCCCTGCTCGCGCTGATGAAGGACCAGGTCGATGCTCTCAAGCAGGCCGGCGCGCAGGCGGCGGCGGTCAATTCCACCATGCCCCGCGAGGAACAGGCGCGCGTGATGCAGGACGCGCAGCTGGGCCGCCTCCAGCTGCTCTACGTCGCCCCGGAGCGCTTCGGCGATGGGGCCTTCATGGCGGCCCTCCGGGGCGTCCGCGTCAACTTGCTCGCGGTCGACGAGGCACACTGCATTTCGCAGTGGGGCCACGACTTCCGCCCGAGCTACCGCGAGCTCGGTGGCGTGCGTGCCCGTCTCGGAGACCCGCCCATCATCGCCCTCACCGCCACGGCCGACCCGCTCGTCCGCGCGGATATCGTCGAACGGCTCCAGCTGCAGGACGCCGTGGTCCATGTCGCGGGCTTCGATCGCCCGAACCTGCGCTTCGACGTCATCCGCGTGAAGAGCATCCGCGAGAAGCACGAGCTCATCGCCGCGAAGCTCAAGACCCTCGGCGAGGAGTCCGCCGTCGTGTACTGCGGCACGCGCAAGAAGGTGGAAGAACTCACGGAGTACCTGCAGCGCCAGCGCATCCGCTGCGCGCGCTACCACGCCGGGATGGAGGACGAGGACCGGCGCCGCATCCAGGACGCCTTCACCCGCGACAGCCTGCGCATCATCGTCGCCACCAACGCCTTCGGCATGGGTATCGATAAGCCCGACGTGCGAATGGTCCTCCACCACGACCTGCCGGACTCGCTCGAGTCGTACTACCAGGAGGCGGGGCGGGCCGGGCGCGACGGCGAACCCGCCGACTGCGTCCTCTTCTTCTCCGCCCGCGACCGCGGCCTGCGCGAGTACTTCATCGACCTCTCGCACCCCGAGGCCCACATGGTGGTCGATGTCTACCGCAAGCTCGTCGCGACCGAGGGCCGGCGAACCCACATCCGCGACCTCATGGACGAAGAGGACCAGCCCGGCATCAACGCCGCCGTTCAGGCGCTCGTCGATTCCGGGCTGGCGGGGAAGCAGGGATACATCGCCTGGGCCACCCGCCCCGGCGGCGAAGACGAGATCGACACGGCCGGGCTTGAAGCGCACCGCGAGCACGCCCTCAAGAAGCTCGATGCGATGCAGCAGTACGCGGAATCGCGCACCTGCCTCCGCGCCCGCATCCTCGACTACTTCGGCGATTCCACCCACGCCGCCGCCTGCGGCAACTGCGGCCCCTGCATCGCGCCGCCCACCCACACCATCGGCGCCGTGGACGAGGAGGAGGATCGCCTCTTCCACGCCCTTCGTGCCATTCGCCGCCGCTTCGCCGAGGACGCGAACGTGCCGCCGTTCACCATCTTCAGCGATGCCACGCTCCACGAGATGGCACGCAAGAAGCCGCGCACCCGGTTCGAGATGCTCGCCGTCTCCGGCGTCGGCAACGTGAAGTACGAACGCTACGGCGAGGCCTTCCTCGCCGTCACCCGCTCCGCCGCCGGGGCAGCGCCGCCCGCGCCCGCGAGTCCGGCGGCCGCGGCCCGTTCCGCCGCCAGCGACCGCGAGGTGCCCATCCGCGCCCGCAACGGCCGCGTCATCGCCCCTTCGACGCGCCGCACGCTCGAACTGCTCCGCGAAGGCGAGACGATCGAGTCCATCGCGCGCCAGCGTGGTCTTAGCCCGCAGACCATCACCCAGCACGTCGTGGACCTGCTGCTCGCCCAGGAGATCGACGATGTGAGCGCGTGGGTCGATACCATCACGCTCGGCCGCATCCGCAAGGCCGCCGGCGAAGGACCCATCGGTCAGCTGGGACCGCTCAAGGAAGCGCTCGGCGACTCCGTCACCTACGAGCAGCTGCACCTCGCGCGCGCCTGGATCAACAGCCGCGAGCGCGCCTGACGCCTACCCCACCCCGACCTCGACGCGCTCCACGAGCGAGGGGACCGGGCACGGCTTTCCCCGCCCCTTGCATCGACGCGACATGGGCATCGATCGCCTCGCGGATGAGCGCGCGCGTTTCATCGATGTCATCCCCGGCGGCGACGCATCCCGGGAGGTCTGGGACGTACGCCGAGAAGCCGGTGCCCGCCGGCTCGAGTACGACGCACCAGGCGGTCAGACGTTCCCCTCCGGCCGGTCCGGGCCAGGTTACAGGCTCGCGATGCGCTCCCGCAGGCCCGCCACGCGCACCTTCGTCTCCGCGAGCGTCGCCTCCATGTCCGTGACCACCTTCGCCGGCGCCTTTGAGCGGAACTGCGCGTTCCCGAGCTGCTTCGTCAGCCGCTCCTCATAGGCGGCCGCCTCGGCGAGCTCCTTCTCCAGCCGCGCGCGCTCGGCCGCCGCATCGACCGCGGGCAGCACCACCGCGACTTCCGTGTCGCCGATGCGCGCGAAGGCGTACTCGCCGGGGGGAAGCTCCGCGTCCGGGGCGGTCACCACGGGCTCGGCACGCGATGTGAACGCCGTCGCGGCGAGGGTCTCCCCGAGCGCGGTGGCGTGCTCGCCCGCGCGCAGGTACACGGCAGGCTTGAACCCGACTTCGAGCTTCTTCTCCGCGCGGATGTTGCGGATCGCGCGGTTCACCTCGATCACGTGGGCCAACGCGGCCTCCGCGCGCTCGTCCTTCCAGTTCGCCCCGCTCTTCGGGAACCACGCGACGATGAGGGCACTCGCCATGTCGCCGTCGATGTGCTCCCGCAGCGCCTGCCAGAGCTCCTCGGTCACGAACGGCATGAACGGGTGCAGCAGCCGCAGGCCGTGATCGAGCACGTGCGCCAGCACCTTCAGCGGCCGCTCGTCGCCGGCGCCGAGCCGCACCTTCGTCATTTCGATGTACCAGTCGCAGAACTCGTTCCAGAGGAAGTCCTGCACCTGGCGCGCCGCCTCGCCGAGCTGGTACGCGTGGAGCAGCGAGTCAACGTCTATCTCCAGCTGCTCCAGCCGCGAGAGGATCCAGCGGTCCTCGATCGCGAAGGTGTCGCGGTCGAGCGGGTGCGGCCGGGCGACCTTCTGCTCGCCCAGCTTGCCCAGCACATACCGCGCCGAGTTCCAGAGCTTATTGGCGAAATTGCGCGCGGCCGCCAGCCGTTCGTCGCTGTACTTCTGGTCCGCGCCCATGGTCGCGCCCGTGAGCACCGCGAACCGGAAGGCGTCGGCGCCGAACTGCCCCGCCGAAACGAGCGGGTCGACCACGTTCCCGCGCGATTTCGTCATTTTCTCGCCGTGCTGGTCGCGAATCAGGCCGTGGAACATCACCGTCTTAAATGGCACGGCCTTTTCGTCGCCCAGGTGGCGCATGTTGTACATCGCGAACATGATCATTCGCGCGCACCAGAAGAACATGATGTCGTACCCCATCTGCATGTCGCTCGTGGGGTAGAAATAGCGAAGGTCCTCGCTGTCGTCCGGCCAGCCCAGGTCGGCATGGGGCGCCAAACCCGAGGAGAACCAGGTATCCAGCACGTCCTCGTCCTGGCGCAGGGCCGTGCTGCCGCACGTGCCGCAGGCAGAGGGGTCATCGACCGCCACCGTCATATGGTTCTTGTCGCAGTACCACACCGGGATCTGGTGGCCCCACCAGAGCTGCCGGCTGATGCACCAGTCGCGGATGTTGTCCATCCAGTTCAGGTACACCTTCTCGAAGCGCTGCGGCACGATCTGGATTCGCCCCTCGCGCACCGCCGCCGCCGCCGCGCCCGCGATCGACCGGTCCGGCTCGTACTCCTTGTGAACGTCGAGCCACCATTGCTCGCTCGGGATCGGCTGAAGCACCGTTTTGCAGCGGCTGCAGTGGCCGACGCTGTGGGTGTACTCCTCCGTGTGGTCGAGGAACCCCTCGTCCTCCAGGTCGCGCAGGATCGCGGCGCGGGCATCGTCCGCCGTCATGCCCGCATAGGGGCCGGCCTCGTCGTTCATGCGCCCCTGCCGATCGATCGCCACCACCACGGGCAGGTCGTGCCGCTGGCCGATCTCCCAGTCGTTCGGGTCGTGGCCCGGGGTCACCTTCACGGCGCCGGTGCCGAACTCCGGCTTCACCGCCTCGTCGGCGACGATCGGGATCTCGCGGTTCACGAGCGGCAGCATCAACATCCGCCCGATGCGCTCCTCGTACCGCTCGTCGTCGGGGCTCACGGCCACGCCGGTGTCGCCGACCATCGTCTCGGGCCGCGTCGTCGCCACGACCACGAAGTCCGGCAGCGGCATGCCGCCCTCGGCCACGATCGGGTAGCGGATGTAGTACAGCTTCGACGCCACGTCGACGTAGTCGACTTCAAGGTCGCTCAGCGCCGTCTCGCAGCGCGGGCACCAGTTGATCATCCGCAGACCGCGATAGATGAGCCCGTCCCGGTACAGGTTGGCGAAGGTGGTCCGCACGGCCTTCACGATGCCCGGGTCGAGCGTGAACACGTCGCGCGACCAGTCCGCCGAGGCGCCGAGCTTGCGGTGCTGGTCAGAGATGCGGTGCCGGTACTTTCGCACCCACATCCACACGCGCTCGACGAAAGCCTCCCGGCCGAGGTCGTGGCGGCTGAGGCCCTCCTTCGCGATTTCGCGCTCCAGCACGTTCTGCGTTGCGATGCCCGCGTGGTCCTCGCCCGGCAGCCAGAGCGTGGGGTCGCCCTGCATCCGGTGCCAGCGCACAAGCGCATCCGTGATCGCGTCCTCGAGCCCGTGTCCGAGGTGCAGTTCTCCGGTCACGTTCGGCGGCGGCATGATGATCGTGTAGGGCGGCCGGTCCGGGTCGATGCGCGGCTTGAAGTAGCCGTGCGATTCCCACATCTCGTAGATGCGCGTCTCTACCGAAGCAGGCTCGTACGCAGGAGGTAGTTGCTTGCGAACGGGCGCTGCGGACATTTGGGCATCCTCGGACATCGGGGTTCGGCCCTCGGGCCGTGACCTCCGAGTGTAGCAGGCGGCCGCGTCCAGACTCCCCGCCGCGGTTGGTGGCCTACCCCCGCGGCAGCCCCAGCCCGCGCTGCGCGATGATGTTCCGCTGCACCTCGCCCGTGCCCCCCGCTACCGGCCCCGACGCGGCAAGCAGGTAGGATTCGAGCACCCGGCCGTCGATGGGCGCATGCACGGCGCCGCGCGTCAGCTGCCCGTACAGACCGAGCAAGTTCACCCCGTAGTTCGCGACCTTGATGCCGAGCATCGCCATCCACACCTTGCCGATGGACGCCTCGTAGTTCGGCACCTTGCCACCGGCCTGCAGCCACGCCGTGCGGTAGGCGATGAGCCGGCCCACCTCGGCCTCGATGTGCAGCTCCGCGAGATGCGCGCGCACGTTCGCATCGTCCCAGGGCCGTCCCCGGGGATGGCGTTCTTTCGCCCAGGCCACCAGGTCGTGCACCGTCCTGCGCGCGCCGCTGATGGCCGCGATATTCGAACGTTCGAAGTCGAGCGTGGTGGCCGCGACATACCAGCCGTTGTTCTCGCCGCCGACCAGGTCCTCGGCGGGCACGCGGACGTCGTCGAAGAAGGTCTGGTTGAAGTCGTGCCGCCCGGCGATATTCAGGATCGGCTGCACCGCGATCCCCGGGGCCGCCATGTCGACGATGAACGCGCTGATGCCCCGGTGCTTCGCCGCAGCCTGGTCGGTGCGCGCGAGCAGCAGCATCTTGTCCGCGACGTGCCCGTTCGAGGTCCAGATCTTCTGGCCGCGAATGACGTATTCGTCGCCATCGCGCGTCGCCGTCGTCTGCATGCTCGCGAGGTCGCTGCCGGATTCGGGCTCGCTGAAGCCCTGGCAGTACCAGTCCTCGCCGCTGGCCATGCGCGGCAGGTAGCGCGCGTTCTGCTCCGCGGAGGCGTGCACCAGCATCGCCGGCCCGGTGATGCCGATGGTGAAGAGCCGCCCGCCCGCCGGGGCCCGGTGCCAGGCGAGCTCCTCGTTCAGCACCATCTGCTCGATCGCCGTCTTGCCCATGCCGCCGTACTGCTCGGCCCAGGCCGGTGTCAGCCAGCGGCGCGCGCCCAGCTTGCGGTACAGCTCCCGCGCGAAGGGCACCTGGTCCTCGCGGTCGAAGAAGTCATCCGAACCCGCGAACCCGGCCGGGATCTCGGCGGCGAGGAATGCTCGCAGCTCGTCGCGCCACGCTCGCGTTTCCGCGCTCAGGTTGAAGTCCACGGAATCCTCCTCGGCCGGTTCGCCGCCCCGTCGCATTTCATACCACGCCGCCCGGTACCGCGAACGGGCGGCTACAGCACGAACGTCGTCCCCACGGCGTTGTGCACGTACGCCTCGGGGAACGCCTCCGCGATCGCCATCTGCGGGCGGTATCCGGTGCAGTGCCCGGGCACCACCACGTTCGGCGCGAATTCCCGGAAGGCCGCGATCGTCGGCGCGATCACGGGCTCGAAGAACGGGCCATTAAGGTGGAAGCCGCCGATGATCGCGTGCACGCGCTCGACCCCCGTGAGCGCCTGTGCCCGCCGGACGATGTTCACAATGCCGCTGTGCCCGCAGCCCGTGAGCACCACCAGCCCCTTCCCCTGCACGTTCGCGATGAGCGCCTGGTCGTCCATGAGGTGCGGCTCGGGTTCCCACCCGGCCCCGGTCTCCCGCTGGAAAAACGGGAAGCCCTGCTCGAAGCCCGTTGTGCGCGGCACCTCGCCCGTGATGAGGATGCGGTCCTCATAGATGAGCGAAGGGTCGCGCGTCTCGATCAGTTCGAACCCGGCGCCTTCGAGCGCCGTCCGCGATGGTGGCGGCAACGGTGTGGGGTTCGCCCCCGGAGGCGCCGACCGCCGCTGCGTGTAGGCCACGGGGTGCACGATCATCGGCATCGAAGGCCGCCCCAGCCGTTCCACCAGCCCGGCGATGCCGCCCGTGTGGTCGAAGTGCCCGTGCGAGAGGACCAGCGCCTCGATGTCGCGCGCATCGAGCTGCAGCCGGTCCATGTTCTCGATGAGCCCGTTCGGCGAGACCCCGGCATCGAAGAGGAGGTGCCGGCGTTCGCCGCCCTGCACGAGGGTGACCAGCGCCGAGAATCCGTGCTCGGCGTGCAGTGTCGTGGCGACATCGGGCGCATCGACGAACGGGTTGTGCACGCGCGGCCCCCACGGCCGCCGCCGCACCTCCTCGTCGCCGCCGAGCAGGGCATCGATCTGGTTGTCCACCAGCGTCGTGATCTCGATCGAATCCGCCTCCAGCAGCGGCAGCACAGGCATGGCGCACCTCTCGCCCGGATTCTACGCCCGCTCTCCCTGGGAACTGGCAACCGGGAACTGGCAACTCGCCTTACACCCCGTTGCGCGTCCCGGCGGTATATTTCCTGCATGAAGCGCGCGAATTCCAGGCCGGTGCGGGCCGGTTCGGTCACCATCGGCGGGGGCAACCCCATCGTCGTCCAGTCCATGTGCGCCACCCGCACGCAGGACATCGAGGCCACTACCAACCAGGCCCGCATGCTCCACGCCGCCGGCGCCGGCCTGGTGCGCATCGCCATCGATAGCGCGAAGGACGTCGAAGCGCTCGCCGAGATCCGCGCCCGCGTCCCCGAGGCGAACCTGGTCATCGACCTCCAGGAGAACTACCGGCTGGTCGCCCAGGTCGCGCCGCACGTGAGCAAGGTCCGCTACAACCCGGGCCATCTCTATCACCACGAAAAGCAGAAGTCCGCGCGCGACAAGGTCGCCTTCATCGCCGAAACCGCCGCCCGCAACGACATCGCCCTGCGCATCGGCGTGAACTGCGGGTCCGTCGACCCGGCCCTCGCCGAGAAGTTCGAAGGCGCCGATGAGCCAAAGCTCGAAGGCGTCACCGCCATGGTCGAAAGCGCGCTCGAACACTGCCGCTACCTGGACGACCTCGGCTTCACGCGCTACGTCGTCTCGATGAAGGACAGCGACCCGCGCAAGGTGATCGAAGGGAACACGCGCTTCGCCGCGATCCGCCCCGATGTGCCCCTTCACCTCGGCGTCACCGAGGCCGGTATGCTCCCCGACGGCGTCCTCAAGACGCGCATTGCCTTCGAACAGCTTCTTTCGCGCGGCATCGGCGACACCATTCGCGTCTCCCTCACGCTTCCCTTCGCCGAAAAGTGGCGCGAAGTCGAAGCCGGGAACCAGATCATCGCCGATATCGAAGCCGGCCGGTTCCGCTCCGTGCCCGTCTTCCAGGACCATGGGCTCAACATCATCAGCTGCCCCAGCTGCAGCCGCGTCGAAAACGAAGCGTTCATCGACCTCGCCCTCAAGGTGAAGGAGATGTCGGCTTACGCGAAGGAGTTCGATGTCACCATCGCCGTCATGGGCTGCCGCGTAAACGGCCCGGGCGAAACCGACGACGCCGACCTCGGCCTCTGGTGCGCTCCGAACTTCGTCAACCTCAAGCGCGGCGAGGAAGAACTCGGCGCCTTCCCCTATGACGCCGTCCTCGATCGCCTGCGGGTCGAACTTGATGCCGTGATCGCGCGCAAGAAGTCGGCCGCGGCGCCCGCCTGACCGCGATGCCGCTGCCCTACGTCGTCATCCACAACGCCGTCTCCATCGACGGCCGCATCGATGGCTTCCCCGTCGACCTGGGGCTCTTCTACGGCGTCGCCGAACGCTGGCACGAAGACGCCATCCTCGCCGGGAGCGATACCATCCTCGCCGCCGTCGACCCGGACGAGCCCGTCGACCTGGACACCGAGCCCACCTACGACCGCAAGCTCCCGCTGCTCGTCGTTGCCGATAGCGGCGCGCGCATCACCACCTGGCCGAGCCTTCGCCGCCAGCCCTACTTTCGCGCCGGCGCGGTGCTCTGCACGCCGGAGACCCCGCGCGAGTACATCGACTACCTCGCGAGCGAGTCCATCACCACCATCATCACGGGATCGGGGCACGTAGACCTGCGCGAGGCGCTCGAACAGTTGCACGCCCACATGCGCATCGAGACCGTGCGCGTCGAGAGCGGCGGCACGCTGAACGCCGCCCTGCTCCGCGCCGGCGTCGTCGATGAAGTGAGCCTCATGGTGCCCCCGGTGCTCGTGGGGAACGCCCCGGTCCGTACGCTCTTCCCGGCGCTCGAAGGGGCACCGGTGAGCCCGTCCGCGCTCGGCGGCCAGATCCTGGCGACCGAGACCGTGGGCGATGGCGTGCTCTGGGCACGCTGGGCCTTCAGCCCCCGGGCGATTGAGCGGGACGCCGCTGCGCGCAGGGCGGCTCCGGCGGTTGCCAGCCCCAATCGCACGCCGCCCTCCTCGGCCGCCATCGAGCGCCGCCCGCTGCCTCGCCGCCGCCGCCGCGACTAGTGTGACATCGTGGCCGTGGCGGTCACCTTCGGCGTGGCCGTCACCGCCGGGCCATCACTCGTTGCGATGCGGATGCCCACGCCGAGCCCGATGACGATGAACGCCATGAGCGCCACCGCGATCGCGACCGCCAGCTTCCCGTTGAACGATTCCATCCCTCCCGGGATACCCCAACCACGCCCTACGCGTTAGGCCCCCAACGCGCCCCGTTTCTCTTTCCTCGTATCTCTTTTCTCTCTCACGCGGTCTTGCGGCCCTTCGCCGGCTCCTTCGCGTCCTTCGCGGCGGCGATGCTCGCTTCGAGGGCGGCCATCAGGTCCGTGACCTTCGCCGGCGCCGCGGCCTTGGGCTTCAGTTCCACCGGAGCGTTCCCGGCAGCCTTCTCCTCGATGAGTGCTTCGAGCTGCTCGCGGTACTCATCGCGGAATTTTTCCGGCTCGAATTCGCCGGTGAGGGTCTCGATGAGCTGCTGCGCCATCTTCAGCTCGCGCTCGGTCGCCTCCACGTCGTCCTTCGGGAGGCCGTCGATCTCGTCCTGGGAGACCACCTCGTCGGGGAAGAAGAGCGTGGCCATGGAGAGCGCCCGGCCCGTCGGCCGCAGCGCCACGAGGTACTGCTTTTGCCGCAGCACTACGCGCCCGAGCGCGATCTTCCCCGACTGCTCCATCGCATCGCGGAGGAGGGCATAGGCCTTCGCCCCGCCTTTTTCCGGCGCCAGGTAGTACGAATGCTCGAAGTACACCGGGTCGATATCGACGAGGTTCACGAACTCCTCGATCTCGATGCCCTGCGTCACGGCCGGCGCGAGGGCGTCCATCTCTTCGTCCGTGATAACGACGTACCGGCCATCGACGTCGATCCCCTTCACGATCTCGTCGTACGGGATCTCGACTTGCTCCTCGGCGCAGAAGCGCTTCATCTGGATCCGGGAATGGTCCGGGGCGTGCAGCTGGTTGAAGCGCACATCCCGGTTCTTCGCGGCCGTATAGAGCTTCACCGGCACGTTCACCAGTCCGAAGCTGATCGACCCCGTCCACATCGCTCGAGCCATGGCGGACCCCCAAATTGCGTGGTCAGTCCTCGAATGCTACCACGTCCTCTTTACGTAAGGCGCGCCACACATCCACATGCGAGGCTCCTGCGAGCGCGCCGTACGCTTCCTGCAACGCCGTTGCGCACCGCGGGCCGCCACTCCCGTACACTGGCGCCGTGAAAGCGGAAATCATCGCCATCGGCACCGAGATCCTGCTCGGTGAGATCATCGATACCAACAGCGCCCACCTCGCCCAACAGCTCCCCGAACTCGGTATCGACCTTCACTGGAAGACCGTCGTGGGCGATAACCTCGGCCGCATCACGGAGATCTTCCAGCGCGCGTGGGAACGATCAGACGTGATCATCACGACTGGCGGGCTCGGCCCCACCGAGGACGACCTCACCCGCGAGGGCATCTGCGCCCTCCTCGGCGAAACGCCGCGCGTCGATCCGGACCTAGAATCCGCCCTGCGCGCGTGGTTCAGCCGCCGCGGCGCTGCCACCATGCCCGAACAGAACGTGAAGCAGGCATGGCTCATCCCCAGCGCCCGCCCGCTGCTCAACCCGCGGGGCACCGCGCCCGGCTGGTGGGTCGAAAAGGACGGTCACGTCATCGTCTCCATGCCGGGCGTCCCCCCCGAGATGGAGTACATGTGGGCGAACGAAGTGCGCCCCGAACTGGAACGGCGCTCCACTGCGGAAGTGCTCGTCACGCGCACGATCAAAACGCTTGGCCTCGGCGAAAGCACCGTCGATTCGATGGCGAAGCACCTGTACGGCACGCCCGGCATCGGCGTCGGCACCTACGCCCGCGCCGACGGCGTCCACCTCCGCATCGGCGCGAAGGCTCCCACCCGCGAGGAGGCCTGGCACCGCATCCTGCCCGTCGAACAGGAGCTCGAGCGCATCTTTGGCACGGCCATCTGGGGCAAGGACGAAGACACCCTCGAAGGCCACATTCGCGCCCTCTTCGCGGAGAAGCGCCAGACTCTCGCATCCATGGAGTCCTGCACGGGCGGCCTGCTCGCCAGCACCCTTACCGATGTCTCCGGCGCCGCGGATTACTTCAAAGGCGGCATCGTCACCTACTGGACCGACTTCAAGGTGGAGAGCGGCGTCCCCGCCGAGACCATCGAAGAGTTCGGCGTCATCTCCCCCGAGACCGCCATCGCCATGGCCACCGCCGTGCGCGAACGGCTCGGCACCGACTTCGGCATCGGCATCACCGGCGTCGCCGGCCCGGACCCACAGGATGGCATGCCCCCGGGGCTGGTCCACATCGGCGTGGCCGGTCCCGGCGGCGAAACGGGCACGATGAGCCTCAACCTCAACCAGGGGCGCGCCGCCCTCAAGCGCCGCGCCGTCACCACCGCCATGCTCCTCCTCCGCCGCACGATCCTCGCTCAGCCCTGAAAGGAACCACCGTGACCGACGCCGGCGCCCTCGTCACCGCCTTCATCCGCGAATTCGACACCGAACATCCCAACGCCGAGACGCTCGCGAACTACTTCACGCTCGACGCCGTCTACCACAACATCCCCATGCGCGCCGTCCAGGGCCGCGACGCCGTCCGCCAGGTGCTGACCGGATACACCTCCCGCTACCAGTGCAAGGGCTGGGAAGTCCGCCACCAGGCGGTCGATGGCAACGTCGTGCTCAACGAGCGCGTTGACCGTTTCGGCCACGGCGACAAGGTGATCGAGCTGCGCGTCATGGGCGTGTTCGAAGTGCGCGACGGCAAAATCGCCGCGTGGCGCGACTACTTCGACCTCGCGGAGTGGCAGTCGCAGCAGTAGCTACGCGCCGGTGAACCGCGGCGCGCGCTTCTCCAGCCGCGCCGTGATCCCTTCGCGCGAATCGGCGCTCCGCCGTGCCTCCTCGACCAACTCGTCCACATCTGCGTGGGCGATACCGTCGCGGAAGGCCATTTCCCGCACCAGAACCGCCTTCATCGCGCGCAGCGAAAGCGGCGCGTTCGCCACCAGCCGGTCGACGACGGCGGCCGCCGCCGTTTCCAGCTCACCCGGACCGGCCACTCGCGAGATGATCCCGAGCGCGTGCATCCGCTCGGCCGGCAGCGGGTCCCCCAGGAGCAGGATCTCCCGCGACGCCACCGGCCCCGCGACCTCGAGTAGCTTCTTCGCGAGGAACCACGTCGGTGCGAGCCCAACCTGCGCGAGCGACATCCCGAAGCGCGCGGCCGTCGACGCCACCACCAGGTCGCAGTGCATCGCCAGCTCGTTCCCGCCCGCGATGGCGTCGCCCTGGACCACCCCCACCACCGGCAGCGGGTACATCTCGATGGCGTGCAGCACGTCCTCGATGGAGCTCGCGCCCGGCTGGTCGAGCGTGCTCAGCCGCTCGCGCAGGTCCAGCCCGGCGCAAAACACGGTCCCCGTGGAACGAATCACCGTGACGCGCTCCTCCGCGGGCGGCTCCGCCCGGAACGCCTCGGTTAGCAGCGTGAGCATCTCGGGGTCGAGCGCGTTCCGCTTCTCCGCGCGATTCAGCGTCACCGTTCGCACCGCGCCGGCGGCCTCGACCAACACCTTCGACATGCCGTTCTCCTTCAGTGGGCCTGGCCGGTGGGCAGGCGTGACGTCGTCCCGGCGGCTTCCATGGCGGCGATCTCGGCCGCGTTCATCCCCAGCAGGTCTCCGAAGATGGCGTCGTTGTCCTCGGCGAACCCCGGTGCCGCCTTCACGATGGGCACGGGCGTTCCGCTCAGCGTGAACGCAACCCGCGGGTATGGCGCCGGCCCGGCGTTCGGGACCTCGACGTATTCGAACCCGTGGCGCGCCAGCACATGCGGGTCCCGCAGCAGCTCACCGGAATGCAGGACCGCGCCGGCCGGGACGCCCGCCGCCTGGAGCACCGCCTGCGCGTCATAATGCGTGTGCCCGCGCGTCCAGGCCGCGATCGGGTCCGAGAGCGCGTCCTGGTTCGCGTGCCGCGCGTGCTGCGTCGCGAAACGCGGGTCGGTCGCGAGCTCCGGCCGGCCAATGACACCGCAGAGCGCCGCGAACTGCGCGTCGTCCTCGACGGCGATGGCAACCCACGCATCCTCCCCGGCACAGGGAAACACACCGTGCGGCGCCATCCAGTTGTGGCGATTCCCCTGCCGGCGCCGCTCCCGGCCGTTCATCGCGTAGTCGATGTAGGCGTCGCCGAGCACCTGGAATTCGCCTTCGATCATCGCCAGCTCGATGTGCTGGCCCTCGCCCGTCAGGTTCCGATGCCGCAGCGCCGCCAGCGCCGCGAATGCGGCGTGGACACCGGCGTTCTGGTCGCAGAAGAAGTTGCCCGGCTTCATCGGCGTGCCGTCCGCGTAGCCGGAGAGGTGCGAGAGTCCGCTCATGGCATCGACGCCCGGGCCATAGGCGATGCGGTCCCGGTATGGCCCGCTGAGGCCGAACGCGGGCATCGAAAGCATGACGATCCCCGGGTTCACCGCCTTCAGGTTCTCGTAATCGATGCCAAGGTTGCCCATCACGCGGGGCGCGAAGTTTTGCACCACAACGTCCGACTTCGCCGCCAGCCGCAGGAAGGCCGCACGCCCCGCCGGGTGGGCGACATCGAGGCTGATGCCGCGCTTCCCATGGTTCAGTTCGTTGTAGAGCATCACGCGGTTGTAGCTCTTGTCCTCGCCGCCTTCCTTCAGCGGCGCGGTCCCGGCTGCATTCAGCACGCGGGCGCTCGGCGCCTCTACCTTGATCACGTCCGCGCCCAGGTCCGCGAGGATGAACCCCGCGATGGGACCCGCCACCGCGTTCGTGAAGTCGATGACGCGGAAGCCCGCCAGCGGCTTCGCGCGGCTGCCCGGTGAAGCCGCCGCCGGCACGGCTCGTTCACCTGTGAACCGCGCTTCGGAACTCCCCAGGAGCGGCGCCGGACCCGTGACCCACGGTGTCGCTCCCATGCGAATCGGCGCGCCCGCCTGCAAGACCGCGCCCGCCGCGGGATGCTCGACCCTCACGAAGCTGCCGCGTTCGCGATGGTGCGCCTCGGCCATCACCTCGCCCGGCTCGAGCACCTCCGTAAATGGGAGCCGCAGCTCCTGCGCCGCCGCCACGATCTCACGCCGGTCCCGCGTCGCCAGCCATTCGTCCATGATCGCGTCGATCTCGTCGGCGTGGCCCAGCATGCGCGCGATCAGGTCCGGCTCCAGGAGCCGCGGGTTGGGGATGAGCATGCCCAGCATGTCGCGGTGGCGGTTGTTCGCGTGGCAGTGCACGAACCCATCCCGGCACGGCCGGATGGTCGACGGATAGGGCTGTTCGGGCGGGAACCCCAGCAGCCGCGTGCCGTTCCGCCGGATGATCTGCCCGTAGAAGTGGGCGCGCTGCTCCACGGCGCCGAGCATGAAGGTGCCCGCCTCCATCGCGGATACATCCACCACCTGGCCCTCGCCCGAACGGTCCCGCGCGGCGAGCGCGGCGAGCGTGCCCACGGCCGCGTGCGCCCCCGCTTCGTACTCCACCAGCCAGCCATACGACTTCAGCGGCTCGCGGTCCGGCGAACCCGTGAGCATCATGTAGCCGCTCAGCGCGTACTCGACGATTTCGCTCCCGAGATGATCCGCGTACGGCCCGGTGAGCCCGAACGGCGTCACGCTCACCACGACGAGCGCGGGGTGCGCGCGGCGGATCTCCTCCAGGTCGATGCCCCGCGCCTTCAGTTCCATCGGCCGCATCGCGACGATGAGCACGTCCGACTCGGCGAGCAGCGAAGGCGGGGGACCACCCTCGGCGACCGCGCTCCGCTTCCCCGAATTGAGGTGCAGGAAGAGGCCGCTCTTCTCGGCATGCGGAATGTCGCCCGGGAAGGGGCCCTCGCGGCGCGTCCAGTCGCCCGCTGGGGTTTCCAGCTTCAAAACATCGGCGCCGAGGCCCGCGAGCAGCTTGCCGCAGTACGGCCCGGCCACGCCCTCGGCGCACTCCACCACGCGGACGCCCGCGAGCGCTCCGGCCACGCGTCCCTCCGGGGCGCCTGCCGCGCGCCGTGCGGCATTGTGTCCCGGTGCGTACGGCCCCGCAACATAGCCGCATCCCGGCTAGAATCGTGGCTACCAATACGCGCCCGCCTACGCTTCGGAAGCCGCGCGGGCCAAGGATGGCTCCTTCGTGATCGATCTCAACGACGACATGCGCCAGGCGCTCGAAACCGCACTCGCCGATGGCCTCCCCGTCATCGTCGCCACCAGTGGCGCCGCCGGCATGCCCGATCTTGCGTACAAGGGCAGCGTCCTCGTCTGGGACAAGGACCACCTGGCCTGGTGGGAACGCGCCCACGGCACCACCCTGAAGAACCTCCAGGAGAACCCGCAGGTCTCCCTGCTCTACCGCAACCCCGCGAAGCGCCAGGCCTGGAAGTATTTCGGCGCCGTCGAGCTCCTCAGCGATGGCCCGGTGCGCGAGGGCATCATGGCCCGCACGCCGCAGGCCGAACTCGACCGCGACCCCGACCGCAAGGGCATCGCCGTCCTCATCCGCGTCGACCGCGTGATGCAGGCGGGCCAGCTGTTCCAGGAGCGTGAGGGCTAAGACACGGTTGCCAGTGACTTTTGTCCTGTACCGCATTTCGCCTGCGGTACGATCCTTGGACCATGGCACAGCAACAGCTCGATAACCGTGGGCTCCAGCCGCCGGAGCCTATGGTCCGCATCCTTGCCGCCCTTGCCACGCTCGACAACGGCTCCGAGCTCGCCGTTCTCATGGACCGCGAGCCGTTCCTGCTCTACCCCGAACTGGAACGCCGCGGCTTCGAGTGGGACTTCGTCGAGCAGGATGAGGACTATCTCCTGACGATCCGGCACGTCTCATGACCGCGCGCGTTGCTCCCGCGAACAGCCCGCCCCTGGGCCTCGTGGCGCCCTTCCTGTTGCTGGCGCCTCTCGGCCTCGTCGCGGCGGGCACGCTCATCGCCACGGCGGGCGATGACACCTTCGCGGCGATCAACGCGCCACATACAGTCGCCATCACCCACGCGCTCGTCCTCGGCTGGGTCACGACGCTGATGATGGGCGCCCTCTACCAGCTCGGCGCCGCGGTCATCGGCGGGCGCCTCCTCTCCGAGCCCCTCGCGCGCGCGCAGCTCGTGGTTCACGTGTGCGCCGTCGCCCTCTTCACATGGGCGGTCGAAGGCTGGCGAACGGACCTCATGCCGATGGCCGGAAGCCTCGTGATTCTCTCGTTCGCGCTCTTCGCGGCGAACGTCGCCCACGCGCTGCTCACGTCCTCGAACCCCAGCCTGCCCCGGCTGGGCGCCGGGCTCGGGCTCTCCTGGCTGGCGGTCACCGGCGCCGTCGGACTTACGTATGCGCTCGCGCTCAACCAGGCGTGGTTCCCGATCACGCTCGGGAGGCTCGCCGCGCACGCGCACGCCGGGCTCGCAGGCTGGCTGGGCCTGACCCTCATGGGCGTCTCCTTCCAGCTTGTCCCGATGTTCAACGTCATCACGAAAGCGAAGGCGCGCCACGGCACGGCCATCCTCTACGGCGCGGCCGCCGCTATCGCCGTCTTCGCCCTCGCGATGGCGTTCGACCCGCCGTGGCCCGTCCGCGTCGTACTGGCGCTGCTGCTTGCCGCCGGGCCTTCCGCCGCGTCGTTCGAACTCGTCCGCCTCATGCGCGCCCGCTCCAAGCGCCGCCTCGACATCCAGGGGCGGGGCACATGGACCTCGCTCAGCTTCCTCGCGGCGACGGTCGTGCTCGGGCTGCTCGCCGCCATCGGCGAGCCTGTCGCGCCCGGCGGCGAACCCGCGCGGCTGCTGCTCGCCTACGGCATCACCGGCATCGGCGGCTGGATGGGCTGCGCGATGATCGGAAACAGCTTCAAAATCCTTCCCTTCCTCCTCTGGTACCACCGCTACCGGCCGCGCGTCGGCATCGCCCCCGTGCCCGTCGTCGGCGACATCTACAGCGAAACGCTCGCTACCCTCGCGCTCGCGAGCCACGCCATTTCCGTCGCCTGGCTCGCGGCCGCTGCCCTTGCCGGCAGCCTGCTCGCGCTCCACGCGGGCGGTGTCCTGCTCGCACTCAGCGCAGTCCTGCATTGCGCGGGTCTCGCTCACACCCTTCTGCCGAAGACATCCAGCCGCGACGTCCCGTCGCGCACGCCGGTGGTGCAATGATGCCGAATCCCGCGACCGTCTCCGCCGCGCTCCGGCACGTTTTCGACCCTGAACTGGGGATCGATGTCGTGTCGCTGGGCCTCGTCTACGCCATCGAGTGCGGCCCGCGCTTCATCAGCGTCGCGATGACGACAACCTCCGATTCCTGCCCGATGGGCCCGGCCATTCTCCAGGACGCGCTCACGGTGCTGCGGCGCTCGTTCCCGAGCAGCGAAATCCACGTCGAGTTCGCGGAGCTGCCACCCTGGCACCCGGAGATGCTGAGCGCATCGGCGCGGGAAGTCCTCGGGCTCCCGGCGGTGCCTTAGAGCATCCTCCGCAGCGCCTCGATATCGCGCACGACGATCTCTTTGCGCCGCACCTCGACGATCCCGTCCTGTTCGAAGGTGCGCATCGTGCGGCTCACCACCTCGCGCACGGAACCGACGACCGCCGCGAGGTCCTGCATCGTCAGCTCACGGCCGATCACGACCCCGTCCGGTGTTTCGATCCCTTCCTCGCGCGCCGTCTGAAAGAGGTACCGCGCGAGGCGGCTCGGGACCGTCTGAAGACTGAGCTGCTCCACCAGCTCCGTGAACCCGCGCAGACGGCGGGCGAACCGTGCCAACATCGAAAGGCCCACAGCCGGGTTCGCCAGCACCAGCCGCGTGAAGCGCTCGGCCGGCACGAGGATGACTTCGCACGCCTCCAGCGTCTCCACCGACGCGGGCGACGCGCCGCCATCGAGCGCCGGCACCTCCCCGAAGGTGTCGCCGGGCGCCACCAGCCGCAGCACCTGCTCGCGGCCGTCCGGGCCTGTTCGAAAGATGCGCGCCTTCCCCGAACGCAGGAAGTAGAACCCTTCCGTCCGGTCCCCCATGGAGAACAGCAGCTCGCGCGGCCCGAGCGCCCGCACGCCGAGCTCTTTCGCGAATGCGGCGGCCGTCGCGTCCGTCAGCGCGTCGAAATAGGGGATTCGCCGAAGGTCGGCGATCGACGCCGGGGCGACCATGCCCGCAGTATGCACGGC
>JAYRRO010000135.1:0-2413 GCA_041910095.1 Dehalococcoidia bacterium
GGGGTGTAGGGGTTGATCTTCGCTTCCCAGAGGATCTCGTCGCTGTAGGCGTTGCCGATGCCCTGGACGAACTCGGCGTTCGTGAGGATGCCCTTGATCGCGCCGCGATAGCGTTTCATGCCCGCCAGCCATGCCTCCTCGGTGAGGCTTCCGGCGAGCAGATCGGGGCCGTTCGAATCCCAGTTGGGGATGAGCGAGAGGCCGTCCGCGGGCACGAGGTACACCTTCCCCATCAGCTTCTCGTCGGCGTAGCGGAAGCTGCGGCCACCTTCGATGCCAAGGACCAGGCAGGTCTTCGCGGCGATGCGCGTCTGTGGGTCCACGTACTGGAAGCGGCCGGTGAGCATGGGATTGATGGCGAGCACGCGGGCGCTGGCGAGAGGAAAGAGCAGGAACTTGCCGTGGCGGAGCACCTGCCCGAAGACGTCGCCCGGGAGCGTTTCGCGGAGTTCTTTCGCGGGTGTGCGGAAGACGGGCGGGATGCGCGTGTCGGCGCTCTCGATGCGTTTGCCGGCGAGGCTTTCGTTGAAGAAGCCGCGGATGGCCTCGAGTTCGGGGATCTCAGGCATGGCCGCATCCTACCGGCGCGAGAGCGGGCCCGCATGCGCGCGATTCGCACGCGGGCCCGCTGCGCGGCGGGTTCAGGCGAGGCCGCGGGCGCGAGCGGCCTCCGGCTCGGCGGCGCCTTCGCGCGACCGCTCCCAGATCTGGTAGGTGTGCAGCGCGAGTGAGAAGAGGATGGCCGCGCCCATGATCGGGGTGAAGATGCGCTTGAGCATGGTCACTTCGAACAGGAGCCCGGCGACGAAGCCGACCATGCCCACGTTCGTTCCGAAGAAGATGACGTTGCCGAAGAGCGGCGTGCGCTCGCGGATGTGCGCCGGCGTGGCCGCATAGAGCAGCCCGAAGATGGCGTTTGTGAGCACCCCGATGAACATCGTGTGATCGAGCGCGAGCAGGTTACCGCGGGGCACGTTGTCGAAGTTGCCGCTGTAGCGCCCGGCCAGGTAGTTGAGGAGGAGGATGTTGAAGAGGATGCCGATGGACGCGGCGGCGGCGAAGCGCGCCATCGAGGGCTGCGCCCAGTTCGTCGCCCGGAACGAAGGCCAGAGCCGCTTGATGAAGATGACGACGCCGGCGAGTTCCAGCAGCGCCGCGACGGGCGCGACCTGGGAAGCATCGACCAGGAGCGAGACCATGAGCACGATGCCGCCGAGGAACGGCAGTCCGATCTGCGCCGCCCCGAGCCGGCCCGCGGGCTTCAGCCGCTCCCAGTGGAAGCACCATTCGGCGAGCGCCATGCCCACGGGAATGAGGAAGCCCACGACCATGGTGGCGGGGTGGGCATCGGCGCCGCCATCGGGGAGGACGTTGCGGTCGGTGGCGATTTTCGTGGCCAGCAGCACACCGAGAACGCCCCCGACGACGGACGTCGCGACAGCGGCAAGAAAGCCGAGATGGGCGACGGTCAGGGTCATGCCGCGCGCGCGAAGGAGCACCCAGGCGAAGAAGCCCACGATCGCGGCGAGGGCGAAGCTGCCCATGATGGGCCGGGCCTCGCCGTAGGTGAAGGCGAAGGTGAACGCGAACGCGGGCAGGGCGACGGCCGCGAACATCGAGAGATAGCGCGCGGCGCGGCGCTGGCCCTCGCCGAGCCCCTCCTGCCCGAAGAGCCAGAGGGAGGCGGCGAACACGGACATCGTGATCCAGCCGAGGGTGCCGCCATGGACGTGGGCGAGGATGCGGCGGCGGTCGAAATCGACCAGGTCGGTGCCGTTGAGGATGCCGATGACGACCGTGAAGGAGAACACGGCCATGGCGACCTGGAGCAGGCCGCGGACTTCGGAACGGAGCGGGTGCGGGTGTGCGCCGGGGACGGGCTGCACGGACATGGGGGGACCTCCGCGCGAGTTGCTACGCGGCTTGTACACCCCCTGAGCGCGGATTGCACGCATAACGGGCGGGTTTTCGAGCGTTTTGCGAGGAGAGCGCGGGAAGCGGGCTAGCGAGGCTGGCGGCGTTCGGCTTCGTTGCGGTCCTGGAAGGCCTGTTCGATGGCGGCGAACTCGGCGCCGGCGCCAGCGATGGTGAAGTTCCGGATGCCGAAGTGCTGGTCGTGGCCAAGGAACTCAAGCTGGGGCGCACCCTGATAGATATGGTCGTCCGTGACGATGGCATGCGGACTGTCCGGCGCGGTGGCGAGCCAGATGGCGATTTGAGGATCACCGCCCACGGGAACGGCGCCGGGGAACGCCATGCCGTTGCTCAGCAAGAACGCAGGAGGCCACGCCTGGCGGCCAGATCGCGATTCCTTGGAGAGTCGCGCGAATCCCTGATTGCGTGGTTAAGGATGAAGGTCATAATCCTTCCCAAGTTGCTAACTCGACAGGCAACGAAGGAAGGAACGGCACCA
>JAYRRO010000136.1:0-27550 GCA_041910095.1 Dehalococcoidia bacterium
ATCGACCCTTACACCGGCAAGGAAGTCCGCATCAAGGCGCAGGACGACCTGATGGCGGAAGCGCTGGAGCACGAGATCGACCACGTGAACGGCATCCTCTACATCGACTACTTGCCCAACCCTGGCGCGTTGATCGCCCTGAACGACGCCCCCGAGGTGCGGCGCTAGGTTCGCCGGCCCCCGCCGGCGCTGCCAATCGCTATTCGCGCGCTCCAGAAGCGAGCGCGATTCGGAAGGAGCCCTGGGATGTTCATCGAAGACCTGATCGCGCGCGAAATCCTGGATTCGCGCGGCAACCCGACGGTGGAAGTGACGGCATTCCTGAGCGACGGCGCGATGGGGAAGGCGGCCGTGCCCTCCGGCGCATCGACCGGCGCGCACGAAGCGGTTGAACTGCGCGACGGCGACCCGCGGCGCTACGGCGGCAAGGGCGTGCTGAAGGCGGTCAACGCCATCAACGGGGAGATCGGGAAGAAGATCCGCGGCGTGCCCGCCACCGAGCAGCGCATCATCGACCGCACGCTCTGCGAACTCGACGGCACCCCGAACAAAGGGCGCCTGGGCGCGAACGCGATCCTCGGCGTGTCGCTGGCGGTGGCGCGGGCGGCGGCCGATTCGCTCGACCTGCCGCTCTACCGGTACCTCGGCGGGCCGGCGGTGCACCGGCTGCCGGTGCCGATGTTCAACATCCTCAACGGCGGCAAGCACGCGCCGGACTCCACCGACTTCCAGGAGTTCATGGTGATGCCCGTGGGCGCGGAGACCTTCTCGCAGGGTCTGCGCATGGGCGCGGAGGTCTACCAGGCCCTGAAGGCCGTCCTCCACGACCGCGGCGCCATCACCTCGGTCGGTGACGAAGGTGGGTTCGCGCCTTCGCTCCCGGGCAATGAGGAGGCCGTGCAGGTGGTGCTCGAGGCGATCGAACGCGCGGGCTACCGCCCCGGCGAAGACGCCGTGATTGCGCTCGACCCGGCAAGCACGGAGCTCTTCCAGGGCGGCAAGTACGTGCTCGCGAAGGAGAATCGCACGCTCACGAGCGCCGAGATGGTCGAGCACTGGGCATCGTGGGTGGAGAAGTACCCCATCCGGTCCATCGAGGACGGGCTCGCGGAGGACGACTGGGAGGGCTGGGCGCAGATCGTCGAGCGGCTGGGGACGAGCTGCCAGCTCGTGGGCGACGACCTCCTTGTGACGAACCCGGAGCGCATCCGCCGCGCCATCACCGCAAACGCGGCGAATTCGGTGCTCGTGAAGCTCAACCAGATCGGGACGCTCTCTGAGACGCTGGAGGCGGTCGAGACGGCACAGCGCGCGGGCTGGACGGCGGTCATCAGCCATCGCTCTGGCGAGACCGAGGACACCTTCATCGCGGACCTCGCGGTCGCGACCGGCGCGGGCCAGATCAAGACGGGGGCGCCCGCGCGCAGCGAGCGGACGGCGAAGTACAACCGGCTGCTCGAGATCGAGGAAGAACTCGGAGGATCGGCCGCCTACGCGGGCTGGGAGAGCATCAAGCAGCTCGGCGAGCGGCCCGGCCGCGATGAGGCGGGCGCCGCGCGGCCGTCCATGCGCGCGGAGCGCCGGCGCACTCAGCGCGGACGGCACTGAGGGCGATGGAGCCCCTCCTGCGCGCCGCGGCCGACCGGCTCATCCATCACTCCGCGTACCTGCGATACGTGGTGGATCAGATGACACCCGAGGAGCTTGAGGCGCGCTGCGCGGCGACCGGTTACACGATGCGCGAGACATTCGCGCACTGCGTGCTGTGGCTTGAGTGGATCGAGCCGGTCGCGCGGAAGCTCATCGCCGAGGGCGCCGAGACCTTTGAGCCGCTGGACGACGACGCCATGAACGCCGCGGCTCGGGCACGGCTGGGTTCCGTCGCGGTTCCCGAGCTGCTGGAGCGCATGGCCGCGGCTCGCGACGAGCTCATCGCCGTGTTCGCGACGGCCACGCACGCGCGCGCCGTCGAGCAACTCGGGGGCGACAGCATCGGCGCCACGCTCCTGCGCTGGACCACGCACCTCGAACGGCACGCGCTCGACATCGCCGAGACGCTGCCCGAGCTGCGCTACGACTCCCTGCTGCTCGATTGGGCGCTCAGCGCCGACTACCGGGACGAAGGCGAAGCCGCGCGCCAGGCCCGGCTCATCGAGGACGTGCGCGCCTACCTCGCCACTCTCCCCGAGGATGAGGACCAGGATGAAGACGACTTCGAGAACGAGGCCGAGTAAGGCATAGCGGAGGCAAGAGTGACGCTGCCACGGGTTTCGCCACCAAACGTGTTCCCCACGGCCACGGGTGCGGCGAAGCCAGCCATGGGCTCGCCGGGCGCCGACGCCTACCGCCAGACAGGCTTCGTCTTCGGCGCGGATATCGACCTCGTGCTGCGGGGGCTGTTGCTGGAAGGAGCGTGCGCCGAGGCCACCGCGGGGGCGAAGTTCCGCAAGCAGCGGACGGCCGCGGTGCTGGGGCCATGGTCGCGGTCGTGGCTGTGCCGCCTGGAGGCACTGCACGCGATGCAGCTGGGCAACTACGCCGCCGCGATCCCGCTTGTACGCACGGCCGCGGACTACCAGGCGGCGCTCATCGCGCTGCTGGGGGCGGATGCGACGGCATGGGAAGCCTGGCTGGAGGCGGGAGGCATCGCGCTCGCGCCCGACGTACACGCCACCGAGTTCCGGCTGCACGCGTTCCGCTCGGGCGAGGTGCTGGCCGCCCACCCAACGCTCGGGCCGCTGTATCGAGTTACGACGGACCTCTCGCTTTCGCACTTCGGCAGCACGCTGTTGCTCGCCGGGAGCGAATCGGCGCCGGACCACGTCACGATGACGTTCGGGGACCGCGACTTTCATACTGGGCTGGCGCAGCTGGTACTCGGATGGCTGTTGGAACTGTCCGCGGTGATGGCCGAGACGCTGCCGGCGCACACGGACGCCTTCGGGGTACCGGATGCGACGGTGTTGGCGGATTTCACCGCCGCGGCCCGGGCCGTGGCCGCCGATGGCGACCGCTGCGCGGTGGAGACCATCGAACGGAGCGGCGAGCGGCGGTACCTGGTACGGAACTGGCGGAGGACGCCCGGGGCGGCGGCGAAGCGGATTCTCCTGTGACGGCGCCTTTCTCGGGAGGTGCGGTAGCATGTGGAACCATGCGCATGCGTTTCCTGCTGGCGGCCTTCGCCGCTCTCCTCATGTTCGCGGCCGCGGCCTGCGGCGACGGCCAGTCCGACGAACCAACACCCACCGGAAACGAACTCACCGACGAGCAGTACCTCACGGTGTTCTGCACGGGCATCGTGAATTACCAGGACGCGCTGCTAAACCAGCCGAGCGCCGCGGGCATTGCCGACGCGATCAAGACGTACGTGGCCGAGCTGAAGAAGATCCAGCCGCCCGTGGGCATCGCGAAATGGCACAAGGAGTACATCCAGTACCTTGAGGACGCGGTGAAGGAGCCGACCTCGCTCGTGAGCTCCAAACCGCCGATGCCTCCCGAAGCGGAACGCTCGCGGCTCGCGTCGAAGGTGAAGGACGTGCCCGCGTGTAAGTATTCGACCTTCCTGGGAACCAGCTGATCAGGCTTCGCGCGGCCGGTGCGATGGTGCACGCCGCGGGCCCGGGCCGGCGGCCTTCGCGACGCGCGAGCGGCCGCTGAAGCCGGCGTAGCGCGCCACGCCCGCGGGAAGCACGCGGTTCGCGAGCAGGACGAGCGCGACGGGGCCGAGCAGCCCGGCGGAGAAGCGGAAGAGCACGCGCGAAGCGTAGTCGTCGATCGCCGTTTCGGGGTACCAGGCATCGGTGACGAGGCCGATGAACAGCGGCATGTGCGCGAGGAAGATGGCGAACGAATGGCGACCCAGCCATTCGAGCGGTCGCAGCAGGCGCGGGGGATCGCCGTCGCGGCGCTGTAGCAGAGGGATTGCGGACAGCACCAGGAGCCAGCCAAACAGATAGACGAAGGGGCTGAAGTAGCTGTTCGCGTAGGCGCCATCGGCGTGGGCACGGGCAAACCACGCTGCGATGCAGGCGACACCCGCGATCCCGGCGAGGAGGATGTCCGCGCGCGGAAGTCGGAGCCGCCCGCGTGCGGCGGCCATGCCCGCGAGGAAGTAGCCGCTCCAGAGCAGGGGATCGCGGTAGGCGGCGATCGCGCCGAGGTCAGTCGTGGGCCAGGAGCGTTCGAGGGCGAGTGTTCGCAGCAGCCCGGCCGCCCCGCAGGCGAGGGCCAGCAGCCCGAGGCGGCGGCCCTCCCAGCGCCGCACCGGCATCGCCACGATGAACAGCCCGAGCAGCACGAAGACATAGAAGAACTGGCCGGCGGCGTTCAGCAGCAGGAAGTCCACCGCAGCCTGCCGAGGATCGAGCCCGAGCGAGTGCACGCGGATGGCAATCGCGATCGCGGACCAGAGGAGTGCCGGCACGAGAATGACCGCCGCCTTCCGCCGGACCAGGGAGCGTGCGGGGGCGTGCCCTTCGCGCCCGAACAGGAACCCCGAGATCAGGAAGAAGAGCGGGACCACCGTGTGCCCGAGGAAGTACGCAAGGCGCGCGGGATAGGCCTCGGAGGCGGGCGCCCACCACGGGGGATCGAAATAGGCATGCATGAGCACGACCATGACGATCGCGGCTCCGCGGATGACATCCAGCGTCCAGAGGCGGGGGCGGCCGGCGTTCGCTGCCACGCTCTCCACCATGCGGAGGCGCACGCCGGGGCCGGATAACCCGCGTGCGAGGCGGCTGGAAACAGCGTTTCAAGTGCGCGGGACATGAAGGATCGGTGAAGCCGGGGGGCTTCGCGCGCGGCCGGTTCGCCCGTTCACGCATCCTCGGCAAAGATGGATCCCATGGATCTCCGCCGCGCCGACGTGCGCAACCTCGCAATCATCGCCCACGTTGACCACGGGAAGACCACGCTGGTCGACGCGCTTCTGAAGCAGTCGAACATTTTCCGGGAGAACGAGCAGGTCGGCTCGCTGATCCTCGACTCGAATCCCCTTGAGCGCGAGAAGGGGATCACGATCATGGCCAAGAACGCGGCGGTGGAGTATCGCGGGGTTCGAATCAACATCATCGATACGCCCGGCCACGCGGACTTCGGCGGCGAAGTCGAGCGCGTGCTGAACATGGCCGATGGCTGCCTCCTCCTCGTCGACGCGGTCGAGGGGCCGATGCCCCAGACCAAGTTCGTGCTGCGCAAGGCACTGGAACTGGGCCTGCACGCGATCGTCGTCGTGAACAAGATCGACCGCCCGAACGCGCGCATCCCGGAGGTCATCCGCGAGACGCAGGACCTCTTCCTGGACCTGGCCACGGAGGACCACCAGCTGGACTTCCCGGTGGTATACGCGAACGCGCGCGATGGCTACTCGGGCCGCGAGCCGGGCATCACGAGCGGGACCATGGAGCCGCTCTTCGATGCCATCCTTGAGCACACGCCCGGGCCCGTGCACGACGACGAAGCGCCCTTCCGCATGCTCGTGACGACGCTCGCCTACGACAGCTACCGCGGGCGCACGGCGATCGGACGAATTCGCGACGGCCGCATCCACCCGGCGGAGATGGTGATGCGCCACGACCACGACGGGGTCACCAGCCAGCACCGCATCGCGCAGGTCTTCGGTTTCGAAGGGCTGGGGCGGGTGGAGCTGAGCGAGGCCCGCGCCGGCGACATCGTCGCGCTGACGGGCATCCCGGACATCCAGATTGGCGAGACGATCGCGAACGCGGAAGCCGCCGGCCCGCTGCCGGTCATCGCGATCGAGGAGCCGGCCCTGAAGATGACCTTCCGCATCAACGACTCGCCCTTCGCGGGCCGCGAGGGACAGTTCGTCACGAGCCGCCAGCTGCGCGACCGCTTGTATCGCGAGGTGGAGACGAACGTCGCGCTGCGCGTCGAGGATGGCGAGACAGCGGACGCGTTCGTCGTCAGCGGCCGCGGGGAGCTGCACCTGGCGATCCTCGTCGAGACGATGCGCCGAGAGGGGTACGAGTTCGCCGTGACGCGGCCGGAGGTCATCCTGCGGCAGGGGTCGCACGGCATCGAGGAGCCGTTCGAGAAGATCTACATCGAAGCGCCGGAGGCATCGACCGGGTTCCTCATCGAGACCCTCGCCGGGCGCAAGGCGCAGATGACCGGCATGCACAGCGACCACAACGGCGACGTGCGCCTCGACTTCGAGATCCCGACGCGCGGGCTCATCGGCTTCCGGGACACGTTCATCAGCGGCACCGGCGGCGAAGGGATCATGAACACGGAGCAGATCGGCTACCGGCCGTGGGCGGGCGATATCACGCGCGTTCGCAACGGCGCGCTCATCGCGAATGAGCCGGGCTCCGCCCTGGCGTTCGGGATCGCGAATGCACAGGAACGCGGCGTGCTGTTCATCGAGCCGGGCATCGAAGTGTACGAGGGGATGGTCGTCGGGCTGCACGCGAAGGAAAACGACCTCGTCGTGAACGTCTGCAAGGCGAAGAAGCTGACGAACATCCGCAGCTCGACGAGCGACATCGCGGTGAAGCTGACGCCGCCCCAGCCCCCGAGCCTGGAGCGCAGCCTCTCGCTCATCGCGGCCGACGAGCTGGTGGAGATCACGCCGAAGTCAGTGCGCATCCGCAAGGCGCACCTCACGGCGGTGGACCGCGACCGCGCGAAGAAGAAGATCGCGCTGGCGGCCGGCGCATAGGTCAGGCCGGGGCGGAGCGGCGCTTCGCTGGCTTCGCCGTTGCGGCGTTGAGGGTGACCGCTGCCCGCACAAGCTCAGCGAAGGCGCTCGCATCCACGGTTTCGCCCTCGCGGATGTCGACCGCGCGGCGGGTATTGCCTTCGAGGCTGGCGTTGAAGAGACCCGAGGGGTCGGGGAGTGACGCGCCTTTCGCGAAGGTCAGCTTCACCACCGCCTTGTAGATCTCGCCGGTGCAGATGATGCCGCCTAGCGACCAGGTGGGCGTGCCGGGGCTGCTCGCCTTCACCCACTTGATCTCCTCAAGCACCCCTGGCGCGGCCTCCTTGATGAGCGAGCGCATTCGCGCGAGCGTCGCACCGCGCCAGTCGCCAACTTCGGCCAGCCGACGGTCGATGGCTTCGGTCGCGGATGGACTGTTGTGAGCGTTTGAACCGTCCATGGTTTCCTCCCGGGCGGTCAGGATAGCCGCTCGCCGTGCGGCGTGCGGCGTACCCGTCGAGGACAGGCGGGAGGTTCGCGTTTCCGCCGCGGGTCCGTAGGATGCCGCCATGCGTCTGATCGAACTGGATACGCCCTGCCTGCTGCTCGACCTGGACCGCGTGGAGTGGAACATCGCGCGGATGGCCGCGTTCTTCGCGGACCGAGCCGCGAAACTCCGGCCGCATTTCAAGACGCCGAAGACCCCGGAAGTCGCGCGGCGGCAGTTGGCGGCGGGGGCAATCGGCATCACCGTCGCGAAGCTGGGCGAGGCGGAGGTATTGGCAGAGGCGGGCCTCGGGCCGATCCTGGTCGCGAACCAGTTGGTGGGCGCGCCCAAAGTGCGGCGGCTGATGGCGCTCCTCGCCCGCGGCATCGACATCACCGTGGCCGTGGAATCGGAGGCGAACATCCACGAGATCGCCGCCGCCGCGCGCGAGGCGGGAGTCACAGCGCAGGCGATCATCGAGGTCGATAGCGGCATGCATCGGTGCGGGACGGCCTCGCCCGCGGAGACCGTCGCGCTCGCGCGGCTCCTGGGTGAGCGCGGCATCCGCTACCGGGGGATGATGGGCTACGAGGGCCACGCGGTGCTGCTCCCGGCCGAGGAGCGCCAGGTGAAGGCCGAGGCCGCGCTGTCGATCGTGAGCGCGCACGTGGAGGCGCTGTCGGAGGCCGGCCTCGCGCCCGAGATCGTCTCCGTGGGCGGGACGGGGACGTACGCGATCGCGGGCTCGTGGCCGGGCGTCACCGAAGTGCAGGCCGGTTCGTACGTCTTCATGGATGGGCGGTACCAGCAGATGTTGCCCGTGGAGTTCGAAAGCGCCCTGACGCTGCTGACCACGGTGACCGCCATCCGGGGCGAGTATGCCGTCTGCGACGCCGGGCTGAAGTCGCTGACGAACGAGTTCGGTGCGCCGAAGTCGGTGGACGGGAGGCTGGTGGCATCGCGGCTTTCGGAGGAGCACGCGCACCTGACCGGCGAGGGCGTGGCGGGCCTTCGCATCGGCGACCGGGTCGAGATTCTGCCGAGTCACGGCGACACGACGCTCAACCTGCACGCGGTGTATCACGTGCGGCGTGGCGACGAAATCGTGGCCGAGTGGCCGATTCTCGGGGCGCGGAAGTACCACTAGCACGGGGCTCAAGCGCGGGCACGGAGTACACTGTTGGACGACTGATACAGGACGTGGTCCGGGGAGGATGCAATGCGACAGTGCCCCTGGTGCGGGCGGATGAACCTGAACGTGTACGCGTACTGCCAATCGTGCGGGCGCGGGTTCGATGGCCCGGAGGAGAAGCCGGCCTCGCAGGCGAAGCGCGGCTGGTGGCCGTTCGGCAAGAAGAGCGCCTGAGCGTGGGCGCCGAAGATCCGCGCCGGCTTTCGATTGCGAGCGCGGATGGCACGGCCCTCCGGCTGTTTGAATTCGGCGAACCGGCGGACACTCCGCCGGTTCTGTTCGTCCATGGATCGTTCGGCCACGGCCGCGTGTGGGACTTCGTTGTGCGGGAGCTGCCGGCCGGGATGCACTGCCTGGCACTCGACCTGCGCGGGCACGGCGAATCGGCATGGGCGGCCGCGCCGGAGGGGTACGCCTTCGAACGGCTCGCGGAGGATGTCGCCGCTGCAGTGGATGTCGCCGGGCGCCCACCCGTGCTGGTGGCGCATTCGATGGCGGCCGCCGTGGGCATGCAGTTCGCGGGAACGCGGCCGGGCGCCGTCGGCGGGTGCGTGTTCATCGACATCGACCCGCTCGCGCCGCCACACCAGATCGCGCACCTGAACGAGGTGGGCGCGAGCAGCCCAAAGCGCTACCCGGCCTTCGAGCGGGCCATCGCGCGGCAGGAGCGGGCAACGGCCAGGGCGACGCCGGAAGTCCACCGCCATCTCGCCGAGCACAGCTTCGTACAGCGCGACGGCGAGTGGGTCGAACGGTTCGACCCGGAGTTCCTTCGCACCCTGCGGCAGTGGGACGTGCGGCCCTACCTGGGGGACATCGCCGTGCCGGCCCTGGTGCTGCGCGCGGGCATCCAGAGCGTCATGACGGACGGCGGGTACGCGGAACTCCTGGCGGCGCTGCCCCGCGGGCGCGGCGAAATCGTGGCCGGCGGGACGCACCAGATGCATCTCGACGCGCCCGCCGCGACGGCGGCGGCGGTGCTGCGGTTCGTTCGCGAAGTCGCGGGTTAACGGCCCGGCGGGACGATCCGGTCGGTGCCCATGTAGCGCTGGAGCACTTCGGGGACGGCGATGGAGCCATCCTCCTGCTGGTAGTTCTCCATCACGGCGATCACCGTGCGCGCTAGCGCGAGCCCGCTGGCGTTCAGCATATGGGGGAAGCGCGTCGAGGATTCGACGGTGGGCTTGTAGCGAATGTTCGCGCGGCGTGCCTGGAAGTCCAGGCAGTTCGATGCGGAGCTGACCTCGAGCCATTCGCCCACCCCGGGCGACCACACCTCGATGTCAAACGTCTTCGTGGCGTTGAAGCCGATGTCTCCGCTGCACAGCTGCACGACGCGGTAGGGCAGGCCGAGCAGCTCGGGGATCATGCGGGCGCGGGACACGAGCAGGTCCAGCTCCGCATCGCTCTGCTCGGGTTCGCAGTAGACGAACATCTCGACCTTCTCGAACTGGTGGACGCGCTTCATGCCGCGGACATCGCGCCCGCCGCTCATCTTTTCGCGGCGGAAGCAGGGGGTGTGGCCGACGAAGCGGAGCGGCAGGCTGTTCGGCGGGATGATCTCGTCCCGGTAGAGGTTGACGAACGCGACCTCGGCGGTGGGGATGAAGTAGTAGTTCTCTTCTTCGTCGCGGTAGAGGTTCTCGCGGAACTTTGGAAGTTGGCCGGAGGCGTAAAGCGACTCCTCGGTGAGCATGTACGGCAGGTAGTGCTCGGTGAACCCGGCGGCGGCGTGTTCGTTGAGCATGAACTGGATGAGCGCACGCTGCAGGCGCGCGACGCCCCCGCGCAGCACGAAGAAGCGGCTCCCGGACATCTTGATGCCGCGATCGAAGTCGATGCCGGCGAGGATGTCCCCGAGCTCCCAGTGCGGGCGCGGCGCGAAATCGAACGCGGGCTTCTCGCCAACGGTTTCGACGACGACGTTCGCATGCTCATCGAAGCCGGGCGGAACCGCGGAATCCAGGATGTTCGGGACCTCGAGGAGCTTCTCGTTGAGTTCCGTCTCGACCGCCTTGAGCAAGCCATCCAGGCGGTCAATCTCGTCGCCCACGAGCCGCATCTCGGTGATGCGGATTTCGCGCTGCTGGGGGTCTTTCGAAGCGCCGATGGCCTTGCTGGCGGTGTTGCGCTTGGCGCGCAGCTGCTCGACCTGGCCCAGCAGGCGGCGGCGGTCGTCGTCGAGGGTGATGATGCGGTCGATGGGGGCGTTGGCGTTGCGAAGGAGGACGTCGCGCTTCACGCGCTCGGCGTTCTCACGGATGAACTGGATGCTCAACATCGGGTGACTCCAGGAAGGCGGCAATGGCGCGCAGGCCGAGAATGCGCACGTCTTCGGCGACGGTCACGAGCGTACCATCGAGCGCGGGGAGCGAAAACGAAGCCGCGAGCTGCCCGGCATCGGCCCATGTGCACGGCCCGTGCGGGATCGGAGCGTCGAAATCGACCGGCCCAAGGGCGCGCGTGAAATACACGTGGTCGATGTGCTGGTGGAACGGCTGGTCCTCGCGGACGATGTCCTCGATGAGGATGACCGCGGGCGGCGGCAGCACGGCGGGGCCGTCGCAGGCGAGGAGGTCGCGCGGCGGGATAACCGCGACCGCGATGCCGCTCTCCTCCAGTGCTTCGCGGACGGCGCCCTGCACAGGATCTTCGTTCGCCTCCAGGTGGCCGCCGGGCGGGAGCCACATGCGGAGCTTCGTGTGCCAGAGCAGGAGCGTGCGCGCCCCTGCCACGACGTAGGCCGTGGCCGTGTGGTGGCGTTCAAACGGCGCCGGAGTCGCCGTCATTCCTTCAGCGACTTCATCGGCGGGAAGAGGATGACTTCGCGGATCGAGGTCTGGCCCGTGAGCAGCATGACCAGGCGGTCGATGCCGATGCCGAAGCCACCCGTGGGCGGCATCCCATGTTCGAGCGCGAAGAGGAAGTCGTCATCGACGAGCTCGACCTCGTCGTCGCCGGCGGCCTTGAGTTCGAGCTGGGCGGCGAAGCGCTGGCGCTGCTCGATGGGGTCGTTCAACTCGGTGTAGGCGTTGCCGCATTCGAAACCCGCGACGAAGCATTCGAAACGCTCGACGAGGCGTGCGTTGCCGGGCTTGCGCTTGGCGAGGGGCGAGAGCTCGACCGGGTAATCGAGGAGGAACGTGGGCTGGATGAGGTTCGGCTCGACGTAGTGCGACATGGCCTCGTCGCAGAGCTTGCCGTAGCCGGCCGTGGGCGGCGCATCGACGCCACGGCGGCGCAGCTCGGCGCGCAGGGAGCCGGCATCGGGGAAGGCCTCGAGGTCGGGCCCGCCGTACTCCTTGAGGGCCTCGAGGAAGGTGATGCGGCGCCACGGCGGAGCGAGGTCGATCTCGTGGTCCCGGAAGGTGATCTTCGTGGACCCGAGGACTTCGAGCGCGGCATTGGAGACCATCTGCTCGGCCATCTCGGCGACCTTGAGGTAGTCGGCGTAGGCCTCGTAGGTCTCCATCATCGTGAACTCGGGATTGTGCTTGAAGCTCATCCCTTCGTTACGGAAGTTGCGGCCAATCTCGTAGACGCGTTCGAAGCCTCCGATGATGAGCCGCTTGAGATGCAGTTCGAGGCTGATGCGGAGGACGCGCTGCTCATCGATGGCGTTGAAGTGGGTCAGGAACGGCCGGGCGGCGGCGCCGCTCTCGGACTCCTGGAGGATGGGCGTCTCGACTTCGAGGAATCCACGCGCATCGAGGAAGCGGCGCATGCTGGCGATGACGCGGCTGCGCACGGTGAAGACGCGCCGGGTCTCCTCGTTCGCCATGAGGTCCAGGTAGCGGCGGCGCTGGCGGATCTCGGCGTCCGCGAGACCGTGGTACTTTTCCGGCGGGGCGTGGAGCGCTTTCGCCAGCATGGTCCACGAAGCGGCCTGGACAGTGGGCTGGCCCGTGCGCGTGCGAATGGGCGTACCGCGGAAGCCAACGAAGTCGCCGAGGTCGGTGTTCTTGATACCGTCGTAGTTTTCGAGGGCGTTCTGGCGAAGGAGGACCTGGAGGCGGCCCTCGCCGTCGAGAAGGTCGATGAAGGTCGCCTTGCCCATGTCGCGGCGGGCGACGATACGGCCGGCGACGTCGACGGTGACGCCCTCGCACTCATTGGCGCCTTCCGGGAGGGCCGCGACGAGGGCGACGACTTCGGAGGACGTGTGGCTGCGGGCGGCACGGGTGGGATAGGGATCGACCCCGGCTTCGCGGAGGGCCTCGACCTTGGCCACGCGCTGGGCCATGAGCTCGTCCATGGGGGCACCTCTCTCAGCAACGGAATGGGCCGCCTCCCCGGCGGCCCACGAAGGCATCGCCGGGTGCGCCGGGCTAGTCGATCTTGAGGACCTTGACTTTCATGACGCCCCTGGGCGCGTTGACATCAACGACATCGCCCACCTGGCGGCCGAGCAGGGCGGCGCCGACGGGCGATTCGTTCGAAATCTTGCCGTGAACGGGGTCTGCCTCGGGGGCGCCCACGATCTGGTAGTGGCGCACCTTGCCATCCTGGTCGACTTCGACGCCGCTGCCGAGCACGACGCGGCCGCTGCGATGGGCGCCGTCCTCATCGATGATGGAGGCGCGGCGAAGGATGTCCTCGACTTCGAGGATGCGGCCTTCGACCATGCCCTGCTCAAGCTTGGCGTCGTCGTATTCGGCGTCGTTCTGACTGGTGCCGAGCTCCTGTGCGTTGTGGATGCGCTCGGCGACCACGCGGCGCTGCTGGCGGAGTTGCTCGAGTTCGTCCTCGAGCTTTGCCTTGCCTTCACGGGTGAGCGGGACCTGTTTCTCGACCATGTCGTACCCTTACCTGAGGCCGATCCGGGGCCACAAAAAAACGAGGGGCCGGGTCCCTCTGTTCGGGCGAGTATACGTTTTCGCGGCGATGCCCGCAATTTGGCGCGAGTTCGCGCGAAAGGAAGCGCCTGCATGGCAGACGAATACGGCGGACGTGAGCGGCGGGCCACCGATGGGCTGAACTGGGTGCGGGAGAGCGACGGCACGCCGCCATCCCCGGCGCCTCCGGCGGCCCCTCTACCGGAACCTGACGCCCCGGGCCGCGGCCCCGCGCTCGCGCTCGTCGCGGCGGTCGCCGGCATCTCCGCGCTCGTGGGCGGGCTGGTAGTGGCCGCGGGCGTGCTGCTCTTCGATGACGGCGCCGGAAACGATGGCACGAACGGCGGCCCCGGGCAGGGCGGAAGCCTCACCGTGGAGCAGACGAGCGCCGTTGCCGACGCCGCGGCGCGAGCCCGGCCAGCGGTCATCAAGCTCCAGAGCACACGCCGCACTGCCGGCGGGACCGAGCAGGACGTGGGCAGCGGCGTCCTCATCGACCGCGACGGGTATGTCGCGACGAACGCACACGTGGTGTTGGGAACGGAGACGCTGAAGGCGATCCTCCCCGACGGGAGCGAACGGCCCGCGGTACTCGTGGGCCACGACTACCCATTCACGGATGTGGCGGTGGTGCTCATCGGGCCCACGAACCTGGCGCCGCTGGAGGTTGGCGACTCGTCGGCGCTCAAGCTCGGGGAGACCATTCTCGCGATCGGCAACCCGCTCGCGGAATTCGAGGGCACCGTGACGGTGGGCATCGTGAGCGGCCTGAACCGCAAGCGCGTGTTCGATGGCGTGGTCCAGCGCGACCTCATCCAGACGGATGCGGCGATCAACAGCGGAAATAGCGGCGGCGCGCTCGTGAACCTGCGCGGGCAGTTCGTGGGCATGCCGACGTCCGTGTTGCGCCAGGGCGCGGGGAGCGCTGCCGCGGTCGAGGGCATCTCCTTTGCGCTGCCATCCAACCGCGTGATGCAGATTGTGAACGGGATCATTGCGGCGAAGGGGCAGTACCCCCGGCCCGCGCTGGGCCTGGAGTGGATCGACATCACGCCCGAGACCCTGCCACGCCTGCGCACCGTCGGGCTCGACCATGGGGCCGTCGTCACCGTGGTGGCGCCCGGGGGCCCGGCGGCGAATGCCGGAATCGAACGTGGGGACGTGATCGTGCGAATCGGTGACGTGGAGCTGGCCGCGGATACGCCGCTCTTGAACGCGCTCCTCCCGCTGCAGGCTGAACAAACGGTGAAGGTTGTACTCAACCGTGGCGGCCGGATAATCGAGACCGATGTGCGGCTTGTCCGGCGCACATAGCGGGCGCTTCGTGCACCCGGGGGACGAACGATGAGCCGCCGAAACGCGCAGTTGCCGTGGGGCAACCGGTCGAACAGCAGCATCTACGGCGGCAGCGGACGCGGCGGGATGGGCCGCGGCGTCATGCTCGGTGCGATCGTGCTCGCGACCCTCGTTGTCGGCTACTTCCTCTTCACGCGCGCGTGTTCGAGCACCGAGTGCGACAAGTTCTACTGCGCCACCGACGCTTCCTATGCGACGCCCGACGGGTATCAGCGCGTCACCAAGATCTACGCCTACAACCAGGAGAAGGGCGCCGTCCCCGGCGGCAGCAACGTGCAGGTTCAGCTGAAGCTGGAGGAGGCCACGACCGACGGCCGGAACCTCGGCTTCTTCCGCTACGTCGCCGAGAGCAAGACGTGGGAGCCGGTGACGCCCGCCGTACTCGATGCGCAGGGGCAGCAGGTCTCAGCGACGCTCACGACGGCGCCCGAGCTGCTGACGGTGCTGCGGCGGCTTTCGCCGGCCGGGCACGTGGTGGCCTACCTCCCCCACGACGGCCGCCTCCACGCGGACGCGACCGGGAAGATCACGATTCTCCACACGCGGGACTTCAAACCGAACTCAGACGGCGGGCTCACGGGCGAACCGGCCGCGATCAAGGCGGATGGTTCGTTCGCGTGGTACCCGACGATCTGGGTCGATGGAAGCGAGAAGGGGCTCATCCCGCTGGTGTCGGGCATTCTGCAGAACACGACGACCCGTTCGACGCATGTCCAGCAAATCCTGAAGAAGGCGCAGGACCTGCAGCTCGCGGGCGTGGACGTGGCCTACATGGACCTGCCGCTGGCCGAGCGCACGTCGTTCACGCTGTTCGTTGCGGAGCTCGCATCGGGGCTGCACGCGCAGGGCAAGAAGCTCACGCTCACGCTCCCGGCGCCCCTGCGCCTGCCCGACCGCATCGACGAAGGCGCCTATGACTGGGCCGAGCTGGGCAAGTCGGCCGATGTCCTGCAGATCTGGCCGTTCCGGGACCAGAGTACCTACCGCCGGGACATGCCGGAGATCCTGACCGCGCTGACGGCGAAGGTGGAGCCGACGAAGCTGGTGCTCACGGTCTCGCCGTATGCCGTGGAGAAGTCGAACGACGGCATCGCGACGATGTCGGTCGTGCAGGCGATGATCATCGCGACCAAGCTGAGCGTGCGCGCGGGTACCGATAACCGGCTGACGACGAACACCAACGTCTCCGTGGTGGCGACGAACCTGGACCGGGAGGAGAACCGGAGCGGCATCGCGTGGTCGCCGGACACGGCCAGCGTGTACTTCACGTATCAGCAGAACGGCGGGCGAACGGTTTGGATCGAGAACGTGTTCAGCATCGGCTTCAAGCTTGAGCTGATCCCGCGGTTCAAGCTGGGAGGAGTGGCCGTGGAGGATGCATCCGATAGCGCGCTGCTGGGGAACATCTGGCCGGCGCTCCTGCCGTTCATCAATAGCGGCCAGCCGGTGCTGATGCAGCCGAACCCGGCGGACCTGACGCCAACCTGGGAAGTGAGCAAGGGTTCGAAGGAAGGCGGATCACGCGGAGTGCTGACCTGGATCACGCCGGCCGAACCGGGCACGTATACGGTAAGCATCACGGTGAGTGACGGCGTCGCGCGCTTCCAGAACGACATTCCACTGACCGTCCAGCCGAAGGCCTCGCCGACGGCCGTGGCGACGCCCACGGCGGCCCGATAGTGGCGGGCACGCGGCTGCGCATCGCGGGGGGAAGTGCTCGCGGCATCCCGGTCGCGGAACCGCGCGGCGTACGGCTCCGCCCGACCTCGGGGCTTGTGCGCGAGGCGATCTTCAACATTCTCGGCGCGCGAGTCGAAGGCGCCCGCGTGCTCGACCTGTACGCGGGCACGGGCGCTCTCGGGATCGAGGCGCTGAGCCGCGGGGCGGCACATGCGACATTCATCGAGGGGCAGCAGGCGTGCTGCCAGGCGATCCTGGAGACCCTTTCGCGCGCGGGCGTGGCGGGGGCGGGGACGGTGTTGCGCGGGAAGCTGCCGAAGGCGCTCGAGGGCCGGGAGGGGCCGTTCGATCTCATCCTGATGGACCCGCCCTATGACGACGAGGACGCGCCGGAAACACTGTCGATGCTCGCATCGAAACTGGCGGAGGACGGGTGGATCGTCTATGAGCATGGGAGCCGCTACAATCCGCCGGAACGCCCGGCCGGCCTGACGATGGCCGAACGGCGCGTCTATGGCGACACGGCGGTTGCGTTCTACCGTCGTGAGGAGGCGGCATGAGGATCGCTGTCTATCCCGGTGGATTCGACCCGATCACGAATGGTCACCTGGACCTGATCAACCGAATGACGCACCTGTTCGACCGCGTGATCGTGGCGGTGGTGAAGGGGCGCGAAAAAGGTTCGATGTTCACGTGGGAGGAGCGGATCGAACTCATCCGGGAGGCCACGCGTCACCTGCCGCAGGTGGAAGTGGAAGGTTTCGACGAACTGGTGGTGGAATTCGCGCGGCGCAAGGGAGCGGTGGCGCTGGTGCGCGGCATCCGCGCGATGAGCGACTTCGAGGCGGAGTTCTCGATGGCGCTGATGAACCGGAAAATGGCCCCGCATCTTGAGTCGATCTATCTGATGACGAACCAGGAGTTCCTGTACGTGAGCGCGAGCCGAATCCGGGAGGTTTCGAAGCTCGGGTACGACGTCGCGGATATGGTGCCGGCGAATGTGCGCACGGCCTTGCGAAAGAAGCTCGGGCTCGACGAGCGAGCCTGACGCACTCCCGTGGAAATCCTCGATCTCGTCAACAGCCTCGAAGAGCTGATCGTGCAGGCGAGGCGGCTGCCCGTTGGCGGCAACCTGGTGTTGGACCGCAAACGGATGCTCGACATCGTCGATCAGATGCGGTTGGCCGTGCCGGCCGATGTGCGGGAAGCCACCCAGATTCTCGACGCGCGCGAACAGCTGCTCGACGACGCCTCCCGTTCGGCGCGGGGAATTGTCGATCGGGCGGAAGAGGAACGCGGCCGGCTGATCGAGGAAAACACGGTCGTCCGGGCGGCGCACGAGCGCAGCCAGGCGTTGATCATGGACGCCGAAACGCGCGCGCGGCAGATGCTGGCGGAAGCGGACTCGACGGTGGCCGCTCACCTGAGTGAGGCGGCGGAAGCAGCGAGCAAACAGCTCGACGATGCCGACCAGTACGCGCTCGAGGTGCTGCGGCGGCTGGAGAATCAGCTGCAGGCATTCCTCGAATCAATCCGAATGAGCATCCTCTCGCTTCAAGATCGCCGGTAGTGGGGAAATAGCGGCAGGTTCAGCGGATTTTGATCGTGCACTCGCACGGGGCAGGGGCTACCATTGAAAGCACGCGGCCAGCGTGACGAATGGTCGTACTAATGCACGAGAAAGGCTCATTCCATGGCTCGTTTCCGGATGGTCGACAAGGAGAAGGCGCCACGGCCGGCGAAGCAGTCGGGGCGGCTTGCCGCGCGAATGCGTGAATTCAACACGTACGTGGAACAGGCCGCCAACTCCAAGGACAAGGTCGGGGAGCTGATGCCCGAGGAAGGCGAGACGACGCGCGGGATTTCGCTGCGCATCAGCCGCGCGGCGCGCAGGCTCAACAAGAACGCGGACACCTGGGTCGGGAAGGACGGCGCGGTCTACTTCGAAATTAAAAACTGACCGTACAAAGCGCACACAACGAACGAGGGCGGCTCCTGTGCGGAGCCGCCCTCGTTCGTTGTGTGCCGGATGCCGCCCTAGTTGCGGTCGAGGGTGGCGGAACGCTCTTCGCTGGAAACGAGCGCGAAGTTCGGGGCTTCGCGGTTGCGGGAGGTCCAGCGGGAGCTGGAACCGCGGCCGCCGGTACCCGGGGTCTCGGTGGGCTCCTCGGCGGCGGCCTTTTCGCCCTTCAGCGGAATCGGCGCGGCCGCCGGCGGAAGGACAGCCTCGACGCCGGCCGAGGGCGTGGTCTGCACCGTGCCGGTTATGGTGGCGCCTTCCTCGACCACGAAGGTCGCGGCCTTGATCGTGCCGTTCACGACCGCGCTCCCGGCGAGCACGAGGCGGCCTGAGCAGACGATGTCGCCATCGCAGGTGCCGCGGACGATCGCCTCGCGGGCCTGGATGCGCGCCTTCGCCTTCGCGTCCTTTTCGATCGTGAGCACGCCGCGGCAGACGACTTCGCCGCTGACGGTCCCGAGGATGCGGAGGTCTTCGCCGGCCTCGTATCGCCCATCGAACGAGGAGCCGGCATCGATGATGCTTTCGTTGCGGCGGCTGGCGGTGGTATCACCTTCGTCGCCGTCGCGGCCTCTGCGGACGACCGTTTCCGGTGCCTGCTCATCGCCGAAGGCCGGCGGGAGGTCGGCGTAGGCGCCATCATCGCGGCCGCCCTTCCTGCTGATCTGCATGGTTTCCTCCAGTGCCCCCCGCAAGGCGAGTATGTGGTTTCCTGTGCCCGCTCGCACGTTACGCGTCCCGTCCGGGGGGTGTCCACACCACCGTAAAGGGTTGGTGGGGTACCGGGAACGGCCTCACGGCGAGCGGGCCGAGGGTCACAGGACGATGTTCAGCAGCCGCCCCGGGACGTGGATCACGCGCCGGGGTTCCTTCCCATCGAGCAGGGCGACGACCTTCGGGGAGGCCAGGGCGGCGGCGCGGGCCTCCTCTTCCGTGCAGGCGGCGGGCAGCACGAGGCGGTCCCGCACCTTGCCGTTGACCTGCAGCGCGACCTCGACCTCGTCGTCGCGGGCGAGTTCGGGGTCGAAGGCGGGCCATTCGGCGGTGTGGACGCTGTAGCCGCCGCCGGTGCGCTCCCAGAGTTCCTCGGCGATGTGGGGCGCGAGGGGGGCGGTCAGGAGGATGGCCGCGCGCATCGCTTCGTCCCACGCCTGCCCATCGACGGGCCCGGCATCGCGTGCGCGTTGCATGGCGGTGGTGTGCTCCATCAGGCGCGAGATGAGCGTGTTGAAGCTGAAGGCCTCCATGCCCTCGGTGACATCGCGGATGGTCTTGTGAGTGGCGCGGCGGAGCGCGCGGGCGCCCTCGGAAGCGAGGTCATGCACGAGCTCGGGCGGTTCGGTGCCGAGCGACCAGAGGCGGTTGAGCCAGCGCACGATGCCGGCCATGCCCGTGGGGTTGTAGGGGCCGCCCTGGTCCCAGGGGCCGACGAACATGAGCTGGCAGCGGAAGGCATCGCTGCCCCACTGCGATACCTGGTCATCCGGGGCGACGACGTTGCCGCGGCTCTTGGACATGCGATTGCCATCCGGGCCGAGGATCACGCCCTGGTTGAAGAGGCGGATCATCGGTTCGTCGCCCTCGACCACGCCCATGTCGCGCGCGGCCTTCCAGAAGAAGCGGGTGTAGAGCAGGTGCATGACGGCGTGCTCGGCGCCGCCCGTGTACTGGTCGACCGGGAGCCAACGGGCGGCGGCATCGGGCGAGACGGGGTGCTCCGCGTTGCGCGGGTCGGCGTAGCGCATCTGGTACCAGCTGGAGCACATGAAGGTGTCCATCGTGTCGGTCTCGCGGCGCGCCGGGGCCCCGCAGGCGGGGCAAGGCACGTTGACCCACTCGGGAATGCGCGTGAGCGGCGACTTCCCGGACGCATCGAAGGTGACCGTCTCGGGCAGGAGCACGGGCAGGTCGGCTTCGGGGACGGGGACGATACCGCAGGCCTCGCAGTGAATCATCGGGATGGGCGCGCCCCAGTACCGCTGGCGCGAGATGAGCCAGTCGCGCAGGCGGTAGTTCACGGTGGCTTCGCCGGCGCCACGCTCCCTGGCGAAGGCGACCACGCGGGCGAAGGCTTCGGCCGCGGGGGTGCCATCGAAGGGGCCCGAATTCACCATCCGGCGGCCGTGCGGGAAGGCGGCCTCGAGCGGCTTCGTGACATCGATCTCCTCGTGGTCGAACACGGGGACGATGTCGAGGCCGTACTTCCGGGCGAAGTCGAAGTCGCGCTGGTCGTGCGCGGGCACGGCCATGATCGCGCCGGTGCCGTAGGTCACGAGGACGTAATCGGCGATCCAGATGGGGATGCGGGCGCCGTTGAAGGGGTTGATAGCGTAGGCGCCGGTGAACGCGCCCGTCTTCTCCTTCTCGGTGGAGAGCCGCTCGATCTCGGTCTGGCGGCTCGTCTGGGCGACGTAGGCCTCGACCTCGGCGCGCCGGGCGGGAGTGGTGATCCGCGCGACGAGGGGATGTTCAGGCGCGACGACCATGAAGGTGGCGCCATAGACGGTGTCCGGGCGGGTGGTGAACACCTTCAGACGGTCCGCGACGCCGGGGACATCGACCTCGAACTCGAGGAAGGCGCCTTCGGACCGGCCGATCCAGTTGGTCTGCATGGCGCGGATTCGCTCGGGCCACTGGATGCCCTCGAAGCGCAGCAGTTCCTCGGCGTAGGCCGTGATCTTGAAGAACCACTGCGTCAGGAAGCGGCGCTCGACGATGTCGTCCGAGCGTTCGCAGCGGCCGTCGACGACCTGTTCGTTCGCCAGGACAGTGTGGCAGCCGGGGCACCAGTTCGCGGCGGCTTCGGCGCGGTAGGCGAGCCCCTGCCGGTACAACTGCAGGAACCACCACTGCGTCCAGCGGTAGTACTCGGGGTCGCTGGTGACGACTTCGCGGTCCCAATCGAAGCTGGCGCCCATGAGGCGGAGTTGCCCGCGCATACGCTCGATGTTGGCGTAGGTCCATTCGCGGGGGTCGATGCCACGCTTGATGGCGGCGTTTTCGGCGGGCAGGCCGAAGGCATCGAAGCCCATGGGGAAGAGGACGTTGTGGCCACGCATGCGGCGGTAGCGGGCGGCGACATCGCTCGGTGCCATGGCGTACCAGTGGCCGGTGTGCAGGTCGCCGGAGGGATACGGGAACATCGTGAGGGCGTACCAGCGGGGGCGCGGGTCATCGTCCCGTGCGTGGTACAGGCGGTCCGCCTCCCAGCGGGCCTGCCAGCGTGATTCGATAGCGTGCGGCTCGTAGCGATCGGCCACGGTCGTTCACCTCATGGGGGAGTGCGTGGGGGTGAGGGTGGGTGTCGGGGAGCCCCGCCGGCTATGCGCCGCGGGGCCGGGGAAGGGAGAGCCGCGGCAGGCTGGGCGCGGGCGGCTCGGGCGCGCGGCGGGCGCGCGGCAATGTCGCAGTCACGCGTTCGATCCTACCCGATGGCGCAATCCGAGTCACACGCACGGCCACGCGTACGGGGTGTTACTGGTCCGGCGTCTCGTCAAGGCGGTCGCGACGTTCATGGCCCTCGGCCCGGCGCCGGACATCGGGGTCCCCTACGTGCGCGCGAGCGTGCGAAAAGACGTAGTTCGAGACGGGCGCGAGTTCGAGCAGGAGGATGAGGAGCACGGCCAGGAGCACCGCCACGAGCGTGAGCTGTTCGGCGACGAGCAGGCCGAGGGCGGCGAGCACCCAGATGGTGGCGGCCGTCGTCACGCCAGCGACGCCATCGCCGCGCTGGAAAATGAGCCCGGCGCCGAGGAAGCCGATGCCCTGGACGACGCCCGCGGCGATGCGGGAATCGCCGAAGTGATGGCTGGCTTCGCCGAACATCGCCGCTCCCAGGCAGACGAGCGCGCTGGTGCGGATGCCGGCCTCGTGGCCACGAAATTCGCGTTCGAGCCCAACGGCGCCGCCCAGGCCGAGCGCGAGGAGCAGCCGCAGGAAGATCTCGAACTGGTCGCCGTTGCTCACTTGCGGGCCTTGTAATGGGCCACGACGAGGGTCTCGAACTTGCGGGCGGCCGAGCATTCGCGGCAGGTGAGGTACCAGATCCAGACGTCGTCGGGCTTGCGGCCGTACTTCTCGCGCGCCTCCGTTTTGGTGCGCTCGACGGCGCTTTTCATCTCGCCCCAGGGGACTTCGAGCAGGCGGCTGAAGGCGAATCCGCCCGGCCGGGTGACCTTCAGCCCGGCGGGCACATCCTCGACTTCGAGCAGGAGCTTGCGGCTCATGCGGCCGCCGCCGAGCAGGACCATCGCATCGGCCGGGATGGTGGCCCCGGCGCGGCGCGCGCGGTCCTCCAGGTGATGCCGGATCGTGCCATAGCCAATGGGAACACCGAGCAGCGCGTTGACCGCGTCCTGGAGGAAGGCGATATCGGTCCAGTCGCTTTCGATGCCGTCCCAGTCGGCGGGATCGAGCCGCGGACAGTCGCAGGCGGCAGGCGAGGGAGCGCCCGCGGGGGCGGATGCGGTGGGCGGCGTACCCTTGCTGAAGTCCGGCACGGGGACGCGTTTGCGTTCTTCGGTCACGTTTGCAGGATAGCAGAGGGGTGCGGGGCGGATGCGCCAAGGGGTGCCCGATGCTAGGATTCGGCGCGGACGTGGGACCGTCCCGTGGCCGGCGCGTCGAGCCGGAGGCCGCGCGCCCGACGAGGAGAGCGGGCGCGGGACATTCTCCCCCGTGTGAGAGGCCCAGCGAATGCCGGAACAGTTGACCTCGGAGCAGAAGCTCGCCCAGTTGAACAGCATGAAGGCCGCGGCGCTTGCCGGCGGCGGGCAGAAGCGGATCGACGCGCAGCATGCGCGCGGGAAGCTCACGGCGCGCGAACGCGTCGACCTGCTCCTCGATCCCGGGAGCTTCGAAGAGATCGACATGCTGGTGAAGCCGCGCGGTTCGGGTGTCGATGCCGTCGCGGAGGCGGTGGTCACCGGCTGGGGCAAGGTCGATGGCCGCCCCGTGTATGTGTATTCGTTCGACTTCACGCTCCTCGGCGGCTCCCTGAGCGAGGCCGTGGGCGAGAAGATCTCGAAGGTGATGAACCTGGCGATGTCGACCGGTGCGCCCGTGATCGGCATCCAGGACTCGGGCGGCGCGCGCATCCAGGACGGGTCGGAGGCGCTGCGCGGCTATGGCGACATCTTCTGCCTGAACGTGCTCGCCAGCGGCGTCATCCCGCAGCTGACGGTCATCATGGGGCCTTCGGCGGGTGGCGGCGCCTACAGCCCGGCGCTCACCGACTTTATCTTCGCGACCGAAGGGTCCGGGCAGATGTACATCACCGGCCCCGATGTGATTCGCGCGGTGACAGGCGAGGAAGTGACGCACGAGGAACTCGGCGGCGCGCACTCGCTGGCGACGCGCTCCGGCGTGGCCCACTTCGCCATCCAGGGCGAGGAGGAGACGCTCGCCGAAGTGCGGCGCCTGCTTTCGTTCCTGCCTTCGAACAACGCCGAAGACCCGCCCCTCGTGCCGAGCGGGGACGACCCGGACCGCGCGGAGGAGGACCTCCTGACGCTGGTGCCGGTCGAGCCGAACCGCCCCTACGACGTGCGCGAGGTGATCGACCGGATCGTCGATGACGGCGAATTCATGGAAGTGCACGAGCTGTTCGCGCCGAACATGGTGGTCGGCTTCGCGCGCATGGCGGGCCAGAGCGTGGGCATCGTCGCCAACCAGCCGATGGCGCTGGCGGGCTCGATCGATATCAACGCGAGCCGCAAAGCCGCGCGCTTCGTCCGTTTCTGCGACGCGTTCAACATCCCCGTGGTGACGCTCGTCGACACTCCCGGCTACCTGCCGGGGATCACGCAGGAGTACGGCGGCATCCTGACGCATGGGGCGAAGCTGCTCTTCGCCTATTCGGAGGCGACGGTGCCGAAGATCACGGTCGTGCTGCGCAAGGCCGTCGGCGGAGCCTACCTGGCGATGGGTTCGAAGAGCATGCGCACGGACATGAACTTCGGCTGGCCGACCACGGAAATCCCCGTGATGGGCCCCGAAGGCGCGGTGAACGTCGTCTATCGCGAGGAGCTCGCGAACGCGGCCGACCCGGCGGCGCGGCGCCAGGAGCTCATCGAGGAGTACCGCCAAAAGCTGGCGAACCCCTACATCGCCGCCGGGCGCGGCTTCCTCGATGACGTGATCGACCCGCGGCACACCCGCCGGAAGATCATCAAGGCGCTGGAGATGCTCCGGAACAAGGCGGACCGCAACCCGCCGAAGAAGCACGGGAACATCCCGCTCTAGGCACCAGGAGCCTGGCGGGACACGGAACCATGGGGGCAAACATGGCCATCGATGTCCGGCCGATCACGGAAGACCAGTACGCGGAGTACGCCGCAAAGCGGACCAATGCGTTCGGCGGCGACGCGCGCCCGGAGCGGCTTGTGTTCCGCCCGGGGATGGTCGATCTCGAACGGTGCTTCGCCGCCTACGAAGACGGCGTCATGGCGGGCACGGCGGCGGCGTTCACCTACCGCATGGGCACGCCCGGCGGCGATGTGCGCTGCGCGGGCGTGACGGGCGTGACGGTGCAATCGACGCACCGCCGCCGGGGCATCCTCACCGCGATGATGCGGACGCAGCTCGAGCAGGCGCGTGACCTTGGCGAACCCGTCGCGGCGCTCTGGGCCTCGGAATCGGTCATCTACGGGCGCTTCGGGTACGGGGTCGCAAGCGAGCAGTACGAGACGACCATCGAACGCGCGCACAGCGCCATCGCGGCGACGCCCGCGAAGGGCCGCTGCCGGCTGCTGACGCGCGAAGAAGCCGAGCAGGCACTCCCGCCGCTCTGGGAGGCCGAACGCGCGCGCCGGCCGGGGATGATGACCCGCTCCGAGGGCTGGTGGCGCATGCGCATCTTCGACGACGCCGAGTGGGACCGCGGCGGCCTTTCGGCGAATCGCTACGCGCTCTACGAAGAGGACGGCCGGGCGCTCGGGTACGCGCGCTACCGGGTGAAGGCCGATTATGACGACCAGCACCTGCCCACTGGGCGGCTGCGCGTCGAGGAGCTGTTCGGGCTCACACGCCAGGCGCAGGTGGGGCTTTGGAATTATGTCTTTGGAGTCGACCTCATCCGCACGATCGAGGCGTTCATCCGCCCGGCCGACGACCTCGTGCCGTGGATTCTCGCGGACCGGCGGCGGCTGCGGCGCATCCCCGTCGACTCCGTGTGGCTGCGGCTGGTCGATATCCCGGCCGCCTTCGCCGCGCGGCGCGCACGGGCGGAGGGGCGGGTCGTGGTCGAAGCACAAGATTCCTTCCTCCCGTGGGCGGGCGGCCGATTCGCCATCGAAGCAGAGGGCGGCGAGTTGCGGGCGAAACCCACGACGGAATCCGCGCAGCTAACCATGGACACGACGGCGCTGGCTTCGCTGTACCTGGGCGGGTTCCCGGCATCGCTGCTGGCGCTTGCCGGGCACATCGAAGGCGACCCGCGGCAGCTGGCCGTGGCCGACGCGATCCTCGGATGGCCGGTGGCGCCGTGGTCGCCCGAGATCTTCTAGCGCACCGGCGGCGCACATCGCGACAACCCCGCGGCCACGGCGAGCGGCGAAGATGGACACCGGGGAGCCTGTTCGGCCGCGCCGCGTGAGGGGGTTTTCGCGCCGGTGAGTGCGGGATCTCCTGATGCCCACGCGGGCCCAACTCCCCGACACTGGCTTCCAGAATGGGCAAAGTGAGGCAAGGCCATGGCCGGTCAGGTTCGATCGCGCGCTGAGATACTGCTCCAGGCTGTGAATTCGCTGCCGCCTCTGCCAGCGGTCGCGATGCGCGTCATGCAGGTTTCGCAGGACCCCCGCGCGAGCGCGAGCGACCTGGCGCTGGTGGTTTCCGCCGACCCGGGCCTGAGCGCGACGATCCTCCGCGTGGCGAACTCGGCGGCCTACGCGCGGGCGAAGCAGGTCACGTCGGTGCAGGAAGCGCTGGTGGTGCTCGGCTTCGTGCAGGCGCGAAACATCGCCGTGAGCGGCGCGATCACGTCCCGCTATGCCCCGGACGCCCTCAACGCGCTCTTCCGCATCGATGCGTTCTGGCGCCATTCGATCGCCGTCGGCTTCCGGGCGAGCGAGCTGGCGGGCAAGAGCCGGCGGCTCGATGTGCCCAGCGCGTTCACGGCGGGCATCCTCCACAACATGGGCCGCCTCGCGATGTTCTATGCCGACCCCGCCGGGCTCGACCAGGTCGTGGCCGAGATGCTGCGCAGCGGCCGCCCTCTCGAGGATGTCGAGCGCGAGATGCTGGGGTACGACCACGCCGAGGTGGGCGGCGCACTCGCGCGGCGCTGGCGCCTCCCCGCCGATATCGCCGACGCGGTCTCGAAGCATCACGCCGCGGCGGATCTGCCCGAGATCACCCTCGCGTCCGTGGTGGCGCAGGCGAACGAATTCTGCATGGAGCACGGCATCTACCCGGGCTACGTGGTCCCGGGCGCCGAGGACGTGAAGTCGACGCCCGAGCTCGCCCGGCTGATGAAGCAGGTCGACCAGCTGATGACGCTCATCACCGGTCCGGCCGAACCGGTCAGGGTTGTCGCCTGACCCTGCCTTTGCGAGTCAGCTAGACGGGCCGCCGATGATTGGCGGCAACGGCCCCGCGGGCACCCGCACCAGGAGCGCGCGCGGTCGTAGGCCGAACCGCATGGGCGTGACACCGGCGTAGTCGCCATCGAGCTGGACCGGTAGGCCCGGGGTTTCGACCACAAGCTCCGGGACGGCCGCATCGAGCACGGCGGAATCGCCGCGGAGCCGGCCGAGCAGCAGCCGCGCGGAGACGCGGAGCGCGGCGCCCGGGCTATTCGGCGCCAGGGCGACCATATCGAGCAGGCCGTCATCGGCGAGGGCGCCCGGCGAGAAGCGCACGCGGCCGCCGTACAGGCGGGTGTTGCTCAGCACCATCATCGTCACCCGTGCTTCGTGCGCCGAATCGCCCGCGACCCATCGAACGGACTGGCCGGCTGCCGCGGGAAGCATGCGCGCGCCCTGGACAACGTAGGCGAGGTCGCCGATGCGGCGTTTGAGCGCCTTCGAAACATCGCGGGTAACGGCGGCATCGAAGCCGATGCCGGCCATCAGCAGGAAGCGGTGACCATCGGCGACCCCGAGATCGATGGCGACGGACTGGCCACCGAGGTGCGTATCGACCGCGGCGCGCAGGCCCCGGGGGATGCCGGTTTCGCGTGCCCAGACGTTCACGGTGCCGCGCGGCAGCGCCGCGAGCGCGGTATCGGAGCGTTCGATGCCTTCGGCGGCGACGCGGAGGGTGCCATCGCCGCCGGCGACGAAGAGGAGCGCGTCGCCGCGGTTGGCCGCACGGC
>JAYRRO010000137.1:0-2657 GCA_041910095.1 Dehalococcoidia bacterium
AAAGTCCGTGCCGCGCGGGAAGGCGTTCATCAAGAGCACCTTCAACAACACGCTCGTCACCCTTACCGACCCCAACGGGAACGTCATCTCCTGGGCCAGCTCCGGCGGCTCCGGGTTCAAGGGCTCGCGCAAGGGCACGCCCTTCGCCGCGCAGCTCGCCGGGGAAAATGCCGCCCGCCGCGCCATGGAGCACGGCATGCAGACCGTCGAGGTCTACGTGCGCGGCGCGGGCAGCGGCCGCGAAGCCGCCATCCGCTCGCTCCAGGCGACGGGCCTCACCGTCACCGCCATCCGCGATGTCACCCCCATCCCCCACAACGGTTGCCGCCCGCCCAAGCGGCGCCGCGTCTAGGAGCGCCGCATGGCTCGTTACACTGGCCCCGTTTGCCGCCTCTGCCGCCGGCACGGCGAAAAGCTCTTCCTCAAGGGTGATCGCTGCTTCACGCCCAAGTGCAGCTTCGATCGGCGCCCGAACCCGCCCGGCCCCCGCCCCGCTCGCCGCCGCAAGGTCAGCGACCGCGGCCTCCAGCTGCGCGAAAAGCAGCGCGCCCGCGTCGCCTATGGCGTCCTCGAAAAGCAGTTCGTCCGCTACTACAAGGAAGCCATCCGCCGCCCCGGCGTCTCCGGCGAAAACCTCGTCCGCCTGCTCGAAACGCGGCTCGATAACATCGTCTACCGCCTCGGCTTCGCCGATTCGCGCTCCCAGGCCCGCCAGCTCGTCCGCCACGGCATCATCGCCGTCAACGGCCGCAAGCTCGACGTGCCCAGCGCCCACCTCAAGGAAGGCGACGTCGTCGGCTTCACCCCCCGCGGCATCCGCAGCGAGTACTACAAGATCGTCCAGGACGGCATCAAGTCCAAGAACCCGCCCTCCTGGCTCACCCTCGATGCCGCCGGCATGACCGGCCGCGTCGCTGGTGTCCCCACCGTCGCTCAGGGCGAAACGCACCTGTTCAACGAAAACGTCATCATCGAGTACTACTCGCGCTAACCGCTCGGGTGGGCGCCATGCGACTGTTGAGGCAAGCGCAAGCATGATGGATTCCATGGAGTTGATCGGGCAGACGCCGGATGAGGTCGTCCCCCAGCTCACGGTCGAGGACGAACGCGACGACTACGCGCGTCTCGTCGCCGAACCGCTCGAGTCGGGCTACGGCATCACCCTCGGCAATGCCCTCCGGCGCGTGCTTCTGAGCTCGCTCGAAGGCGCCGCCATTCAGTCGGTCCGCATCGACCAGGTCCAGCACGAGTTCTCCGTCATCACCGGCATGCAGGAGGACACCACCGAGTTCCTCCTCAACGTCAAGGAGATTCGCCTCCGCGCCCTCAGCAATCGCGGCGGCACCCTCTCCCTCGATGTCGAAGGGCCCGCCGAAATCACCGCGGGCGACCTCCAGGTCCCCGCCGATTTTGAGGTCGTCAACCCCACCCTGCACCTGGCCACCCTCGATAACGCCTCCGCGCGCCTCAACGTGGAGTTGCACGCCGGCCTCGGCAAGGGCTATCGCCCCGCCGGCGTCGTCGAAGGCTCGCCCATCGGCAACATCCCCGTCGATGCCATCTACTCGCCCGTGCGCAAGGTCAACTACCACGTCGAGAAGACCCGCGTCGGCCAGTCCACCGACTACGACCGGCTCGTCCTCGAAGTCTGGACCGATGGCACCATCGGCCCCGTCGACGCCGTCGGCCAGAGCGCGGACATCCTCATGGACCAGTTCTCGCTCTTCAGCCAGATGGGCCGCCCCGATGTCCCCGTCATGGGCATGATCAGCTCCACCGGCGCCGGCGCCATCATGGCCCCCGACCGCTACAACACTCCCATCGAAGACCTCCAGCTTTCCGTCCGCGCCTACAACTGCCTCAAGCGCAGCGGCCTCATGACGGTCGGCCAGGTCCTCGAAAAGAGCGAGGATGAGCTCCTCGGGCTGCGCAACTTCGGCCGCAAGTCATACGACGAACTGCGCGACCGCCTCATCGAGCTCAGCTACATCGATCCCGACGCCGAAGGCCTCCGGCCCATCCCGGACGCCGGCCGTGGTGGTGGCGCAGCCGCCGCCGCGCGCGGCGTGCCGCCCCGGCGGCCCGGCTCCGTGCGCACCAGCTCCGTCATCCTCGATGAAGAGGATGAGGAACAGAGCCTGGGCGCGCTCGGTAAGGCACTCAAGGAAGCACTGAAAGAGGTTGGCGACGACGATCTGCTCGGCGCCGATGACGAGGACTAACCGCCATGCGACACCGAGTTAGTGGCCGCCATCTCGGCCGCGATACCGCACACCGTACTTCCCTCTACCGGAACCTGGTCACCGACCTGCTCCGCTACGAGCGCATCACCACCACCGAGGCCAAGGCCAAGGAAATCCGCCCCATGGCCGAGCGCATCATCACGCTCGCCCGCCGCGGCGATATCCATGCCCGCCGCCAGGCCATGCGCGTCGTCTTCGATACCGCCGTCGTCAAGAAGACCTTCGACGAGATCGGCCCGCGCATGAAGGACCGCCCAGGCGGCTACCTCCGCATCACCGGCCTTGAGCCGCGCCGCGGCGATGGCGCCCGCATGGCCACGATCGAGCTTGTCGACCTGGCCGGCGCGCCCTCGACGCCGCGCCCGCAGCGCGTGACGGCCGCCCCGACGGCCCGCACGGCCGAGCCCGTGGTGG
>JAYRRO010000138.1:0-18527 GCA_041910095.1 Dehalococcoidia bacterium
GCCTACCATGGGCGGCGATGACCGGCGCCCCCGCCAACGCCCCGGCGGCGCCCGCACCCCGCGCGGGCGGCCTTGCCATCGCCGCCGCCATCGTCGCCTTCGGATTTCTCGGCTCCCGCCTGCTGGGCGTACTCCGCACCGTCGCCATCGCCGAGGCGTTCGGTTCGAGCCCCGAGCTCGATGCCTACTGGGTCGCCTTCCGCATCCCGGACCTGATCTTCCAGGTGCTCGCGGGTGCGACCCTCGGCAGCGCCTTCATCCCCGTGTTCGCGCGGCTCTACCGTCGCGATGGCGAAGAGCGGGCGTGGCGGCTCGCGAGCAACGTCCTCAACCTCATCACGGTCTCCACCGCCGTGCTCTGCCTGGTGGCGTTCGCCTTCGCGCCGCTGATCGTGCCGCTCCTGGCGCCGGGCCTCGGCAGCGATATCGGCCGCCACGACGAGCTCACCGCGAAGGCCGTGTCCCTCACCCGCCTGATGCTCCTTTCGCCGCTCCTGTTCTCGGTGAGCGGCATGGTGACGGGCATCCTCAACGCGCGGCGGGCGTTCTTCCTGCCCGCGCTCGCGCCGATGGTCTACAACCTCGCCATCATCCTCGGCGCCCTCCTGCTCTCCGGCCGTTTTGGGGTCGAAGGGCTCGCCGTGGGCGTCGTGGCGGGCGCGGGGCTGCATCTCGCAACGCAGCTGCCCGGGCTCGTGCGCGAACGGATGCGCTACAGCGTCACCTTCGATTGGCGCGATGCCCCCGTGCGCGAAGTCGCCCGCCTGATGGGGCCGCGCGTCATCGGCCTCGCCGCCGCCCAGGTGAACTTCGTCATTACCACCTACTTCGCCTCGAAGGTCGGCGATTCGGCCATCTCCAACCTGACCTACGCCTGGCTGCTGGCCGGGCTGCCGCTCGCGCTCTTCGGCATGGCGCTCTCCACGGCCGTGTTCCCCACGCTCGCCGAGCACAGCGCCGACGAGAACATGGAGGCGCTCCGCGGAACCGTCTCGCAGGTGCTGCGCATCATCATGTTCCTCACCATCCCGGCCGCCGTCGGGTTGGCGCTCCTGCGCGGCCCGGCGACGGTGCTCCTGCTCCAGCGCGGCGAATTCACCGCCGCCGATGCCGCCATCACCGCCTCGGCGCTGGGCTGGTACTGCCTGGGCATCGTCCCGCAGGCGGGCATCGAAATTCACAGCCGCGGCTTCTACGCCCTCGGCGATACCCGCACCCCCGTGATGCTCGCGGTCGGCGCCGTCCTCGTGAACTTCGTGCTCAGCGCCGTCCTCTGGAGCCACTTCGAGCACGAGGGCCTCGCCTTCAGCGTGTCGGCGGCTTCGTGGGCGGAATGGCTCCTCCTCTGGCGCGCCTATGGCACCCGCACGGGCGCCGAAGCCGCCCCCGACCTCGCGCACATCGCACGCATCGCCTTTGCCGCCGCCGCCATGGGCCTCTTCATCGCCCTCTTCTTCAGCCAGTACGAGCACGCCACCATGGCTCAGAACGCGGTCACCGCCATCGGCGGCGCGGCCGCTGGCGGGCTTGTCTACGCCGCGCTCGGCGCATGGTTTCGCATGCCCGAGCTCACGGAGGCCGTTCGCCGTCTCCGCCGCTGACCGGCCGCTCGCCCTCGCACCCCGCCCCCGGTAGCATCCGTGCCACACACCCCGGGAGGTCCGCTATGTCCGTCGTTGAATTCTCGCTCGCCGGGAGGGTCGCCATCGTCACCGGGGGCAGCCGCGGCATCGGGCGCTCCATCGCCGTCGGGCTCGCCGAAGCGGGCGCCGATGTCGTCGTCGCCGCGCGCAAGCCCGAGGCGCTCGAGGAGAGCGTCGCCGCCATCGCCGCCACCGGCCGCAAGGGCATCGCCATTCCTACCAATGTCCGCGACCTCGACGCGCTCCAGAACCTGGTCGACCAGACGAAGGCGCAACTCGGCCGCGTCGACATCCTCGTGAACAACGCGGCCACCAACCCCGTCTTCGGCCCCGTCGCCAACCTCGATGAGCGAGCCTGGGACACCGTCATGAACACGAACGTGAAGTCGCTCTTTTTCCTTTCGAAGATGGCGCGCGCGGCCATGCTCGAACAGGGCCAGGGCGGCAGCATCATCAACGTCAGCTCCACCGGCGGCTTCCGCGCGTCCGGCGGGCTGGGCGCCTATTCGGTCTCGAAGGCGGCCGTGATCATGCTCACGCAGGTCTGCGCCAAGGAGTGGGGCCGCGATGGCATCCGCGTGAACTGCATCGCCCCCGGCCTCATCAAGACCGAGTTCTCCCGCGCGCTCTGGGATAACGAAGCGGCCCGCCAGGGTGGCGGCAACGCGGGCGCGCCCCTCGGCCGCATCGGCATGCCCGACGAGATGGCCGGCGCCGCCGTGTACTTCGCCAGCGCCGCCTCGTCCTTCACGACCGGCCAGACCCTGGTGCTCGACGGTGGCTCGCTCGCGTAAGGCGGCGGAGCCCGCCCCCGCCATCGAACCACCGCCGCCGCCCGCTCTGCGCGGGGGTGCGGCCGGGGCGCTGCTGCTCCCCGCCCGGCCCTTCATCGCGCTTGCCAGGAAGCTCTACCGGCTGGTCCGAAAGGTGGTGCGGCTGCTTCTCATCGGCGCCATCATCACCGCCCTCGTGACCGTGCTCGATGCCGTGCTTTCGCCCGCCGGCAAGGACCGCGACCGCGGCGCCTAGCCCGGCCGCCTAGATGCCGTGGCGGCGTTGCGCGGCGACCGTCGCGAGGCGCGCGCTGCTCCCCGGCACGCCTCGCAGCCCGGCCTCGCGCAGTGCGCCGATGATCGCCTCGAACTGCGCCTGGCCGCTCACTTCGAGCAGCAGCTCAAGCACGGCGACCCCGATCGGCATCCCCGGCGCCTCGCGGTTGTGGTCCACTTCGAGCACGTTGCCGCCTGCCTCCCCGATCACGCGCGAGACGAGCGCGAGCTCGCCCGGCGTATCCGAGACCTCGATCGTGAGCGTCTGGTAGCGGCCCGCATCGGCCAGGCCCCGCCGCACCACCGAGCCGATCAGGTTGATATCGACGTTCCCGCCCGAGAGCACGACCACCGTGCGGCCCCGCGGGCGATACGCCCCGCTCTGCAGCGCCGCCACCCCCAGCGCGCCCGCCCCTTCGACAACGAACTTCGAGCGTTCGAGCATGAGCGCCATCGCGTGCGCGATCGCTTCGTCCGCGCAGGCGATGACGTCGTCTACATGGGCGCGGATGAGCGCGAAGGTGCGCTCGCTCGGCGCGGCGACAGCCACACCATCGGCGATGGTGCGCGTGGCCCGGGCGGCGACGACACCGCCCGCCGCCAGCGACCGCCGGATGCCGTCCATCGCCCGCGATTGCACGCCCACCACGCGCACGCGCGGCGCGACCGCCTTCACCGCCACGGCGATCCCCGCGAGCAGCCCGCCGCCGCCCGCCGGCACCAGGATCTCCTCGACGGCGGGCTCCTGTTCCAGGATTTCCAGCCCGGCGGTGCCCTGCCCGGCGATGACGGCGTCGTCGTCGAATGGGGGGACGAAGACCATGCCCTCGCGCTCGGAGATGGCGACGGCCTCGGCGCGGGCCTCCTCCAGCGATTCGCCGTGCAGGACCACGCGCGCGCCGTAGCCCCGCGCCGCCGTCACCTTCGCGAGCGGCGCGCCGGAGGGCATGACCACGGTCACGGGGATGCCCTCGGCCGCCCCCGCGAGCGCGACCCCCTGGGCATGGTTGCCCGCGCTCGCCGCCACCAGCCCGCGCCCGCGGGCCGCCGCATCGAGCTGCATGACGAAGTTCGCCGCCCCGCGGATCTTGAACGACCCCGTGCGCTGCAACTGCTCGCACTTCATGAGCACGGGCACGCCGGCGATTTCGCGCAGGAGGTTCGATGGCCACACCGGCGTGGTCAACACATGCGGCGCGATGCGCTCGCGCGCGGCCCGGATCGTGGCGAGCGTGACACCGGGTTCGTCCATCACCCCATCATGGCATAGGCGGGGGCGGCCGAGTCAGTCGCGCGCGGGGGTGGCGAAAGCGGCGGATGGGGCATCGTGGTCCGCCTCCGCGAAGGTCCACGTCGCGGCTTCTTCCGCGGCGAGAGCGGCGGCCTCGAGGTCGTGCCCGTCGCGGCCGGCGGCCCGCGCGATCGCCGCCGATCCAGCGGCCATCGCTCCCAGGATCCCGATCAATCCGAAGGTCGTGAGCACCGCGTTCGTGCGGTTGTAGGTCAGTGCCGCGCTCTCCATCGTCCGCCGCTGGCGCTCGCCCGTGGCCGCCGCGAGCTGCGAAATGGGGCCGCCCGCCGAGGGGTTCTCGCGCAGGCCCTGCGTGCGCAACGCCGCGCCCGTCGTGGGTGCGACGAGCGGCCCGCCGCCGCGCAGCGCCATGATCGCCGGCATCACGTAGCCGTTGCGCCATTCCCGGTACTGCGTGTAGGCGTAGTCGCCCCGCTGCCGTTCGTCCAGGGGCACCGGGCTCGCCAGGTAGCGCGCGAACGCCCGGTCAAGCGCATCGACCATGTCCTCCGCTTCGTCCGGGGAGAGCGTGTCCGTGCCATCCATCGCGCCCTCAAGCGCGGCCTGCAGCTCGATGGTGCCGTCCTCGAGCTGCGCCAGCGCGCTGCCGGCCACGTATTCCCGCTCAGCGACATCCATGAAGTGGCGCTGCGCCACCGTGCCGCCAAACCACGTCGCCCCGGCGACGACGCCGAAGGTGGCGATGCTGGCGAGCAGCCACGGCGCCGGGTGATTGCGCGCCGTTGTCGCGGCCTTTGCGTTCTCGCGAATGCTCACCCGTTGAAGATACGCGCGACAGGCGGCAGCCGCCATTGCGCCGCGCTCACAATCCGCCCCGTTTCGCTCGCCTGCGATGCGATCGCGACGCGTTCCGCCGCTCCCTTTCCGCCGTGGCCCGCTGCGCCGCCAGAGAGTGAGTGCTGAAGCGCCGCCCGAACGCGGCCTACCTTTTCAGGAGTGTGCTCCCCATGGGAATCCTGGCCTGGATCCTCTTCGGCCTCATCGCGGGCGCGGTCGCCCAGCTCATCCTCCCCGGCGACGATGTCGGCGGAAGCAGCGGGATGGGCATCATCATCACCATCCTGCTCGGCATCGTCGGCGCCTTCGTCGGCGGCATCATCGGCAGCGCCCTCGGCTTCGGCGGCGTTACCGAATTCGATATCCGAAGCTTCGCCATCGCTATCCTCGGCGCCATCGTCGTGCTCGTGGCCTGGCGCGCCGTGCGCGGCGCCGGACACCGGTACGCATAGCGAGGCACCCGACCATGCCGGTGGCCCCGGTGGCAGCCGCCGCCGGGGCCACTCCATGTATGGCGAAAACGACACCCATCGGCCCGGCGGGCTCACGCGCCCGCGCCCGGTGGGCTAGGCTGGAGAGACATGACCGTCGAGCCCGCGCGCCCGCCCTGGCTGAAGGTTCGCTTCCCCGCCGGCCCGAACTACGCCCGCCTCCAGGACCTCATGCGCGGTGAGCGGCTCCACACGGTCTGCGAAGAGGCCCGCTGTCCCAACATCGGCGATTGCTGGAGCCGCGGCACCGCGACTTTCATGATCCTCGGCGATACCTGCACGCGCTCCTGCGGCTTCTGCGCGGTGAAGACGGGCCGCCCCGGCGCCGTCGATGCCGGTGAGCCGCGCCGTGTCGCTCTCGCCATCCTGCGCATGGGCCTCCGGCACGCCGTCATCACCAGCGTGAATCGCGACGAGCTCCCCGATGGCGGCGCCGCCATCTTCGCCGAGACCATCCGCTGGTCCCGCCGCCTCAGCCCCGGCACCACCTTCGAAGTCCTCATCCCCGACTTCAAGGGCGACGGCGCCGCCCTCGCGACCGTCCTCGAGGCGCGGCCCGAGATCCTCAACCACAACACCGAGACCGTTCCGCGCCTCTACGCCACGGTTCGCCCCCAGGCGCGCTACGAACGCTCGCTCGACCTCCTCGCGGCCGCGAAAGCCATCGACCCGGGCACGCTGACGAAGACGGGCATTATGGTCGGCCTCGGCGAGTCCTACGACGAAGTCCTCGCCACCGCGCGCGACATCGCCGCCCGCGGCGTCGACATCCTCACCGTCGGCCAGTATCTCCGCCCCGGCCCGGACTACCTTCCCATCGTCCGCTACTGGACCCCGGAGGAGTTCGCCGCGATAAAGACGGAGGCGCTCGCGCTGGGCTTTCGCCACGTCGAATCCGGACCGCTGGTGCGCAGCAGCTACCACGCCGAGGAGCAGGCCGGCCACGCCAGCGGCCCGCTTGCGCCCCGGACCACTCCCGCGCCACTAATGATGGAATAAACCCCGGAATCTGCCCGGCTCCTGAACTTTCAGGTAGATTCCCGATACGCCGGATATCGACCGGCCCAGTACGGTTCGAGGGTGAGCAACACCATGGTTGAGACGGGGCCCGTGGCGGCCAACGAAGAGACCTACCGCCGCGAGGCGATGGGCGCCTTCGCCCACGAGGTGCGCACCCCGCTCACCTCCATCCGCATGGTCCTCGAACTCGCCCGCCGCGAAGGCTCCGGCGGTGACCTCGTCCTCGACGCCGAGCTCGCGGGCATGCTCGATGCCTCCGTCGATGACCTCCAGCGTCTCGCCGACGACCTCCAGGAAGCTTCCCGCCTTGAGCGCGGCCGCCTCGTGCTCAACGCCGGCCCGTGCGACCTGGCCCTCGCCGTCGATGCCGCCCGCGACCTCCTCTCCCGCGACCTCGAGCTCCAGGGCTCCGTTCCCGGTGGCATCCAGGGCCCCTGGGATATCGCCCGCCTCGTGCGCGCGATCGCCGGCTTCACCATGGCCGCCAACCGCGGCGGCAACGGCAGCGGCGCCGTCAGTCTCACCGTCGAGGAAGGCGTCCGGACCGTCTGCGTCACCTTCACCAGCGGCCAGCCCGCCGGCGAATCGAAGCCGATGGCCGCCGATTGCGGGTTCGGCTTCTTCCGCTCCCGCCTCTTCGTCACGGCCATGGGCGGCACCGTCGAATGCGACCGCCGCGAACGCTACCTTTCCCTCGCCGTCTCGCTCCCCCGCTGAGACAAGCCTGGCAGGGCGCCACCCGGCAGTCGCAACCACGCCGTAACGGCCCGCGCACCCTCGCCCGCGTTACACTCGGGACATGGAACGAACCGTTATCGCCTCGGACATCGGCGGAACCCACATGCGCGCCGCGCTCGTGGACGAAAACGGGCGCATTATCGCCCGCCGCGAGGTCGATACCCCGCGCAACGCCCCCGCCGAGCAGATGTTCGGCGAAATCGCCGCCCTCCTCGGCAGCGTGGCCAGCCAGGCGCCCTCGCCCCCCATCGGCGCGTGCGTCGCCGTCCCCGGCCTCGTCAACGGCGATGCGGGTATCGTCGCGGTCGCGCCGAACGTGCCCGCCTTCCGCAACCTCGTGCTCACGACGCCGCTCTCGACTGCCCTCGGCCTGCCCGTCTCCATCGAAAACGACGCCTCGGCCGCCGCTCTCGGGGAATCGCGCTTCGGCGCCGGACGCGGTTGCCGCCACCTCCTCCATGCCACCGCCGGCACGGGCATCGGCGGCGGGCTCGTCATCGATGGCCGCCTTTACCGCGGCGCGAAGGGTTTCGCGGGCGAAATCGGCCACATCGTCATCGATCCCGGCGGCCCACGCTGCAACTGCGGCTCCCGCGGCTGCCTCGAGGCCATGGTCAGCGGTGTCGCCTTCGCCGCCCGCGCCCGGCGCCTGCTCGCGAAGGGCCAATCCCCGGTGCTGCGCGAACTCGTCGGCTACCGCGAACCCACCGGCGCCGACCTCTTCCATGCGGCGAAGGCCGGCGACCACACCTGCGAGGCCGAGATCCGCCACGGCGGCCACCTCCTCGGGCTTGGGCTTGGCAGCCTCGTGAACGTCCTCAACCCCGAAGCCGTCACCCTCAGCGGCGGCATGCTCGTGATGGGCGAAATGTTCCTGGCGCCCCTGCGCGAATCCCTGTTCTCCATCGCCTACGGGCCCGCCAGCGGCACCTCCCTCCGCCTGAGCGCCCTCGGCGACGACGCTGGCATCCTCGGCGCCGCCGCCGTCGCCTTCGAACGCGCCGAGACCCGCGAACGGTAACCAGCGCGGAACGTCGTTCGCGGCAAAGCGCGACGCGCGCTTGTTGGCGCCATCTCAACCCGGCATGATTCGCTGCCGTGGGGAACCCCTTCGGAACACTGCTCCAGGATGCCCGCAGGGACGCGGGCCTTTCGCAGGACCAGCTTGCGGCGCGCGCCGGCGTCTCCGCGCAGGCCGTGGGTTCCTGGGAGACCGGCCGCCGGGCGCCGCGCCGCGACCGCGTCATCGACCTCGCCGACGCCCTCGGGCTCGATACGCGGGCCCTGAACCGCTGGCTCGCCGTCCTCGCGCTCGACCCCGTGCCCGATGCGCGCGTCATCCCGCTCGTCGAGCGCCGGCGCGAGCTCGCCGCCCTCGCCGCCGAGTGCCGCTCGTACGAATGGCCCTGCCTGGTGATGGACTGGAACTTCGAGGTCATCGGCTGGAACCACGCCGCGAACACGCTCAGCGAACTCGATTTCGGCGCCGACCTCGCCGAGCCCGGCGCGCGCCAGCTCCTCCGCATGGCCCTTAGCAAGCACTACCAGGACCGCCTGCTCAACTGGGACGAGGCGATCGGCGTCATGATCGCGATGTGGAAGAGCGAGCAGCAGTCCATCACCGACCCGGGCAGCGGTGCCCTCTTCTTCTCCCGGATGATGGAGTATGTCTTCGCCCACCACGCCGGCCAGGTCGAACGGCTGATGCGGCTCTGGCAGGCCCCGGCCGCGAACCGCCAGGGTATCCGCGGCGTGCTTCCCATTCGCTGGCGCGCCGCCTCCGGCGATGTCCTCAACCTCTACGCCATCCAGACCCCCTGGAGCGACTTCGACGGCTCCTGGGCGCTCGATTGGATGCCCGCCGATGGCACCACGTGGGAGTGGTTCGAGCGCCAACGCGCGGCCCGGCCACCGGCACCCCCGGATCAGCCGGCACCGAACGGAGATGACCTGGCCGGGCGCTCCTCATGGCGCCGGCTCCTGCGCGAATCCCGCCGCGCCGTCCGGTTCTCCCGCCGCCAGCTCGCCGAACGCTCCGGCATCGCCGAGGAAACCATCTACGCCTACGAAAGCGGCCGCCGTGCGCCCACGCGCGAAAGCCTGCTCGATCTCTGCGGCGCGCTCGAGCTCGAAGGGCCGCGCATGAACGCCATCCTCGACGCGGCTGGCATGGAGCCCGAACCGTCCGACTGGGCCCGCATCCTCCTCGGCGAGGACGTGCGCTTCGCTCCCCGGCGGCTGGCCGCCATGGTTCGCGACCACGCCCACACCCCGGCCGAAGTCCATGAGCACATCGACGCCCACCCCTGGCCCTGCCTCATCGTCAACGGCACCTGCGATGTCGCCGTCGCAAACCCGGCCGCGCGCAAGCTCCTGGGGATGGACCTCGAAGCGGTGCCACGCGGCCCCGAGCGCAACCTCGTTTCGCTCGTCACCAGCGCGCCCTTCCGCGAGCGCATCGAAAACTGGGCCGAGGTCGCCGCCCGGGTCGTGCCGCGTGCCCTCATCCCCTACGTGACGGGCACGGCCGGGGCGCGCGATGGCTACTTCGATGCCGTCGTCCACCACGTGCGCGAACGCGACGGCCACACGCGCAACCTCGCCGCCCTCTTTGATGCCTGGCGCACGAATCGCCAGGTCAGCTGGAGCGCGCGCCTTGCCTTCGATGTCCGCTGGCACGCCCCCGGCGCCAGCCTAGCCTTCCACGCCGTCATCGCCCCCTGGAACCCGTTCGACCCCTACTGGGCGATCGACCTGCACCCCGCGGACGCGGCCACCTGGGCCTGGTTCGCCTGAGACTCGTACACCTGTAAGAAAACAGCCCTTCCCGGCGCCCGTGCGCGCGCGCCAGCATGCCCCGTCCGGCCCGAACGACCCGGATGGAGGAACAGCGATGAACTGCGATACCTGTGGCGCCGCGCTCACTCCCGGCCAGCGCTTCTGCGGCGGCTGCGGCGGAGTCCAGGCCCGAGAGTGCCGTGGCTGCGGACAGACCGTCAGCAAGGCCCTCCGCTTTTGCTCCGAGTGTGGCGTCGAGCTCGATGCCGTCACCGTCGGGCTCACCCACGCCCGCACCCGCGAATGGAGCGACACCTTCGCCGAGATGGGCTGGTTCGAACAGCCCGGTGCGAACCTCGAGCCCGTCCTCCAGAAGCTCTATCTGCCGCTCGTCGATGAGCAGGAGCAGCTCATCTTCTGCACCCGCATCCGCGACGACGACTGGCACATCAAGGAGTTCCGCATCGACGGCCAGAAAGTCGAGGGCCAGTCCGAGAAGGGCCGCCGCTGGTCGAAGGCCGCCATCATCGGCGCGAGCGCGGTGTTCTTCCCCCCGGCCGCCCTCGCGGCCTTCGCCATGAGGCGCAGCGACCAGGTCTGGCTCATCGCCTTCCGCGACCGCTTCATGCTGCTCAACCTCACGGACGAGCAGGTCGTCCAGTGGCCCTTCGCCTCCATCACCCAGGGCTGGGTCGACAACAAAGGCACCTTCAAGCTCTTCATCGACGACGGCACCGTCGTCCAGTTCGTCGTGAAGACCCGGGGCACGAAGCTGATAAAGGCGTGGCGCTTCGCCGGCAACATGATCGACGAGGACAACCGCCTCCACGAATACAACCGCGATATGGCCCTTGCCCGGCGCGAGGACGAGAACCTGGAGTTCATGGAGATCGTGAAGCGCTTCCTCGATGAGGCCGCCAGCTGCTGAGCGCGCATCCCGCGTTCCCCGCCGCTCGCCTACACTGTCCCCCGTCAGACCGACGCGGAGGATCGCCATGGATTTCGAGCTCAGCGAGGAGCACCGCCTCATCAAGGACACCGCCCGCCGCATCGCGCGCGAAGTCGTGGCCCCGCGCGCGAAGGAGCTCGACGAGACCGGCGAATACCCGCACGACATCTTCGCGGCCTTCAAGCAGGCCGGCCTCCTCGGCATGGCCATCCCCGAGGAGATGGGCGGCACCGGCAACGGCATCCTCCCCATCTGTCTTGCCATCGAGGAGGTGGCGAAATACGAATGCGGCGCCGGCCTCATGCTCGTGCTCACCGGCCTCCCCAACCGGCCGATCGTCCTCGGCGGCACGAAGGAGCAGCAGCAGAAGTGGCTCCCCGGCGCCGCCACCGGCGAACTCAAGTCATCCTTCTGCCTCACCGAGCCCGACCACGGGTCCGATGCCGCGAACCTCGAAACCCGCGCCACCCGCGACGGCGATGACTACCTGCTCAACGGCAACAAGGTCTACATCTCCGGCGGCACCGTCGCCGACTTCCTCACCGTCTTCGCGCGCACCGGCGGCCCCGGAGCGAAGGGCATCAGCGCCTTCGTCGTCGATGCGAAGTCCCCCGGCATCACCATCGACCGCACCGACGACAAGATGGGCGTGCGCAGCGTGCCGACCGCGCACTTCAGCTTCAGCGACGTGCGCGTCCCGAAGGAGAACCTGCTCGGCGGCGAGGAGGGCAAGGGCTTCAACACCGCCATGCTCACCCTCAACAGCATGCGCCCGACGGTGGGCGCACGCGGCGTGGGCCTCGCAGAAGGCGCCGCCGCCTACGCCCTCGAATGGGCGCGCGAACGCCGCGCCTTCGGCAGCGCCGTCATCGATTTCGAGGCCATCCAGTTCATGTTCGCCGATATGGCCATCCAGATTGAGGCCGCCCGCAACCTCGTCTACAAGGCCGCCTTGCTCGTGGACCAGGGCAAATACACGCGCGAATACGCCCACCACCTGGCCATCGCCAAGGCCTACGCCACCGAGGTCGCCAACCGCGTCGCCTCCGATGCGCTGCAGGTGCTCGGCGCCCAGGGCTATATGAAGGACCACCCGCTGGAGCGCCACTTCCGCGACGCCCGCCAGCTCATGATTGTCGAGGGCACTTCCCAGGTGCAGCGCGTCGTCATCTCCCGCGCGATGATCGACCGCACCCTCGTCTACGGCTGAGCCGCCCGCGCCGCCACGCCGCCGGCATCGTGCGGGCGCCGCAGGGCGCGCTGGCCGCTGACGCGCGCGAGGCAGGCATCGCAGATGCCGTGCGTCGTCGGGCTCGCGCCCGGTGCCATCTCACGGCCGCACCAGGCGCATTGGATGCGCAGCCGCTCGCTCTCGGTCATGGTGTCCTTCCCTGCCCGTGGCGGGCGCATCTTTAGCGTGCGGCATGGCCCGCTGCGTCCGCCCATACGAAGGCGCCCGCGCGCATTGCCCGTACGTGTCGCTCGGCGGCGCGCTCCACCGAATCTCCACCAAAGGTGGACTGCGGCGTAACCCCCTCGCGCCGATAGCGCCGTACCATCCAGTGGCCCGGAGGTGTACGGATGATCGGACTTGGCTTCAGCTGGGGCGCGTTCCTCGTCTACCTGTTCGCTCTCGTCTTCGTCGTGCTCGGCGGCTTCTACGGCCTCATCGAAAGCAAGCACCCGGCCTTCCTGGCCCCCATCCTCATGGGACTCTTCTACTTCTACCTCTGCTGGGAGGCCGTCGTCGGCGATGCCGATGCGCCGCCCCCGCCCAGCAGCAGCCGTGGTCAGGGCTGAGCGCCGCCATTCGCTGTTCCTTTCGAACGCCGTGCTACGCTGCACGCCATGCCGATGCTCGAAACGCGCGGGCTGACAAAGCGGTATCCCGGCGTCACCGCCCTCGATTCCCTCGACCTCTCCCTCGAGCCGGGCATCATCGGTCTCGTCGGCGCGAACGGCGCGGGCAAATCCACCCTCATCAAGATCCTCCTCGGCCTCCTCGAACCGACCGAGGGCAGCGGCACCCTCCTCGGCTTCGATATCGGCCACCAGGGCCCGGAAGTCCGCCACTTCGTCGGCTACATGCCCGAACACGACTGCCTCCCGCCGGACATGAGCGCCACGGACTTCGTCGGGCATATGGCCCAGGTCAGCGGCCTCCCCCGCACGGCCGCGCGTGAGCGCACCGCCGAGACGCTCCGCCACGTCGGCCTCTTCGAAGAGCGCTACCGCGAGATCAAGGGCTACTCCACCGGCATGAAGCAGCGCGTCAAGCTCGCGCAGGCGCTCGTTCACGACCCGCGCCTCATGCTCCTCGATGAGCCCACCAACGGCCTCGACCCGGCCGGGCGCGATGAGATGCTGGACCTCGTTCGCCGCACCGGCACGGAATTCGGCATCGCCATCCTCATGTCTTCGCACCTGCTCGGCGAAATCGAACGCGTCTGCGACCACCTCGTCGTCATCGAAGGCGGCCGCCTCGTGCGCTCCGGCCCCATCGGCGAATTCACCGCCCGCACGGGCACCCTGCTCGTGGAGGTCGATGGCGACTCCGCGGCACTCGCCGCTCGCCTCCAGGGCGATGGGCTCCGCGTCGCCGAAGAGGGCCGCGCGCTCCTCATCGCCTTCGACTACGATCACGCCTACGACCTCATCCGCGATGGCGTGGCCGCGCTCGGCCTGGGGCTCGTGCGCATCGAACAGCGCCGCCAGCAGCTCGAGGACATCTTCCGGGAGCCCGCCGGTGTCTGAGCGCCAGGCCGCCGGCAACATCTACGACCTTGGCTACCGCCGCTACGAAGGCATCCGCCTCGGCCGCCGCCACGCCGTCCTCACGCTCTATATCCATTCGCTTCGCGCCGCCTTCGGCCTTGGGCGGCCCGCGACCGCGAAGATCGTGCCGTTCGGGCTCGCCATCCTCGCGCTCATCCCCGCGACCATCCAGCTCGGCATCGCCGCGGTCGCCTCGGATGTCGTGGAGCTGTACAGCCACTCCGGCTACTACAGCTACGTCCAGTGGATCATCGCGCTCTTCGTCGCGGCGGTGGCGCCCGAGCTCGTGGGGCGCGACCAGCGCAGCCGCGTGCTCGCGCTCTACTTTTCGCGCTCGCTCCTGCGCGTCGATTACGCGCTCGCGAAGGTGGCGGCCCTCACCACCGCACTCTTCGTGCTGACGCTCCTGCCCCAGTTCGTGCTCTTCGCCGGCCGTGCCTTCGCGCAGGACAGCCTCACGGGGTACGTCCAGGACAACTGGCGCGACCTGCCGCCGATCATCGCGAGCGGCCTCCTCATCTGCGTCTTCTTCGCCGCCATCGCGCTCGCCATCGCCTCGCAATCGAAGCGGCGCGCCTTCGCGACGGGCGGCGTGCTCGCCTATTTCGCGATCAGCTTCGCGATGGCCAGCATCCTCCTCGCCACCCTCGACAACGACCTGGGCGGCTGGGCGCTCCTCCTCAGCCCGTTCCACATCGCCCAGGGATTCACCGTCTGGATGTTCAACACAAAGCCATCCGCGAGCGAATCCAGCTCGACGTACGACCTCCACCGCGCGGGCATCGCGCTCTGGGTCTACTGCGCCGTGGCGTTCGGCTACCTGGCGGCGACGCTCGGCATCCTCTACCGCCGCTACCAGGGCATCTCCACGTGACCGCGCCGCCGCCTGCCGCCGATACTCCCGCCGGGGGCGCCGCACCGGCCATCGAGGTCCTCAAGGTCTCGAAGTGGTACGGCAACGTCGTCGCCGTCAACGACATCTCGTTCTCGCTGGGAGCGGGGATCACGGGGCTGCTCGGCCCCAACGGCGCCGGCAAATCGACGATGCTGCACATGCTCGCCGGCTTCCTTCGGCCCTCCGCGGGCGCGGTGCGCGTGCTCGGGCAGGACGCCTGGCACAATCCCGCGCTCTACGCGCACATCGGCCTCGTCCCCGAACGCGAGGCCGTCTACCCGTTCCTCACGGGCTGGGAATTCGTGCGCCTGAGCGCGCAGCTCCATCGCCTCCCCGACCCCGATGCCGCCACTCGCCGCGCCATCGCCGAAGTCGACCTCGCCGCCGCGCAGGATCGCGCCACCGGCGGCTATTCGAAGGGCATGAAGCAGCGCGTGAAGATCGCCGCCGCCATCGTCCACGACCCGCGCATCCTCATCCTTGATGAGCCGTTCAACGGCGCCGACCCCCGTCAGCGGCTGCACATGATGGCCATGCTTCGGCGCATGGCCGCCGAAGGCCGCACCATCGTCTTCTCCTCGCACATCCTCGAAGAGGTCGAACGGCTCGCGGAGGACGTCCTCGTCATCGTCACCGGGCGCCTCGCCGCCAGCGGCGACTTCCGCGAAATCCGCCGCCTCATGACCGACCGCCCCCACACCTTCAACGTACGCTCGAGCGACAACCGCCGCCTCGCGGCCGCGCTCGTGGGCGTTCCCGCGGTCACCGGCCTCGACCTGGAGGATGGCCGGCTGGCGGTTCGTAGCTCCGATTTCGGCGCGCTCACCCGCGTGCTCGCCCCCCTCGCGCGCGATTCCGGCGTCTCGCTGTTCGAAGTGCTCCCGACCGATGAGTCCCTCGAGAGCGTGTTCTCCTACCTGGTGAAGCGATGAACATACCCATCGCCTGGCTCACCGTGCGCCAGCTCGCCGGCGCGAAGCGCACCTTGCTGCTCATCGCCGCTGCGCTCCTCCCCATCACCCTCGCCCTCGTCTTTCGCTTCACCGACCCCGAGGTCGAAGCCGCCCGCTTCGTCGCGCGGACGCTGCTGGGCCGGCTGGTGGTGGGCACGATGCTGCCGCTCTCCGCGCTGGTCCTCGGAACGGCCGCCATCGGCTCCGAAATCGAGGACGGGACCGCCGTCTACCTGCTCTCCAAGCCGCTCCCCCGGCGCGTCATCCTCCTGCCGAAGCTTGCCGTCTCCGCGGGGCTGACCCTCGTGTTCATGGTGGTCGTCACGGTCATCTCGGGGCTCATCGCCGCCGGCGGCGAACCGGATGGTGGGGCCGTTGTCGTGGGCTTTGCCGTTGCCGTCGCGGCCGGCGCGGTCGTGTATAGCGCGTTGTTCGTGATGCTCAGCGTCTACACCACGCGCGCGTTCATCACGGGCCTGATCTACGTGTTCCTCTGGGAGCAGGTCGTCACGCGCATCTTCACGGGGACGCGCATCCTCAGCGTGCGCCAGGCCACCCTCGCCATCGCCGACGGCGTCGCGAACGTCAGCAGCTCCGTCTTCGACGCCGACCTCGCCACCTGGAAAGCCATCGCGATGATGGCCACGGTCACCATCATCGCCACCATCTACGCCATCCGCCGCCTCGCCCGCTTCGAAATCGGCGAGACGAGTTAGAAGAGAAAAGAGAAAAGAGGAAGGAGAAAAGGGCGTGCCACCGTCCGCGGTATGGGGCGTTAGCCCCGAGCGGGGTTGCCCGCATCTCTCTTTCCTCCTTTCTCTTTTCTCCAGCCACAAGAGAAGAGCCCGGGGAGACCCGGGCTCTTCCCTTGTGGCTACCGGGTTTCCCCGGGCCCTTCCCTTGTGACTACTGCCAGGGATAGCCGGTGAGCGGGTCCCACGGCTTCGGCGCGGCCGGCTGCGCCGCGTTGTAGCGGAAGCCGATGCTCGCCGTCGTGCCGTTGCTGTTGTACACGGTCACCGTCACCAGCCCGGGGATGTGCAGCGGCATCGTCAGCCACAGCTCCGAGTCGCTGATACGCACGAACGGGATCCGCACGCCATCGACCGTGATGCTCCTGGTCTCCGTCAGGTTCGAACCGCGCAGCACCACCGGGTGCATGCCCCGCGCATCGCCGTTGTCCGGCGTGATCGAGGTCAGCACGGGCCGGATGATGCCGACCGCCGGGTTCGCCGGGTTGTAGAAGTCGGTATAGGTGAACAGGTTCACCGCCGTCGTCGAATTCGTACCGTCATAGACGGTGACGTTGGCGATGCCCGCCGCGTGGGCCGGCGTCACGAACTGGATGACGTTGTCGCTGAGGATGCTGTACGTCGCCGCGATGCCGTCAACGAAAACCCCGTCCGCGTTCGCGAAGCCGAAGCCGTTGAGCGTCACCACCGTCCCGCCCCAGGTCGGGCCGTACGAGGGCGAGATCGCGAAGATGTCCAGCACGCCGCCGTTGTTCGTGTATGCGAACGGGTAGGGCGCCGGCACGACCCCGCCCGCGGTGGGGTGGAAGTTCACCGTCGCGAGGCCCCGCGCGTGCGCCGGCATCGTCGCGTAGATCGCGCCGCCGCTCCAAATCCAGGGAACATTCACGCCATCGACGGTCACATTCGCGGTGTTCCACAGGTTCGTGCCCGTGAACATCACCACCGTGCCGCCCGTCGTCGGGCCATAGCGCGGGCTCATCCCCGTCACCGCGAAGCTCGCGTCGGGGGTCGTGGACGTGAACGTGAACAGCGCGGCCGCGCTCAGCTCCGTGGCGCCGCCAGGCGTCCACACCTGCACGTAGTACGTTCCCACCGCGTGCGCGGGGGTGACCAGCTGGATCGTGTTCTCGTTGACCACGCTGAAGGCCGCGGGCGATCCGCCCACCAGCACCGTCGTCGCCCAGCCGAGGTTGACGCCATAGACGGTGACGAGGGTGCCGCCCGTCTGCGGCCCGAAGGTGGGCGTCAGGTACGAGATCGAGGGCGTCCCGAACTGGACCTCCCCGATTTCCGGCTCGGCGCGCGCCGTGGTGGCGAAGCCGCCGCCGCCCATGAGCGGCATGAACGCCAGCGCGGCGACTGGCAGCGCCGCCACCACGAGGGCGAATCGCCGCCTCTGGAACCAGTGTGTGCGTGTGCTCTCCATGATGACCTCCGTCGGTGTTTCCGACGCCGGGGCGCTCGGCGCGGAGTCCTTCCTCATAATGAACGTTTGCCGGTCTGAGTTTGTTTCGGAGCTGAGACGGCCGATCCTTACGATAACGCCAGAATCGCCACCGTTTACCTGCCCAACCCGCCTTTCCGTGGATGAGCCGGGGAACAGCGCCTTAACCGGCACGCCCGTCGCCGACCCTCAGCCTACGCCGCGCATACGCAAAACCCCCTCCGGCGAAGAGGGGGTTCGACGATCGGTCCAGGGGCGGAGCCGCGAGGCGAACGGCCTATTCGAAGACCCAACCATCGACGCTGCGCGTCCACGGCACCAGCTCCTCGGGGCGGAAGAAGAGTTCACTTTCGCGGATGCCGTTATCGGGGCTGTCGCTGCCGTGCACCAGGTTGCGCCCGCGCTCCAGCCCGAAGTCGCCGCGGATGCTGCCCGGCGCCGCCTCGGCGGGGTTCGTTACGCCCATCGTCGTGCGCGCGGCCTTCACGGCGTCGGTCCCCTCGAGCACCATCGCCACCACCGGCGCGCTGGTGATGTACTCCACGAGCCCGTTGAAGAACGGCTTGCCCTCGTGCTCGCCGTAGTGGCGCTTCGCCAGCGCCTCATCGATGCGCATCAGCTTCATGCCGATGATGCGCAGGCCGCGGCGTTCGAACCGCGCGATGATTTCGCCCGCGAGGCCGCGCTGCATGCCATCGGGTTTCACAAGGACGAGCGTGCGTTCCATGGTCTATCTCCTTCGAAGGTGCCTGTGGATGGAGGGAGCGCCCCTCGGGGGGACGTTCAGCTGGCCAGCAGCGGAGTCCGCTTCGGCCGGGTGATGTGCGGTTCGCGCAGGTAAGACGCCTCGACCCCGCTCCGGGGCGCCGACTTCAGCCGTTCGATGCCCAGCGCCAGGGCCGCCCGGCAGCGCTCCTCGGCCGGCACCTCGCGCCCGCCGGACGCGCC
>JAYRRO010000139.1:0-6321 GCA_041910095.1 Dehalococcoidia bacterium
GCTCGCATTGTTCCATTGCGCCCGCGTCACGGTGAGCTGGTTCGCCGCCGCGTTCACGGCAGTGATCTTGAAGAGCTCGTCGTCGATCTGGATCATCCCCGCCCGCGGGCTGCCGCCGCCGCTGGGCGTGCGCTGCCAGTAAGGCGTCGTGCTGTTCCAGCCATCGCCGAAGTTCGAACGGTTCGTCGCCGCGTTCGTGCTGGTGAAGACACGCACGTCATTCAGTGTGATCGTGATGCTGTTGCCCGTCGTCGCCGAGATGTCGGCCGCCAGGCGCGGGAAGCTGAATCCCCCCGCCGGCACCGTCAGCCGCCCCGGGCTCATCAAATAGATCGAGTTCGCCGTTTCCGTCTCCGGGTAGCTCGCCATACACATCGACCCCGAGATGTCGAGGACGATCGCGATGTCGAGCACCTGGGATGCCGCCGTTCCCGTCGCCGAGACGTGCCAGGCGTTGATGCCGAAGACGCGCGCGAAGAACGTCGGAATGTCCGCCTGGCCGGTGATGTTCACCGCCTTGTTCCCCGCCGGGAAGTTCGTGGTGAAGCTCACGTTCTGGCCCTGGCTGGTGATGAACGAAGCGTTCTTCGACCAATAGGTGTTCGCCGCCGCCGAGGCCGCGCTCGTGCCGTGCGGCATGTCCTGTGCCGCCGCCAGCGCCGCCGCGTCCACCGCGGCCTGCATCTGCGTCCGCGCCCACAGCAGCCGGCCGACATCGACGCTCAGCGCCACCAGCCCGATCAGCCCGATGAGGCCGATCGCAAAAAGCGGCAGAGTCTGCCCGCGCTCGTCGCGCATGCGTCCCCTGCCCATCAACCCGTTCAGAATCGTTTGCATGGCGTGGTCCCTTTCCGGGTGGGTGGAGGCACGTCGCACCCTTGTGGACACCTGGTCGTTGGTCGCGCCACCGTCATTCGAGGCGCATGTACGAAGTCGATTGAATCGTCGGCGCCGAGATCGAGCTCCCGCCAACGAGCTGCATGATGTTTCCGATCGGCGTCACGAAATTGAACGCGAACGCCACCTTCACCGACGTCTCCGACCCGCGGGTCCCCTGCACGTTCGTCTTCGTGACCGTCACCTTCGAAGCGTCGATCGCGCAGTTCGTCGTGGCCGGGTAGCTGCTGCAGAAGCTGCCGTACAGCTTCGCGTCGATGGTCGCGTTGTCGGATTGCACCGCCGCCGCCCGCGCACCTTCGCGCGCCGCATTGGTGACGACGATCCAGGTGTAGTACCCGCGTCCGAAGTCCACCATCCCGAACAGCAGGAGCAGGAACACGGGCAGGATGAGCGAGAACTCGACCAGCGACTGGCCCTTCTCGCCATCCCGGAAGCCCCGCCGCCCACGCGCGGCCTGCTGTCCATTGGCGCCAGCGTTCCGCGGTTCGGTCATCTCGCTTCCCTCGTTCGGGCGTGTGGCCCGGATGTGGTTCGGGGGCGGGATGGGAGAGCCCCATCCCACCCCCGGTGCCTTTGCGTTCGCCCCCTCGCGGGGGAACCGCGCTCCGCCCTAGAAGGCCGCGTTCACGCTGCCGAGCGCGCCGTTGATGCCACCACCCAGGGTCTGGAGAGCGGCGATGCAGACGACGGCGATAAGGGCGAGGATGAGGCCGTACTCGGCGAGGCCCTGGCCTTCTTCGTCGCGGGTCTTGGCGGCCACGTACTTGCGGAGCGCCCAGTTGTGAATCTTCGACATGGTTTCCTACCTCTTCCTGTGGTGGGGCCCCTGCCCCGAATCGAGTTCTCCCCGTCCTGTGCCCCGGGCCTCCCCGGCCATCTCCAGTGGCCAGCCCTCCCCGGCTGCCCGCGGCGCTCCCTCTCTGGTGCGCGCTTGCGGGCCGTCCGGCTCGGGACCGGTGCTCTCGTTGAGGAGCTACTAGCAACTTCGTCCACCGCCAGCGGCTCTAAAGGTGGGTTACCCCTTGTCCACCGGCCCTTCCCCATCCGGTCGGTTCTGCGCCCGCTTCCGAAGCTGACTCCCGCTTCCGCTGACTCTGCCGCCCCTGTTCACGTTCGACACCACGCACCCATACCCACAGGGCTCGTTCCTGCCGATGCTGAAAAAGACACGTACGCCGGAGTAACCGCCGCATGGCCGCACGCGCCGCCGCCGACCCAAGCAGCCGGTCCCACATCAGCCTCCCGGCGTTCCTCCAGGATGCCGCCCTCGTCCTCGTTTCCACCCTCTTCTTTTGGGCGAACGCGCGCGAAGCCCTCGATGGCCACCTGCGCAACAGCCCCTTCGCCTTCGAACAGGGCCTCCTCGTGTTCATGTTCCTGAGCCGCCGCCGCGCCATCGCCACCAGCACCCGGCCCATGGATTGGCTCGTCGCCGTCGGCGGCTGGACGGCCCTCCTCCTGCGGCCTCACGACGGCGACTCCCTGCCACAGCTCGCCGGCACCGCCATCCAGGTCGCCGGGCTCTGCCTCGTGTTCGTCGGTTTCAGCTATCTCGGGCGCAGTTTCGGCGTCGTCGCCGCCAACCGCGGCCTCAAGGTGAACGGACCCTACCGGCTCGTCCGCCACCCCATCTACTTCGCCCACTTCGTCACGATGTCCGGCTATATCGTGGGCAACCCCACCCCCTGGAACATCGCCGTCTTCGCGCTTACCGCCGTCTTCCAGGTACTCCGCATCCGCGCCGAGGAGCGCATCCTCTCCGATACCGCCAACTACTCCGAATACCGCGCCCGCGTCCGCTACCGCCTGCTCCCCGGAATCTGGTAGCCCCGGCGGCCTTGCGCCCTCGCCGCTACACTGTCGCCATGGAAGTTGCGAACGAGATCATGGTCCGCGGCATCGTCGTCGGCGTGTTCCAGGAAAACTGCTGGGTCATCGGCAATCGCAGAACCCGAGAAGCCATCTGCATCGACCCCGGCGACCAGCCCGAGGAGATCCTGGCCCTCGCGCGCGACATGGGCGTCGAGATCAAGCTCATCGCCAACTCCCATGCCCACATCGACCACGTCCTCGGCATCCGCGGCATCCACGCCGCCACCGGCGCGAAGTTCCTCCTTCATCACCAGGACCTCGATCTCCTGCGCGATGGCTTCGGCATGTCGGCCGCCCGCTTCGGCCTCGACCCCACCCAGAAGCCCCCAGATCCCGACGCCTTCGTCGAGGACATGGACACCGTCGAAGTCGCCGGCCTCCAGCTCAAGGCCATCACGACTCCCGGCCACACCCCGGGCAGCGTGAGCTACTACGCCGAGGGCATGCTCTTCAGCGGCGACACCCTCTTCCGCGGCTCCATCGGCCGTACCGACCTCCCCGGCGGCGACCTCGCCCAGGAGATGACCAGCATCTGCGACCGCCTGCTCACCCTCCCCGACGACACCATCGTCCTGCCCGGCCACATGCAGGAGACCACCGTCGCGTTTGAGAAGCAGCACAACCCGTTCGTTCAGGAGTGGCGCCGTCACCTCGAATCGCTTGAGCGCTGAGCCAGCTTGAGCAGGTAAACCGGCCACCTTCGTCAGGCTCCGGCAACACTATCGGCCCCGGCCGTGACTCGCCCGTTCGCCCGCCGCGCTCCAATAGGGGGACCGCCGGCGAAACCGGCCGGCACGAAGGAGGTTCCCATGCATCAGCAATGTGCGCGTTGCGGCCAGCAGATCCAGGGCGACGCCGTCCACTACCGGGACCGGAACTTCTGCTCCCAGGACTGCCTGAGCTCCTTCAAGCGCGACGGAGCCGGTGCGTCGCGCTAACGCACCGGCTTCAATGTGCACCGGGGTAAACGAAAGGGGCCATAGCGGCCCCTTTCGCGATCCTGTCTCGTGGAAGGACTAGAACCCGGCCGGGGTCGCCTTCTCGGTCGACTTCTTGTGACGGAGCAGCGCCTCGAGCGTGAAGCCCAGGTCAGCCTTCTCGCACAGCGAGCTGCAGTAGGTCATCTTCAACGACGAACTCGGGGACTTGCGCCAGTCGTAGCGCAGCCCGCAGCGAGCGCACACTTTGATGTTGTCCAGGCTCATCCCCGTCGCGCCGGGGCCGATGATGGGCGTATCCACGTTCCCTCCCCACGTCCTGAGTGACGTCCACTTACAGAACGTAGTTCCAGCGTAGAAGGTTCCTTCCGCTGCCGCCACCACGGTAACCGCAGCTTAAAGAAAGTCCCCTTGCTAGGCCGCCGCCACCTTCGGCTCGGACCGCAGGATCGTCTCGATCGTGAAGCCCAGGTCAGCCTTCTCGCACAGCGAGCCGCAGTACGTCATCTTCAAGGACGAACTCGGCGACCGCCGCCAGTCGTACCGCAGCCCGCAGTGCACGCACGTCACGATGTTCTTCGGATCGAAATCGGTGATGGTTCCCATGGCGAGTAATCCTTCCCCCCGGACCGTTTCCGGCCCTGGGACAGCGTGGCATGTACCGGACGGAGGGCGCACTGCCATAAGGAGCAGAAAACACCCGCCTTTCGGCTGAAACTCCTTATGCCGCGAGCAGCGAGCGCCACGCCGGCTGCACCCGCCTGTAGTCGTAAAGGAGCGTCTCGATGGTGAAGCCCAGGTCCGCCTTCTCGCACAACGACCCGCAGTAGGTCATCTTCAGCGACGAGCTCGGCGACCGTCGCCAGTCGTACCGCAGGCCGCAGCGTCCGCAGATCCGGATCGGGTTCTCCATCGTTTTCCTCCGCGAACAGCCCCCGCACCGGCGGTGAGCTGTCATGGAGCGATCATCGGCAGACACCCGGCCCATGGGCACTACGGGGTTTCGCCGATCCATTGCAGAACCGCACCGGGATAACCCTCATGCGAGCCGCCTGCAACCCCTCGACTTCCCCCGTGCCCTCCCGCTGCGATACCGGCCCCCCGCCCGGCCTTCGGCTATGCCTTGAGCGCGATTTCCCGCAGCCGCTGCATCGCCCGCGCGCGGCGCTGCTGCGCCTCCGGCAGCTTCGCGATGTCCTCCTCCGCGATCGCGAACCCGTACGCCCGGTATGCCTCGATCTGGTCGTCGGTGAGTTCGCGCATCCACTCCTTCCGTTGGAAGGCCGCCTCCACGTAGGGCGCGAGCTCGTCCGCCTTGCGCCGCGCACGCTCGTCCTCGCGCTCCTTGAACTCCGGCATCACCGCCGAAGCGAACAGGTCGAGCGACTCGCAGATGTCCTCGTGCCGGTTGTTGCCGCCCTGTTGGATGAACACCGTCTGGTCCACCCCCGCCGCCGCGAACTCCGCCAGGTGCGCCCGCATCGAGTCCGGCGTGCCGATGCCCCCGGTGCCGCCCCCCATGACCTCCGTCCCCAGCGCATCCCGCACCGCGATGTACTTGTTCCAGATGTTCGTGCGCCCCGGCCGGTGCTCGCCGAAGTTGTAGTGGTGCCCCAGTGCGAACTGGAAGAAGCGGAAGCCATCGAGCCCCCGCCGCGCCGCCTCCGCCGCGTCCGGGTGGCACGAAAAACTCGTCACCATCGCGACGTTCGGGTTCACCGCATGCCCGATCGGCACGCACTCGCGCTTGAAGGTCTCGTAGTAATCGTCCACCCACTTCTTCGCCTCCGCCGGGTCCACGAAGGCGAAGGTCAGCGCCCCGATACCCAGTTGCGCCGCGAGGTGGATCGTGTCCCGGTTCGAGCAGGCCACCCAAAGCGGCGGATGCGGCTTCTGCACCGGCTTCGGCACCACGTTCCGCGTCGGCATGGAAAAGAACCGCCCCGCGAACCCCGGGTACGGGTCCATCGCCAGCATGTTCGCGACCTGCTCCGTCGTCTCCCGCCACATCGCCCGCCGCTCCGAAGGCTCGATCCCGAATCCCTCCAGCTCCGCCCGCGACGCCGATTCTCCCGTGCCCCATTCCACCCGCCCGTTCGAGACCAGGTCCAGCGTTGCGATCTCCTCGGCGATGCGCGCCGGGTGGTTGTAGTTCGGCGGCATCAGCTTGATCCCGTGCCCCAGCCGGATGTTCTTCGTCCGCTGGCTCGCCGCCGCCAGGAACACCTCCGGCGCCGAGGAGTGCGAATACTCCTCCAGGAAGTGGTGCTCCACCTCCCACGCGTAGTCGATCCCCAGCCGGTCGGCGAGCTCCACCTGCGAGAGCGCATCCTGGAACAGCTTCAGCTCGGCCCCTTCGCCCCACGGCCGCGGAATCTGGTGCTCATAGAAGATCCCGAATCGCATTCGCCCTGCCCTCCTGTCGAAGGCCGCACCATACCAACCAGTTTGAAATCCGAGAAGTATTTGCCCTTGATTACCGTCGCGGGCGCTGCCACAATCCCGCGCACGCCGCACCGGGTTCCCGGTCACGCGCTAAGGAGGTCATGGCCGAACGGGATTCGAGCCCTCACCGGCGCCCTTCCGTTCCTCCATTGGCACCCGGACCGCA
>JAYRRO010000140.1:0-12618 GCA_041910095.1 Dehalococcoidia bacterium
CGCGCCGCCATCGCCGCCGCCAGCCGCACGGGCCGGGCGATAATGGCGGGCGTGTTCGCCGGATCGGCGGCGAAGGCGTGCCCGAGGTAGCGCGCCCCGAGGACCCAGTCGCGCGGGTGCACGGGTCGCAGGTAGTGCAGCCCTCGCAGCCAGGCGTTGCTGCGCGCGCGCCGCGCCCGCTCCCGGATCGCGGCCGGCACGCGCGCATCCGCCAGCCATCGTTCGACGACGAGCCGTTTGTGCGCGGTGGCGAATTCCGGGGCCATGCTCTGGTTCTCCTCGCGGATGCGCACCGCCGCGAGCGTTTCGGGGATGGCGACAAAGGTGCCCCCGCTGACGGCGATGCGCAGCCAGAGGTCGTGGTCGTGGACCCATTCGTGCAGCAGGCCGCCGCTGCGTTCGTAGGAGCGGCGGCGAATGAACGCGGCCGGCTGATTGATCACGTGGTCGGCATTGAGGATGGCCGCCTCGAGGCTGAAGGGGCGCGCTTCGCCCCACCAGACCAGCCGCCCGCGGTCGTCGATGCCCGCGCTCGCGCCGTAGACGACATCGGCCTCGGGGTGCGCGGCGAAGGCCGCCACGGCACGCGCGATGGCGCCCGGGAGGTAGCGGTCGTCGGCGTTGGTCCAGGCGAGGATGTCGCCGTGGGCCTCGGCCCAGCCCGCCTCGATCGCCTCGAAGGGGCCGTCGTCGGGCTCTGAGTGCCAGCGGATCCGCTCGCCGAATGACTCGAGGATGGCCGTCGAGCCATCGGTCGACCCGCCGTCGCGCACGATGCATTCGACCGCGGGGTAGGACTGAGCGAGCACGGAGGCGATGGCGCCGCGCAGGTAGCGGGCGCTCTGGCGCGCGGGGATGACGACGGAGACGAGCGGTTCGCCGCTTGCGGCGGGCATCAGCGGCGGAGGATGGCGCCGAGGTAGCCGCGCGCTATCCCCCTGGCGGTGGCGAAGGCCCAGTACACCCGGTCGAAGCGGTGGAGCGCGCGTGACCCGATCCCCCGGAGGACGAAGGGGGTGTTCGATGGACACTCGGCGATGGCGCGGATGAAGCAGATGACCGCCCAGCGCCAGTGCCGGGGATTGCTCGGGCGCAGCAGGTCGAAGCCGCGGAGGTAGGTGTTGCTCAGGGTCCGGGCGCGTTCGGCATACAGCTCGGGAGGCACGTCCGGGCGGGCGAAGTAGCGGTGCATCATCGCGACGCGCGCGGGGATCATGATGCCGGGGACGGTGTGGATGTGGCCGCGCACATCGCGCACGTTGGCCAGGTGCTCGGGGATGGCCACGAATTCGCCGCCGGTGGTCGCGATCGTGAGCCAGAGCTCCTGGTCGTGCGTCCAGGCCGGGTAGAGGCCGCCGGCGGCATCCACCGCGGCGCGCGACATGAAGCTCGCCGACTGCATGATGATGTGGTCGCAGTACACCAGCGACGCGGCGAGGGTGAAATGCCGCGCGACCACCAGTTGGGAGACGCGGCCGGCATCGTCCATGAGGCCGCAGGCGCCGTGAACCACGGCCGCGCCGGGGTTGGCGTCGAAGGCGGCGACGGCGGTGGAGACGGCGCCCGGCTCCCAGGTGTCATCGGCGTTGAGCCAGGCAAGGATGGCGCCGGTGCCCATCGCCCAGCCCCGGGCGATGGCCTCGAAGGCGCCGGCATCCGGTTCGGAGACCCAGCGCACGCCGCGCGATTCGTAGGCGCGGAGCAGTTCGAGGGTGCCATCGGTGGAGGCGGCATCGACCACGATGCATTCGAGTTCGGGATAGTCCTGCGCGAGGATGCTCTCCAGCGTGGCCGGCAGGTAATGCGCGCGGTTCTTGCAGGGCACCACCACGGTGACGCGCGGCCGCGCCGTGCGGAGCGGCTCGCTGGGACGGGCTTTGCCCTCGGGCGGTGGTGCGAGCCTGGGGGCGCCGGATTCCGCGAGGCGCATGCTTTCATCCAAAGAGTGCGCGCGGGCGTGCGATGGGCGAGGGGACGCGGTGCCCGGGGCCGGCGCCGTGACGGTGGGTGCGGACGGAGCTTCTCGCGCGAGCAGGCTCACCGTCCCCCCTTTGTGGTGCGCCGGGCCATTCCCGCTCGATATGGCGACCTTGACCATGCTACCTCCGCTCGCGCTCCCGGGCCACCCTTTCGCGTTGAAAATTGACGGGTTGCTCGCGTGCGATGCGCGGCGGCAGGGAGGTGTCAGGCGGGCAGGAAGCCGCGGGCCGCGAGCAGCGCGCCGGCGCGCGTGGCCAGCGCCCCCGGCATCGCCATGCACGCCTCCAGGTCGGCGGGCGTATCGAGGTCCAGTTCGAGGGGCGGGCTTTCGAAGGCGGTGACCGTCATTCCCGCGGCCGTCGCCGCCGCGACATGGCGTTCGTAGCTGCCCGGCCCGTAGGCGAGCGCGAAGCGGGCGGGCGGGCGCAGGAGCATGAGGTTCGTGCCGCCATCCACGCTGCGCACCATGGTGGCCGAGGGCCCGGGCGGCGCGGCCGCCACGAATGCCTCCAGGCGCTCGCGAGTCGCGAAGGGGAGGTCGGCGTGGAGGATGGCGATGCCGCCCTCGGGTTCGCCGAGGATGGCCAGGGCGTGCTCGAGCTGCGGGTTCAGGCCGCTCCGCGCCGGGTCCTCGGCGATGACGCGCGCGCCGGCCGCGGTGGCGATGGCTGCCGCGGCGTCATCGGCGGTGAGCACGACGACGGGCGAAAAGACGCGGCGGCTCGCCTCGAGCACGGTGGTGAACGTCGCGCGGGCGAGGGCCTCGCGGGTGGCCGCGTCGAGCCGTTCGGCCAGGCGGCCCTTCGCGCGGTCGAGCCGGTTCACGGGGATGAGCGCCGTCGTCATCGGGCGTCAGTATGGGGGGGCGTTCGGCCGCCGGCTATCGGCTGCCGGGGTTCCCCGGGGGTTGAACCCCCTGGGAAGCGGGAACTGGGAACCGGGAACTGGAAACTCGCTACGGCGTCCGCGTCGCCGTGGGCGAAGCCGCCGGCGTCGTGGATGTCGTGGCGGATGCGGACGGCGAAGCCGGCGTGGTAACCGATGCCGCCGCCGTCGCCGAGGCGGTGGTAGACGCGCCCGGCGTGGGCGAGGCCTTGCTCTTCTCGATGTAGTCGTCGATCGCCTTCTTCCAGTCGTCGTTGCTGGCGAGCGCGCCGGACCCGATGGACTGGTCGTTGAAGAGGAAGCTGGGGGTGGAGCGCAGGCCGTACTGGGTGGCCTTGCGGTTATCGGTGGTGACCTTTTCGAGGGTGGCGGGGTCGCCCATGCAGGCTTCGAACTTCGCCGCGTCCATGCCCAGGTCGCCCGCATATTCCTTCAGCTTCGCATCGGTGAAGCGGCCGGCGTTGAGCTTTTCGTTCTTGTCCTGCCCGGCTTCGGCCTGGACGAGGAAGAGCTTGTTGTGGAACTCCCAGAACTTCTTCTGGTCGGCGGCGCAGGTGGCGCCTTTGGCGGCGGCGACGGATTCGGCGCCGAGGAGGGGGAGGTTGTTCCAGATGAGCTGGACCTTCCCCGTCTTCACGTAGTTCTCAACGATGTAGGGCTCGGAATCGGCCGTGTACTGCAGGCAGAACGGGCACTGGAAGTCTTCGAACATCGTGATCTTGAGGGGGGCGTCGTCCTTGCCGAGCTTGACGCCGTTGGCGAGGTCGAGGGGGAGGTCTTCGCGGGCCTTCTTCATCTCATCGACGCGGTGGCCGCCGTCGGAGCTGGTGGCGACGAGGATGCCGAGGACGACGACGAAGACGAGCACGAGCCCGGCGACGATGAGCGTGAAGGGGCGGAACAGGAAGTCCATGCCGCCACCGCCGCCACCACCGCGGCGGGGGCCGCCGGGAGCGGAGCGGGCACTCTTCGCGCGCTGTTGCGCGGCGGTGTTGCGCGCGTTGCGCATCTGGTCACGTCGGGCCTGGCGATTGGACATGGGTGTTCAGGTTCCCCTGGGAGCAAGATTCGGCGCGCGCACGCAGCCGCGCGCTCGCGGAAGGTTGGGTGGCTTCGATGGTAGCAGGGGATTGGGTAACGGCGAGCGGCCGCGGGAAGCTGTTAGCTGCTGGCGTGACCTGGCGCGACCCGTTGCCGCGCTGCCGGCACCGCGGCGCGCATGGCCACGGCCAATAGCTAACCGCCAGGAGCTAACAGCTACCCTCCCGGCTTCATCACCGCGATCCAGGCCATCAGCGGGATGCTGGCCACGAGGAGCGTGCCGAACACGAGAGGCACGCGGTCATCGAGGATTTCGCGGAGCTCTGCGGTCTCTTCGCCCTTCTTCGCGGCGATGAGCGATGCGAGCCGGGCGCGCCGCAGCCCGAACCCGAGCAGCGGCAGGCAGACCAGGTAGAAGAAGATGAAGAGCAGCACGAGGGCGGCGAGCCAGCCCGTCTTCACGAAGTTCAGGTTCTGGGCGGCGGCCCAGAAGAAGCCGGTGACCCCCGTCGCCATCGCCCCGGGGAGGAGGACGCGGGTTTCGCTGTTGGCGGCCTCGGTGAGGCAGTACATCTGGTACTTCACGTCCTTCGAACGCCATGCGCGCAGGATCAGGGGGTAGGTCGCCCCCAGCCCGGCCCCAAGCCACGCGAGCGAGAGCATGTGCAGCAGCCGCCATTCGTCCACGCCCCCGACGATACGGCGCGGGGGGCTAACGGCGTACGCCTGGGGCGGGGGCCCTTTCGCCGCCGGGCGCGAACGCACAGAATCCGCGCATGGAGCTGTACGAGGTCATGCGGAGCGCGTTCTCGGCGCGCGAATTCACCCCCGAAGCGGTCGATGATGCGGTGATCGCGCGGGTGCTCGAACACGCGCGCTTCGCCCCCAGCGGCGGCAATCGCCAGGGCTGGCACGTCATCATCGTTCGCGAACAGGCGACGAAGGACGCGATCGCGGAGCTGGCGAAGGTGCCGGCGAAGCGCTACGGCGCGCAGGTCGCGGCGGGCGAATTCCCCTGGAACACGATCGTGCCGACGAAGCTCACGCCCGAACAGATCGCGGCGACGGAACCGCCGCGCGGCCTCAGCGAGCCGTACCGGCGGGCGCCCGTGGTCATCGTCGTCTGCGTGGACCTGCGGGTGGTGGCGTCGGTGGATAGCGAGCTCGCGCGAGTGGGGGTCATCAGCGGGGCCTCGATCTACCCGTTCGCCTGGAACATCCTCCTGGGGCTGCGCGCCGAGGGCCTGGGCGGCACGCTCACGACGATGCCCATCGCCCGCGAGCCCGAGCTGCGCGCGCTCATGGACATCCCCGAGGGCGTGGCCGTGGCCGCGCTCATCCCGGCCGGGCACCCGGCGCGCACCCTCTCCAAGCTCCGCCGCAAGCCCGTCGCCGAATTCACCACCCACGAACGCTGGGCAGGACCGGCCTTCGGCGGCTAGGGAAAAGAGAAAGGAGGAAAGAGAAATGGAGTGGCCAGCCGCCACGGCTGGTGGCGCCCGGGCTGCTCCGAGCCTCGCGCTTCGAACCTGGCGCCTCTAACGCCTTTTCTCCTTCCTCTTTTCTCTTTCCTCAGTCCCCGGAGGGGACTTCGGCGAACGGCTCCGCCTCCCCTTCGGGGACCGAGACTTCGAAGATGTTGAGCGTCATCGACACCAGCCCGTAATAGCCCACGATGCCCACGACATCGACCAGGCCGCGCTCGCCGAGGATGGCGATGGCGCGCGCGTAGGTGGCATCGGAGAGGCGCTTCGTCGCGAAGTACTCGGTCACGACGTCGTGGACGACGCGGTAGTCGTCGCGGTCGAAGGCGGGGGTCGCGCCGGTGCGGATGGCTTCGATGATGCCGGCGGGGAGGCCCGCCTGCAGCCCGAGCCGGGTGTGTGCCCAGAATTCGAACTGCGATCGCCATTCGCGCCCGGCGAGGAGGATGGCCAGCTCGGAGACATCGCCCGGCAGCGAGGTGCCGAAGCGGCAGTAGGCGCCGACCTTCTGGGCCGTATCGGCCAGGCCGGGGGCGCGCAGCCACGCCTCGAAGGGTCCGCGCATGCCGCCGCGCGGGCCGCTCTTTATCTCATCGGCGATGCGCTGCTGCTCGGCGCTGAGGGTGAGGGTCTCGAAGGGGGCGAGTCGGGCCATGGCGGCGCTCCGGGAGGGTGATGGCGGCATCGGAACCGATGCGGGGGCAGGGCGTCAAGGCGCCTCCTTCCCGTGGGCGGCGGTATACTCGCGGCCATGCCCGAGTCCGAACTCCCGCCCGGCATCGCCTACCCCGCCGTCGCGCGCTTTTTTCGCGAAAACGTCCCCGGCGCCGATGGGGACCTCGCCTTCATGCTCATCGGGGAGGGGCGTTCCAACCTGACCTACGCGGTGACCTGCGGCGGCCAGAAGTGGGTGATGCGGCGCCCGCCGCTCGGGCACGTGCTGCCGACGGCCCATGACATGGTGCGGGAGTACCGCGTGATCTCGGCGATGGATGCGCAGGGCTTCCCCGTCGCCCACCCGATCGCGCTCTGCGAGGACCCGGCGGTCAACGAGTATCCGTTTTATGTCATGAGCTTCGCCGACGGCCGCATCCTCACCTTCGATGACCACGCCGGCTATGCCGAGACGGAGCCCGAACGCGAGAAGATCGGCCACGCGCTGGTGGATACGCTCGTGCAGTTGCACGCCATCGACTACCAGGCGGCGGGGCTGGGGGACTTCGCCTTCAAGCCCGAGGGCTACCTCGAACGGCAGCTGCGGCGGTGGGGCGAACAATGGGAGCGCTCGAAGACGCGCGACCTGCCGGAAGTGGACGAGCTTTCGCGGCGGCTGCGAAAGGCGCTGCCGCCATCGCCGCCGCCGACGCTCGTGCACGGCGATTACCGGCTCGGGAACATGGTCCTCGCGCACGACGACCCGGGCCGCGTGGTGGCGCTGCTCGACTGGGAGATGTCGACGCTCGGGGACCCGCTTTCGGACCTCGGGTACACGATTATGTATTGGGGGCAGGAGGGCGACCCGGAGCTGCGGCTGCTTTCGAACGAAGAGAGCCGTGTGACCGCCCGCCCCGGTTTCCTTTCGCGCGATGAGCTGGTGGCCGAGTACGCGCGGAAAAGCGGCCGCAGCGTCGAGCACATCGAGTTCTACGAAATCTTCGCGAACTACAAGATCGGGATCATCATGGAGGGCATCCACGCCCGCTATCTCGCAGGCGAAACCGTCGGCGACATCTTCGACGATGCGGGCGAAGTGGCGGCGTGGATGCTGGAGAACGGGCTCGCGGTAGCCGATCGTGCGTCGAACCCGGTGTTGCGGGGCGAATAGCTGGTAGCTGTTAGCGGTTGGCCGTTAGCTGCCGGCGTGACCAGGTTCGCGCCTTTCACCCGTTCTGGTGGTCGAAACAGGGCGCCTGGTCACGCTAACAGCCAGGAGCCAGCTAAGAGCTGCGCGCTACCACGCGCGCCCGAATTTCTCCCGCGACGTCACCTCGGCGACGGGCTTGCGGCGGTTCTTGCCGAGCTTTACGGCGGGCCAGCCCATGGGGATGACGGCGTGCACGGCCATATCGGCGGGCAGGTCGAGCAGCGGTGCGACCTTCTCTTCGTTCAGGCGCCAGCGCGTGGTGAGCACCGTCCCGAGCCCGGCGGCGTGCGCGGCGAGCAGGAGGTTCTGCACGGCGGGGTAGATTGAGCCCGCGGTCGCGGCATCGCCCGCGCGCCCTTCGCCGAACGGCAGCGTCGAGCAGACGGCGATGAGCACGGGCACGTCCGCCCAGTTCTGGCGGTCGGGCGAGGACTGACCGCGCGGCTGCCCCGTCATGTCGGACTGGATGTCGGCGATGGCGCGCTTCGTCTCGCGGTCGCGGATGACGATGAAGTGCCAGGGCTGGACGTTGCGGGCGTTGGGCGCGCGGGTGGCGACGCGCAGGATGCGGGCGATGAGGTCATCGGGAACGGGCTGGTCGGTGAAGGCGCGGACGGCGCGCTGGGTGGCCGCCAACTGTTCGAGGGCTTCGAGATCCATGGCGAAGGGGACTCCTGTCGCGGCGAGACGCCGGGATTGGTGGCGGCACTGTAGCGCAGCGGACAAAGGTTGTCGGCTATCGGCGATCGGCGTGGCCAGTGGCGTGGGGCCGCCGGCTGCCGGCTGCCGGGTGCCGGGGTGACCCGTCGCGCGGCGATTGCGGCGGTCAGCCAGCACGTTGGGCGTCCGGCAAAGCCGATGCCGGCCAGCGCCGGGCACGACCGGACAGGAAGCGGAGGATAGGGGTCATGGCGCGGCTTCGTGGAGGAGGTGGGCGAGCGCGTCGCGGAGGGCGGGAACGGTGTCTACGTCGGCGTGGGGCACCTCGTCGTGAGCGCGTGGCTGCTGATTGGCGTGGCGGCCGGTACGCAGGCGGATGGCGGCCATCCCCAGCCAGCGCGCTGGCGCGATGTCGTTGTCGATGCGGTCGCCGACCATGATCGTCTTCGCGGGTGGCACGCCGAGATCGTCGCAGGCGCGAAGGAAGAGGCGGACATCGGGCTTGCGGAGGCGGTGGTGGCCGGTGACCTCGCGATGGCGGAAGAGCTCGCCGCAGCCGAGCGCATCGAGCTCGGCGACCACGCGCGCGGGCTGGTTCGCGGCGAGCCCGAGGAGGAGCCCCCCGCCGTGGAGCCAGCGCAGGAGTTCGACGATGCCGGGGCGAAGCTCGATGCCGCCGCGCTCGTCCTGGCGGCGGGCGCCGGCCTCGGGGTTGCGGAAGCGCGCCATGACGCGAGCGGCGAGGGCGCCGTCGCCACCCGCCAGCGTCCAGGTGATGGCGCTGTAGGCGTCGGGGGCGAAGGTGGCGACGGCCTGCGCGTTCGCGGCCGCGTAGGCGGCATCGGATACGGCCGCGCCCTCGGCCGCGAACGCCGCGCGGATGTCGCGGTCCACAAGCTGCTCGAAGCGGAGCTCGGTGTCGATAGGCCCGCCGACATCGAGAAGCACGGCGCGGAACATGGCGGGAGTCTAAGGAGCAAAGGGAGGAAAGAGGAAGGAGAAAGGGTGCGCGACGCCGTGGGGCCTGGTGCGGACGAAGGCGGCGCGGGGCGCGCGGGGAGTTCGGCCGAAGATGGACGGCGACGCGGCGCGGGTGGCGGGGACGTACCACCCGGCGGCTGGCGCTGGTCACCGTCGCGAACGCATCCCGGAACACGAGTGGTGACCGCTTCTTGCGGTTTTCCCGCCTCCTCGTGCCGCGGTACACAAGCGACCCGGACGCCGCCAACACCGTGAAACCTGAGGGGCCTCAGATGTTTCACGGCGTGTTTCACGACGACCGCCGCCGAACTCAAAGGCCATTGGATGAATCTGCCTGACTGTTTCACGGGCTGTTTCACGGCCGCCAAACCCCCTTTCTGGGGCGCCCAATGGTTCACGCTGTATGCGGCCCGGCGGGGACTGCGGCGCGGCCCCAACCGCCCACGCTTGCGGGCCCTGGCCACGGCCCTCGCGCACGCCCTTTTCTCCTTCCTCTTCTCCTTTCTCTCTTCCCTCTCGCCGCGCGTAGACTCGCGCGCCAAGGAGGCGTCCCATGAGCAGCCAGCAGGTTACCCACGCCGATACCGTCCCGCCGCCCGCCATCGAGGAGGTGAGCCGCGGGATCTATGCCTACATCCAGCTCGATGGCAGCTGGTTCTTGAACAACGCCGGCTGCCTCGTCGGCGAGCGCGACGCGAAGCTCATCGACACGACGGGGACGGAGGTGCGAGCGCACGCCTGGCAGGCGGCCGTGCGGTCGCTCACAGACCACCCGGTGACGGCGCTCATCAATACACACCACCACGGCGACCATACGAACGGCAACTTCGCCTGGGCGCCGGGGACGCCGATCATCGCGCACGAGAAGTGCCGCGAGGAGGTGCGAGCCTCCCGCCCATTCCGGCGCTCGCCCGTGTTCCCCGAGACCGACTTCGGCGACTGCCCGCCCACGCCCGCGACGATCACCTTCGAGGACCGCATGGCGGTCTACGTCGATGACCTGCGCGTGGAGCTGATGTTCGTGGGCCCGGCGCACACGACGAACGACGTGGTCTGCTGGATCCCGGAGCGCAAGCTGCTCTTCAGCGGCGACCTGGTGTTCAACGGGGGCACCCCGTTCGCGCTGTTTGGGTCGATTGGCGGGTGGCTGGAGTCGCTGGAGCGGCTGGAGGCGCTGGGCGCGGAGACCATCGTCCCCGGTCACGGCGCGGTCTGCGGGCCGGAGGTTTTCGCGGAGATCCGGGCGTACCTGGAGTTTGTACGGGAGCACGCGGGGCGAGGGTACGAAGCGGGAACGCCGCCGCTGGCGCTGGCGCAATCGCTGGACCTCGGGCCGTTCGCGCACCTCTGCGACCCCGAGCGGATCGTGGGGAACCTGCACCGGGCGTACTCGGAGCTGCGCGGCGAGCCGCGGGGAGCGTCGCTTTCGATGAACGCCATCTTCCCCGAGATGGTGGAGTGGAACGGGGGCAAGCCGCTGCGCTGCCTCGCCTGAGGCGAGGCAGCAATGAGAGGAAAGAGAAAAGAGGAAGGAGAAAAGATGCGGAGGCGAGACGCGAGGAATGAGAGATGGCGTGTTGGACGGTGTGACCGGTGCCTCGCGTTGTGTGGTCGGCGGCGTCAATTGAACCGGTAATGGGTCGGCCGGTGGGCATGTGACACTGGCGAAGCCGATAACCGGTATGCGGCGTGAGCCGGTGAGACAGGCGTCCGGCGCGATGACCGGCGGTAGGCCCCCCCGCTAGCGGTTGATCTCGGGGCGGCCCGGGTCTCGCGCCATGCGCTCGTCCGTGGTCATGTCCTCGACGGCCGGCTCCGGGTCGGGGACGCGGGTGGTGGCGGGCGGCTGCTCATCGGGGCGCGCGCCGGGCTCGAACGGCGGGTTCTGTGCACTTTTCGGGTAACGGTCGTTGCCTGGCATGGGGGCCTCCTGCGCGAAGAGCGCCCCTCCATGGCAGCACCGGGAGCATGCCGCCCGCGGCGGGCGGGCGGGCCGCCCGGCTGGCAGGTCCGTAACAGTGGAGGAACGGCGGGCGGGAGGGGCGAGCGCGATGGGTCACGGCCGACTGCCTTACCCCAACGCGTCAAGCCATGGCCTTCAAGAGGTAGGCGAGCGCGAACGCGGCGATCGCTCCCGCGAGCCAGAGGTGCTTCAGCCAGGGGCGCGCGCCGTTCGGACCTGGTGCGGGTTTCGCGCGCTTCTTCGCCACCGTTAGCCCCCGGTGATGCGTTCAACCACGCCCTGGCGATGGAAGATGCGCGGGAGTCGCCCGGTGAGCGCCGCGAAGGTGTCCCAGGGGATGGTCGCTGCGGCCGCCGCAACCTCATCCGCCGTGATGCGCTCGCCGGCCTGGCTGCCCAGAAGGACGGCTTCGTCACCCTCGGCGGCGCCGGTGACATCGGTCACGTCGGCCACGAACTGGTCCATCATCACGCGTCCCACCATCGGGCAGCGCCGCCCGCCGATGAGCACTTCGCCGCGGTTGCCCAGGTGGCGCGACCAGCCGTCGGCGTATCCCACGGGCACCAGCGCCGCTCGGGATTCGCGGTTCGCGCGCCAGGTGAGCCCGTAGCTGACTCCTTCGCCCGCGGCGACGGTGGAAACGCGCGCGAGGCGGGCCTTGATGGAGAGGATGGGACGAAGCGCCGGCCCGGGCGTGTTCGAGGGCAGCACGCCGTGGAGCGCGAGGCCGATGCGGACGCCTTCGAAGCGGAGCCCGGCGCGGCGCAGCGCGGTCGCCGAGTTCGCGGTATGGCGATAGGGAATCCCGGGGAGGCGCTCCGTGGCGTCGCGGAAGAGCGCGGCCTGGGCATCACTGAATGAGTCGTCGGGTTCGTCGGCATTCGCCATGTGGGTGCTGATGCCCTCTACTTCGACCCCCGGGAGGCCGCGGAGCTCCCCGGCCAGCGCGACACCTTCCTCGAGGGAGACGCCGTCGCGGTGGAGGCCGCTATCGATGTGGATGTGGATGCGCGCGGTCTTCCCCGTGTGCACGGCCGCGGCCGACATCGCCCGGCCGAGCGCGAGTGAGTGGCAGGTGATCGTGAGGTCGTGCGCGAGAGCGGCCCCGGCGTCCTCCGGGAAGGCGTGGCCCAGCACCAGGATGGGCCGCCGGACTCCGAGTTCGCGCAACTGCACGCCTTCGGAAACCCAAGCGACGGCAAACCGCTCGACTCCGGCGGCTTCGAGCGCCGGCGCGACGCCTTCGATGCCCGCGCCGTAGGCGTTGCCTTTCACCACCACGATCATCTCGCAGCCGGGGCCGATGGCGGCGCGGAGGGCCGCGAGGTTGTGGGCGAGCGCGTCCAGGTCGACTTCGATCCAGGCGTTGCGAGCGCGCGTGGCCTCGGCGAGCGTCAGCCGGAGGGGCGAAGCGGGGGCCGTGTGGTGCGAATCGGGCATCGCGATGGGGGCGGGCGCGGCGGGCTCGGCGAGTTCGGTCACGCTTGGGGAAACCCACCTTTTCTGCGTCATAACGCGGTTTTGACGGCCCGGCTACCCGTTCCTAGCATCGGCGCGGTGCGGACCATACGCAATGCTCTGCGCGTGACAGCGAGGGCGCGCGGCGTCACGACGCTCTCGGTGGCCGCGACTGCGCTGCTGGGCGTGGCGTTCGCCGTCGCGCTCATGCTGAAGCCGGGCGCCGAGCCCCCCGCGCGTGCCGGCGAGGGCCCGGGGACGGATGCCGGCAGCCCCGCGGCCACCGTCGGAGCGCCGACGGC
>JAYRRO010000141.1:0-2986 GCA_041910095.1 Dehalococcoidia bacterium
ACCATCGTTCTCGCCGAGGCGCAGACCGCCGGCCGCGGCCGCCGGGGACGCACGTTTCACAGCCCCGCCGGCGAGAACCTCTACTTCACCCTGGTCCTGCGCCTCTCCCCCGGGCAGCACCGGACCCTCCCCGTCGCCTTGCCGCTCGCCGTCGCGGAAGCCGTGGCCGCCGAGGGCATCGACGCGCGCATCAAGTGGCCGAACGACATCTGGGTGGGCGAACGGAAGCTCTGCGGCATGCTCATCGACGCCGAGGCCGGACCCGGCGGCCTGCTCGCCTTCCCGGGCATCGGCATCAACGTCAACGGCGACCCGGCGCTCATCCCCGAACTCGCCGCCATCGCCACCAGCGCCCGCCGCGAGCTGGGCCGGCCCGTCGCGCGGGAACCGCTGCTTGCACGCCTGTGCGACGCGCTGGAGACCAACCTCGACCGTACGTTCGACGAACTCGTGCCACGCTACCGCGCTCTTTCGCTTGTGCTCGGCCGCGAGGTCGTCGTATCTCCCGCGGCCGGCGAACCATTCGCGGCGCGCGCCGAGGACATCACCGCCGATGGCGCGCTGCTGGTCCGGCACGACGGCCGCCACGAAACCGTGGCGGCCGCCGATGTCTCCGTTCGTCCGCGTTGAGGGCTACGCGTTCTTCTTCGGGACCATCACCTTGCGGCGGAAGTAGCACACTTCCTCGCCCCGCTGGTTGATCCCGCGCGTCTCCACGGTGACGATGCCGCGGTCCGGCCGGCTCGTCGATTCCACCTTTTCCAGGACGAGCGTCTCGGCCCGGATGGTGTCCCCGTGGAACGTGGGCTTGCTGTGCTTCAGGCTCTCGATCTCCAGGTTCGCGATCGCCTTCCCGGAGACATCCGGCACGCTCATCCCCAGCACGAGCGAATACACGAAGTTGCCCACCACCACGTTCTGTTTGAACTGCGTCTCCTCCTCCGCGTACCAGCGGTCCGAGTGCAGCGGGTGGTGGTTCATCGTGATGTCGCAGAAGAGATGGTCTTCCGACTCCGTGATCGTCTTGCTGGGCCAGTGCTTGTACACATCGCCCGGCTCGAACTCCTCGTAATACCGCCCGAACTTATCCCGCCCGTCATAAACAGCCATCGTGGTCTTCTCCTCTCATCATCCGGGGCGTCCCGGCCAACGGCTAATAGCTGGTGGCTGGCTACACCGGATAGTCGCGCACCAGGCTGCGAGCGATGACGATCTTCTGGATGTCGCTTGTACCCTCGGCGATGATCATCAGCGGCGCATCGCGGTAGTAGCGCTCCAGCGGAAGCTCCTTGCTGTAGGCCACGCCGCCGTGGATGCGCATCGAATCGAGCACCACTTCCTGCGCGATCTCGGTCGAGAACAGCTTCGCCATGCCCGCGTCGAGGTCGCTGCGCTCGCCCGCGTCCTTCTTGCGCGCGGCATCGAAGGTGAGCAGTCGGGCGGCGCGGATCTTCGTAGCCATCTCCGCGAGCCGGAGCTGCTGTGCCTGGTGTTCGAAGATGGGCTTGCCGAACGCCTCGCGCTTCTGGGCATAGCGGATGGCGTCGTCGAACGCCGCCTGCGCGACACCCACGCCTCGCGCCGCGACGTTGATTCGCCCCACTTCAAGCGCACTCATGATGTGCTGGAAGCCGCTGCCTTCCGTGCCGCCGAGCACCGCGCTCGCCGGCACGCGTGCGTCCTCGAATGAAAGCTCCGTCGTCTCGACGCCCTTGTAGCCGAGCTTGTCGAACTTCTTGCCCTTCACGAAGCCCGGGGTCTCGTGCGGCACGAGGAAGGCGGTGATGCCCTTGTGGCGCGGCTGCGCCGCCGGGTCGGTCTTCGTCATCACGAGATAGACGCCCGCGCGATGGCCGTTGGTCACCCACATCTTCTGCCCATTGATGACGTAGTCGTCGCCATCGCGGCGGGCCGTGGTCTTGATCGCCTGCGCGTCCGAACCCGCGTCCGGCTCGGTGATGCTGAGCGCGCATCGCATCTCGGGCTCGACGAGCTTCGGCAGGTAGAACTGCTTCTGCTCGGCCGTGCCATATTCGTTTATGGCGTAGCCCACGAGCACGTGCGTGTTGATGATGCCCGCGAGGCTCATCCAGCCGCGCGCGAGCTCCATGCAGACGCCCGCGTAGCACTCGAAGGTCAGGTCGAGGCCGCCGTACTGCTCCGGGATCTTGATGCCGAACAGTCCCATGTCCGACATCCCCTTGAGCAGCGGCTCGGGGAAGGCGTCCGCGTGTTCGAACTCGCTCGCGTTCGGGCGGACTTCCTTTTCAACCCACACGCCCACGTTGTTCACCACGTCCCTGGCGAGCGGATCGAGGATGTCTGCGGCGTAGTCTCGCGCCATCGGCCTTGCCTTCCTTCTGTCCCGTGAAGTCGCCGCATTATCCGCCGCGCCGCCCTTACCGGCACCGTTCCGGCTCACACGAATTCCGAATGACGCTCGAATCTTCCGTTTACGTCACAGTCAGTGACGTGGAATAATCGATGCATCCGATTGGCCGAACCCTCGTGGTTCGCGCGCGAGGTATCTCTTGGCGATGGAACGCGGCACTGCAGCCATGGGCCCGAGGCCGGGCGGACCAATGCCGGGGGGCGCGAAGCCGTCCTTCTCGCAGGCGCTCGACGTCTTCAAATCGCGCAACTACCGCTTCCTGTGGACATCCTCGCTCTTCTCCTTCACCGGCATGCAGATGCAGCAGGTGGCGCGCGCCCTGCTCGCCTGGCACCTCACGAAGTCCTTCGGCGCCGTGGGCGCGATTTCGCTGTCGTTCGGGCTCCCGATGCTCCTCTTCTCGCTCGTCGGCGGGTCGCTCGCGGATCGCTTCGAGAAGCGAAACCTGTCGCTTATCTCGCAGGTGGTTACGGGGCTTCTCGCGCTCATCAACGCGCTCATGCTCGTGACGGACACCATCACCTTCGAGTGGCTCTTCATCCTCGGGCTCGGCGGCGGCACGGCCATGGCGCTGGGCATGCCCGCGCGCACGCC